>CAZVFR010000233.1:0-5480 GCA_964626505.1 uncultured Methylococcaceae bacterium
CAATAATCTAGTTTCTTAGCGTCGCCTTGTGCCTGTGCGATTTCAACCATTGTTTCAAGTCTAACCACGCGTTTATCAACATCCAATAGCGTAGATTCAACACGCTCTATGTCTCTGTTCATGCGCTTGACCTCATCGGTTAGACGCAGTAGGTCAAGAAGCATGTCCTTCCAGCCCGCCATTTACAGACTTCTTTTTTCTAATTTTTTTAATGTTTTATCGAGTCGTTTGCGCGTTTGAGCTGTGTCGGCAATAGCTTCTTTAAGCCGCACAGAAACCAACTCCATTAATTCCGATCCTTCTATATCAACACTGTCTGGATTGAATGAATCAATCGCCGTTCTAACCACGCTGGCAACAGATAATTCTTGTTCTTTAGCGATTCGTTCTAGTTTTTCAATATTGCTATTAGACAACATGAGTTGCTTTCTAACCAAGTTCTTGTTTTGTACGGTTTGCATATCGATGTCCTAAGGGTATCAATAACTCATATTATATACATACACACGCATATACACAGTATTTTATCTCCATGCCGATTATGCCTTCGGTGGCCAAATTTGAGCAAGCCTCCGGTTTAAGGCTCGAAACCTGTGCGTAAGCCACGGACAGTTCAGACTAAGGCTTGAATTCATAACTGGACGAAAAAACCATACCTTTATTATCGTGCACTTCAGCCTTGAGAACACCCGCTTCGCGGGGTACAAAGTAAAATCGAAAATTTGGATCAGCGCTAATCGCGATATCCGTCTTCGCGGTCAGGACCGGCTTATCGTTAAAAACAATATTGACGCGATTGACGAAATGCGCCGGCTTGACGAGTCGTGATACCTGGTCCATTTGCATGCCGGTTATATTCGGGTGGCTGATCATCAATTGTGTTAGCAGGGGCGTTTCACCGTCCGCATCGCCATTCACTCTGAATTTCATTTTCCCCAGGCGTTTCATCGCGGCTTCCAAATCAGCGGCAATTGGCGCGGAACACCCACCACTGGCCTTCACAAATACTTTGTGCATATGAAGTTCTCCGGTGTTTAGCTGCGCTATAGCCCGGACATTCGAATACGCGTTAATCCTGACACGCATCGCCAGGTCAGCGCGGCCACTGTATTCGGAAAATATAAATTCTGCGACAAAGGGCTCAGGATTTTTATCGATCAACACAATGATTTTTTGAATATATTTATCCGCAGACTGGGGTATCTTGCTGGTTATCTTAAGCGGCACCATAGCGGAGTCCTCGGCACGGTACGGCGCCGTTAATTCGATCAAATCGCCAGACTCTTGGATCGCTTGATCACCAAAATACTGACTCCTCAACACACGATTCCATTCTGCGTCTTTATCCGCGGCCGCCCAGCCAGGCAGCGGCGTAGTCAAAACAAGCAGCGCAACTGCCAATTTCATTAATTCACCAAATTTCATGTGTTACCTCATTTTTATTACAAGACCACCTGAATACTATACTACCGTGAAGCCCTTATCTTTCTATATAGAAAGCTGTTCATCATTGCATAATTCCAAAAACGCCTGAACCGCCCGCGAGCGCATCTTTTCCTTTGGCGCCAAAATATTGAGCTGCCATATTATCCCGTCGGGCGGCTTGATGCGACGTGATGTCAATTCGGAATCACCGTGGCGGAGCGCCTGAAACGATGCGAATCCAATCCCCAAACCGGCCCGCACGGACGCTTTTACGCCCGCTACACCGGTCACCTGAATATTAACCGGCACCTCTATACCGGCGCTGGCCAAGGCTCTTTCTATAATAGCGCGCGCACCAGATCCGGGTTCCCGCCATATCACCTGGTAATCCGCAAACACCTCCAGAGGCACGGCTTCCCGATACTGGCTTGCCAACTCGTGGTCGCGCCGCAGAACCATGACTATTTCATCTTCGCGCCAAGGCAATAGCTCATAATTTCCGGGTAAATTGTCATTTTCAAGAGGCCCTTCTATAAATCCGATATCCAAGTCAGACAGACACTGAACAATCTCCATGGAATCGCCCGTCTTCATAAAAACCTGCAATCCTGGATGCAATGTCTGCATTTGCACCACATAGCGCGGCAGGTAATAGCTGGCAACCGTAGTCGTCGAGCCAATCCTCAATGCACCGCTGTTGACTTCCTGCAATCTGCGCACAAACTCCTCAGCCTGCTGGTAATCGCGTGACAGCCTTTGCGCATGCACCAACAATTCTTCTCCGATCGCGGTTAAAATTATTTGGTGGCCTTTTCTTTCGTACAAAGGTTCCCCAACCGCCTCCTGCAACAATTTCAATTGTCCCGAAACGGCAGGCTGGCCGATGTGCAATTTTTCAGCGGCCCGGCTGATACTCTTAAGTTGCCCAACCAACGCGAAAGTCAAAATCTGGGCCGAATTCATAATCCTAATAACCCACCTGATAATATGCTTGCCAGTCTATTCATTACATTAGTTAACTACCGCGCTGATCCAAATCAATATCATAAAAACTGATGGAACATCAAATAAAACATGATTTGCCTTATATAATACTGCTACGGTACAGTGTCGACTAATCGATAATTGCATCATGTTAAAATACTAAAGACACGCCAACCACGGAAAGTCTGCGGGTTGGCGGCGTTTACGGTCTGGGGGTTAAAAGTGTGACGGTAACCAAAATCGATATCAAAGATATTACCAAAAAGAAACGCAGGGGCCCCAAGGGCCATTCGGTCGATCTTGTAGCATTGGACGAAATCCGCAAGCTGCTCGGAGATGAACCACGCCGACGTGACTTATTGATCGAGCACCTGCATAAAATTCAGGATACCTATAAGCACATATCCGCAAAATATTTGGTGGCACTGGCTCACGAAATGAAACTCTCCACGGCCGAAGTCTACGAAGTCGCTAGTTTTTACCACCACTTTGACGTGGTTAAAGAAGGAGAGGTCGCCCCGCCTCCTTTAACGATACGCGTATGTGAATCGGTATCTTGCGACATTGCCGGGGCCAAACCATTGCTGGAAGCCTTGAAAAGCAGCATGGGTGATGGGGTTCGCGTAATTCCGGCACCTTGCGTTGGGCGCTGCGCACATGCACCGGTTGCTGTCGTGCATCAAAACCCGATCGACAGAGCAACGACTGAATCAGTTTCTAGTGCAGTTTCAACTAACGCCGTAAACGCCGCGATTCCGAGCTATATTGATTACGAATCCTATCTTTCCGGCGGCGGATATAAGACTTTTAAGGCCTGCCTGGATGGCAAACTGGACCCAGAAAACATCATCAAAACGTTGGAAAACTCCGGACTGCGGGGCTTAGGTGGCGCGGGTTTTCCGGTTGGAAGAAAGTGGCGCATCGTAAAAGGTTTTGCCGGACCCAGACTGATGGCCATCAATATCGACGAAGGTGAACCTGGGACTTTCAAAGACCGGTACTATTTGGAAACCGACCCACAACGGTTTCTGGAAGGCATGCTGATCGCCGCCTGGGCAGTCGATATCGCGGAAATTTATGTTTATCTGCGTGACGAATATGCGGCATGCCGGGAAATTCTGACCCACGAAATTGCTTATCTGCAACAAAGACTCCCCGCATCAGGCTATAAAATCCCGCCGATACATTTACGCCGCGGCGCAGGCGCGTATATTTGCGGTGAAGAATCCGCGATGATCGAGTCGATAGAAGGCAAGCGCGGCATGCCGCGCCTACGACCGCCGTTTCTTGCGGAGGTCGGGTTGTTTGGTCGACCTACCTTGGAACACAATATGGAATCGGTCTATTGGATACGCGACATCATCGAAAAGGGCGCGGATTGGTTTACCTCTTACGGACGCAATGGGCGTAAAGGCCTGCGTTCATTTTCGGTCAGCGGCCGCGTGCAAAAACCCGGCGTACACCTGGCGCCCGCCGGTATAACCATGCGCGAACTCATTGACGAATATTGCGGTGGTATGCTGCCGGGTCACAAATTTTACGGCTATTTCCCAGGCGGGGCCTCTGGAGGCCTATTGCCGGCATCGATGGGAAATATTCCACTGGATTTTGACACCCTCAACGAATATGGCTGTTTCATCGGATCGGCGGCTATTATGGTGTTATCCGATCAGGATAGCGCGAAGCAAGCCGCGCTGAATGCCATGAAATTTTTTGAGGATGAATCCTGTGGACAGTGCACGCCTTGTCGTGTCGGAACCACTAAAGCCGCGTTACTCATGGAAAAGGATGACTGGGATAAGGAATCGCTGGACGATTTAACCGCGGTCATGTTGGACGCATCGATCTGTGGCCTGGGGCAAGCTGCACCCAATCCACTGCAATGCGTATTTAAATATTTCCCGAACGAATTAAGTTAGCCCAACATTACCTACGCCCACGAAGCTGACTTCTAATCGACCCAAAATTTAATTGCGGCGTAATGAAACCCAATCTCGCTACGCATGCAAAACGGCAGGAAACTGCCCAGAGGAGAATATACAAATGGTTGCCAATCCTGACTTTCTGAACGAAGCTAAAACAGTCAGTTTTAATCTGGATGGAAATGAGATAACCGCAACGGATGGCGAAACCATCTTGCAGGCCGCGAAGCGACATGGAACAGAGATCCCTCACCTTTGTTACACCGAAGGACTGCGGCCGGACGGCAACTGCCGTGCATGCATGGTCGAAATCGACGGCGAACGGGTACTGGCTCCATCGTGCTGCCGCTATCCGCAAGAAGGTATGCAAGTCAGCAGCAACAACGAACGCGCAACTAAAGCGCAAAAAATGGTATTGGAACTGCTGCTATCGGATATGCCCGAACAAGGGCAATCGCCCTACACTCCGAACTCCGAGCTTGATTATTGGGCCGATAAACTGGACATCGGCAAACCCAGATTTCCAAGCCGACCGCAACCCCAAGCCGACCTTTCGCATCCAGCCATTAGCGTAAATCTGGATGCCTGCATTCAATGCACCCGATGTGTCAGAGCCTGCCGTGAAGAGCAAACCAACGACGTGATCGGGCTGGCGTTTCGCGGCGCACATACCGAAATTGTATTCGACATGGCTGATCCCATGGGTGCCAGCAGCTGCGTGGCCTGTGGCGAATGCGTGCAAGCCTGCCCAACCGGAGCTCTGATGCCCGCGAACGAAGTCGGCCTTGAGATCGAAGACAAACAAGTCGATTCGACGTGCCCCTATTGCGGTGTCGGATGTCTGCTGACCTACCATGTCAAAGACGACAAAATTCTGTATGTAAACGGCAAAGATGGACCAGCCAACCACAGCAGGCTGTGCGTAAAAGGCCGCTATGGCTTTGATTATGTGAGTAATCCGCTTCGACTTACAAAACCGTTGATTCGTAAACCCGGTATCCAGAAAACCGTCGAACTTCTGGATCCGGAAAATATTTTCGATGTATTTCGCGAAGCCACTTGGGATGAAGCCCTGGATTTTGCGGCGGGAGGATTGCTAAAAATTCGTGACCGGGCCGGTTCTCAGAGCCTAGCAGGCTTGGGTTCAGC
>CAZVFR010000234.1:0-5407 GCA_964626505.1 uncultured Methylococcaceae bacterium
TCCTGAACTCAATCGATACAAACTGTATGCCGATATTCAGGTTTACTCAAACCCTAGTTATCATTATGCGCTAATTACCACCAATGGTTGGATATGGGTCGTTGGCTTGTGTAACGACAAATCATGAGTCGCCTGAAGATTGAGCCAGAACTCTGGTGATGTGCTAAAAGCCTCTGAAAGCAACCATGCAGTATCAGGGGATACGCCTCTCTTACCCCTTATAACTTCATTAATTCTTTGAACTGGAATGCCAATGTGAACTGCTAGTGCCTTTTGTGTAAGTTCCATAGGTTCAAGGAATTCCTTCCGCTCCGTAACTCCGTGATCCAACACACTGTTTCTCCATCAACTTGGCCCTATAAATACGTGACTAATCCATTTGTTCTTTATTTCATTCTTCCACAGTGCAGTTTCCGATGTCAAAAAAGCTAAAATATCGGATCAGGTACGCCAAAAGATTCGTCTGAAGCATTATAGTATTCGTACCGAGCAAGCTTACGTTGACTGGATTCGCAGATTTATTTTGGTCCATAACAAACGCCAACCGAACGAGATGGCTGAGGCGGAAATTGAAGCTTTTCTGACGCACCTTGCGGTAGACACCGTAAGGTCGCTTCTTCAACCTAGAATCAGGCCTTCAGTGCATTGCTGTTTCTATATCGTGAAGTAATTCCTAAACTACGCTCGCTTGGCCTTCGCAAACGCAAGATAGAGCGCCGGTACCAAGAATAAGTTCAGGACGGTCGATGTAACCAAACCACCCAGAATTACAACGGCCATGGGGAACTCGATTTCATGCCCCGGCAGATTACCGCGCAAGACGATGGGCAGCAGTGCCAGGGCCGCGGACGAGGCGGTCATCAATATCGGCGCCAAGCGCTCCATGGCTCCGCGAACCACTAGGTCCAAACCGAAAGACTGGCCCTCCTGCTGTTCCAAGTGTCTGAAATGACTGACTAGCATAATACCGTTGCGTGCTGCGATGCCGAGTACCGTAACGAATCCCACCAACGACCCCAATGACAACACGCCACCGCCCAGAAAGGCGCCGATTACGCCGCCAATCAACGCAAACGGCAGTGTGAGGGCAACCAGCAACATCAATCGTGTCGAACTGAATTCGACGTGTAACAGCACCAGAACGCCGGCCAACGCGATAAAAGACAGTAAAAATAATTGCTGGCTTGCCTGGCCTCGCTCGGCATATTCGCCGAGCAATTCCAAATGATAACCCTGCTTAAATTTGATGCCTTGTAGTTTCGCTTCTATTTGCTTTGCGACCAAACCCAGATCTGATCCCCTAACATTACAGGTCACATCCAAACGCCGGGAAGCGCCTTCGCGCTTAATCGCATTCGGCGTGGGTACGATTTGCACATCCGCTACTGTTGTCAGCGGCACGGGTGTACCAAAAGCCGTCTCAATGCGTAGTTCCCGCAAGGCATTTAGATCGGATCGTATCCTCGGTTCGCCCCATACGGCAACGCCTATCACCTTTTGCTGCTGGTAGAGTTCTCCGACAATTCGGCCTTTGACCAGTGTATTTATGGATTCGCGAATCTGCCCGGGCGTCAAACCGAATTGCGCCGCCGCATCGGTGTTTACGTTTATCTTAATCTGCGGCACCAGAACTTGCGGTTCGACCTTGAGATCTACAATGCCTTCGATGCCTTCTATGGACTTGGCTATTTCCTGTGCTTTGCTGCGCAAGACCGCCAGATCCGGACCGAAAACTCGAATCACGACCGTTGCACTTGCGCCGGTCAATACCTCTTTGATTCTTTCTTTCAAGTAGGTCAACACATCACGGTATAAACCCGGGTAGCCATCCACAACCTCTTGGATATTCGCGAGCGTGGAATCGTATTCCACGTCCGGATCCAGGCTAATCCATAATTCGGTAAAATTCGGGCCTACCACTTCATCCGCGACCTCGGCGCGTCCGATATGCGAGCCAAAATTACGTACGCCCGGAATAGCGCGCAACTCCTTGCTCACATTGATCGTAATCCGGCGCATTGCGTCCAGCGATGTCCCGGGTTTTTCCACCCAATGCATCAAAAAATCACGTTCTTTAAAATTCGGTAAAAATTCTTCACCCAACTGAGTCAGCGCTAAACCCGTCACGGTGAACGCCGATAACAAGACGATAACAACCCATCTTGACTGCCTGGCGCAACCCGGCAGAATATGACCGTAGCGAATTTTCAACCAAGTAACCAACGGCGCGTCCCGGCGTCTTTCCGGAGCGCCGGGAAGCAACCACAAACATAGGGCCGGAGTAACTGTTAATGCAACCAATAAGGACGCCAGAATCGCCAATACATAGGCAAAGGCCAAAGGGCGGAAGAATGTGCCGGCTAATCCACTCATGAAAAACACCGGTAAGAAAACTAACACGACAATCAGGCTAGCGAAGACTACAGCACTGCGAACTTCCAGCGACGCGGCCAGAACAACCTTAAACGATGATTTAGGTTGGTCAAGCAGACGGTTTAAACGCAGGCGCCGCATGATATTTTCAACGTCGATGATTGCGTCGTCGACTACTTCGCCAACCGCGATGACCAATCCGGCCAACACCATCGTATTCATGGTGCTACCCAACAAATACAGTACAACACCAGCTGCGAGCAACGACAACGGTATGGCCGAAAGGCTGATTAAGGCGGTGCGCCAGTCGTATAGGAATGCGACCAGAATGATCACCACCAACACACAACCTATCAACAACGCATCGCCAAGGTTACTAATCGACTGTTCGATGAAAGTAGCCGGACGAAATATAGTCGAATCGACTTCAACGCCGACCAACCCGGGTTTCAATGTTTCCAGTGCCGCTTCAACTTTGCGCGTAACCTCCAGCGTATTGCCCCAAGGTTGTTTCTCCACAATCAACAACAAACCCGGGCCATCGTTGATCACCGCATCGCCAATCGGTGGCGGATGGCCTACGACGACTTCGGCAACATCTCCGAGCCGTAGCGGTACACCATTGGTAAACCGAACGACCGTGCGCGCAAGCTCTTCGGGTGATTCTATGGCCGTTTCGTGGCGCACTGCGATTCGCTGGTTCGGCGTATCGATAAACCCACCCGCTGAAATTACCGCGGCACCGCTGGCGGCTTGTATTACCGCATCCAATGACACATTCAGCGCATTAAGCCTGTCCGGATCAACCAAGACCTGAAATTGCCGGTCGCGTTGGCCCCAAATCGCAACGTTTGCAACTCCGGGCACGGCCATGAGTCGGGGGCGAATAGTCCATAGCGCGAGGTCGGTAAGCCCCATCTGATCCATTGAAGCCGACGAAAGTCCTATCTTTAAAGCCCGGCTTGTTGACGACAAAGGTGGCAAAATGATGGGCGGGCTCGCGACCGAGGGTAAACGCCCCGCAGCGATCGCCAGTCTCTCTTGGACCAGCTGCCTGGCGCGCATCAAATCCGTGCCACGCTGAAAAATTAATTTAATGGAAGACAAGCCCAAAACTGATTTGGAACGCATGACTTTTAGCCACGAGGTTCCATTCAAGGCATATTCCAAAGGCAGGGTAACCAGACTTTCGACCTCTTCGGTCGAGAGACCCGGTGCTTCGGTTTGAATTTCTACCAGAGGCGGCGCAAACTCCGGAAACACATCCAGTGGAATATCGCGAACTACCATAGTGCCAACAAAGATCAACAACACGGCCAGCGCAATCACCAACACACGAAGGCGTAGCGCGCCGGAAATCAACCAGGCCAACATGCGCTTACTTACCGATTCCGAATTCTGTCCCAAACAGCTCAGGCGCACCGTCAGTGACTACCAGCGCACCTATCGATAGGCCTTTGTCCAGAACGACCAGATCGCCCTCGCTAAAGCGTACCTCTACACGTTGGCGTGCGTAGGTCAGATCGCCAATCTTGGTATACACCCAGGTAGTACCGTGGATATCGTTCAATATCGCGGATCGGGGAACTACAAGGCCGTTAGATTTTTCTTGCAGCGGAATTGACACACCTACGCGCTGATTCGGTCGGTATCCCGCGGATCGATTGTCCACCGCGTAAAACAAATCGACCGTGGACGAGTCGTTACGCGCAAACATCGGCGCTTTTGAAACCGGAATCACGTCCTGATAAGGGTCAGCGGAACGCGAACCCAATCGCCCCAAGCGTGCCGGCAGTGACAAATTTAGCCTGTCCATATCGTTCACGAATACTGAAACTCGAAGCCAAAGGCGATCACGAGTATGGGTTACCAAGGCCGGTGGGCCCAGCAGTTTACGCTGATTTTTCATGGTTTGCAGATCAGCTGCCGCCAACTCAAAGTCCGCGCGCGCCTGGTCCAAGGCTTTTTGGCTTCCGGCGTTGCGCGCAACCAATTTTTCGGCACGCCGGCGTTCAATTCGCGCTAAATTCAAACGTACCAACGCCGCAGCCACCCTGCCATCCGCATCAATCTGAGACTCCGCGACGCGCACCAATTCCGAGGGATTCATCAATCCGATAATACCCACAACTGATTGCTGATCCCGCGTTCCGCCGGTTGACTTATTATCGTCAACAACCGGCAGTAATATCTCGCCCGAATACATGCGGTAGCGCGTAATATTTTGCAATTCTACAGGCACCAGTTTGATACCCAAGCGTTCCTTTGCCTTAGCAGTAATCTTAATACGGTTTAAAGCCAGTTCGTCGCCAGGCTTGTCTAGTGTCGCAGGCGGGTTGGATTTCGAGACGGAGGCAGCATACACTCCACTATGACTAACCACTATCAGGCAGACAATCAAGACTGAAAATTGGCAAACTAATCTCATTTTTCGTTATTCGCTCCAATTTTCACTGTCGCAATCAAGTCTGATCTTCCCTTTAGATTCAGCTCGCTTTTGCGCGGCTAAAAGTTTTTCGAAAACCAGCCGCCAGCCAGCCACCTTTTTGACGTTTATTGAGTGCTTGCAATTCCAGTACCGCGCGATCATGACTGATTCGCTCCGCGGCTAAATCTTTGTATATTTGGTTGGCCTTTTTCCTGCGCCTGACCGCATCGCCCGCATCCAGGAAAGCTTCCAAAAACTCAAGAAGTTTCGATAATTTGTTATCACTTTGCACAGCCGTCATCTGCGCCCGGGCTTTTTCCAATGCGGCTTCCAAATTACTCATGATAAGCTTCAGCTCGGCCTGGTAGCGCTCATTTTGCGCGAATGCTCTTGCACGCACAATAGACACGGTTTTACGCACAGTTTCTTCGCACACCACACCATATTCATGGAACGAAACTAAAGCACGCAAGCCCTTGTCGGCGGTTTGAGCATTCGGGCTCGCCAACTGTTCACATGCTTTGTAGCACGTTTCCCAGGCTTGCCAGCGGTACACAAAATCAAGGCCAGTACCTTTGATATTCTGCATGCCAATAATTCGATTAT
>CAZVFR010000235.1:0-5340 GCA_964626505.1 uncultured Methylococcaceae bacterium
AGTCGAGCAGAAAGTCCCTCGCCGAGGATTAGATCGCGCGCTACGATCTTTGTTGAAAGTCATTCTCCCTCATCCCAAGCGGGTTAGGCCGTTGCTTAAACTGGCGCAATGGTTACGGCCAGTTTTGCCGGCATCAATCAGGCGTTCTATTCCAACTGTTCCAGAGCCGGCAATCTGGCCGACCAGAGAACATACGCGTAAGATGTTGGCACTGGATGCTTGTGTACAAAGCGTAGTGGCCCCGCAAATAGATTCGACCGCGGCTAATATTCTGGACAAATTAGGTGTGAGCCTGATGCGTGCGTCAGGCGGCGGATGTTGCGGCGCTTTAAACCACCATATGGGTGATCATGCAAACGCGCTGGATTTCATGCGCCGCAATATCGATGCCTGGTGGCCGCACATTGTGGCGGGTGCGGAAGCGCTTGTGATGACAGCCAGCGGCTGCGGCGTCGTCGTCAAAGAATATGGCGACTTACTCAAAGATGATCCGTCATACGCCGAGAAAGCGGCCCGGGTCTCGTCCATGACCAAAGATATAGCTGAAGTGTTGGCTGCGGAGGATCTGTCCGCTTTGAACAAAGTGGGGTGCGAAGGCATCGCGTTTCAAGCCCCTTGTACCTTGCAGCACGGTCAGCAGATACACGGCGTGGTCGAGGGAATTCTGCAGCGCCTTGGTTTCAAACTGACTACAGTTCCGGATAACCATCTGTGTTGCGGCTCTGCAGGGACCTATTCGATCTTGCAACATGAGCTGTCACGTACTTTATTGCATCAAAAAGTCCAGGCCCTGGAATCAGGCAAGCCGCGCCTTATTGTAACCGCCAATATCGGCTGTTTGTTGCATATCCAATCAGCAACCAACCTGCCGGTTAAGCATTGGTTTGAATTGCTAGCGGATTGAATTCTGGCATCGTGCCGTTATTCTGCGCTGTGTAAAATGCGCCTCGCCCGCATTTCTCACCAAAATAGCCCTAGTTTATCGCAGGGTTTTTGATTTACAGCGTTTTTTCCCTGAAAAATTTGGTAAACTATGGGACTGTCTTGTATTTATTGACTATGGCTCGAAAACTTTTTATCCAAACATTTGGATGTCAGATGAACGAGTACGACTCGCATAAGATGCGCGATGTACTCAAAGAATCCCACGGCTTGGAACCCACTGATTCTCCTGATCAGGCGGATATATTGCTGCTCAATACCTGCTCCATACGAGAAAAAGCCCAAGAGAAGGTTTTTTCCCAGTTAGGTCGTTGGCGCAAGTTAAAGGCTAAACGTCCCGGACTGGTAATAGGGGTAGGGGGGTGCGTTGCCAGTCAGGAAGGCGAAGCCTTGCAAAAGCGTGCACCCTATGTCGATATGGTGTTTGGCCCACAGACGCTGCACCGGTTGCCTCAGCTGTTGGATCAAGTTCAGCAGCAGCGGTCGTCAGTCATTGATATTTCTTTTCCCGAAATAGAAAAATTTGATGCGCTTCCCGAACCTCGTGCGGAAGGCCCCAAAGCGTTCGTATCGGTTATGGAAGGTTGCAGTAAGTACTGTACTTTTTGTGTTGTTCCTTATACCCGCGGCGAAGAAATAAGCCGGCCGCTGGACGGTGTGATTCAAGAAATTTCGGCTTTGGCACGGCAAGGCGTCCGGGAGATCAACCTGCTGGGTCAGAACGTTAACGCGTATCAGGGTAAAATGGCGGATGGGGATAGCGCGGATTTCGCGCTGTTATTGCACTATGTGGCCGCTGTTGACGGCATTGATCGGATTCGATACACAACGTCCCATCCGGTTGAATTTTCACACAGTCTGATCGAAGCCTACGCGGAAATTCCAGAATTGGTAAACCATTTGCATTTACCCGTGCAAAGCGGAAGTGATCGGATTCTAAGCCGTATGAAACGGGGGCATACGCGCCTGGAATACATCGAAAAAATCCACCAACTCAAAACGATTCGGCCGACTATCAGTTTGTCTTCCGATTTCATCATCGGTTTTCCGGATGAGAGCGATGAGGATTTTGAAGCGACGATGGATCTGATTGATAGCATTGGATTTGACCATTCGTTTAGCTTCATCTACAGCCAGCGTCCCGGTACACCAGCTGCGGACATGATTGATAACATCAGTCCAGAGGTGAAAAAGCAGCGCTTGAATCGCCTACAAACAGTTATCCATCAAGCTGCGTCGGAAATTTCCCGTAGTATGATCGGTACGGTGCAAACAGTGTTAGTAGAAGGTGTCTCCAAAAAAGATTCGCTGGAACTTTGTGGACGCACTGAAAATAATCGGGTCGTCAACTTTATTGCGCCGGCTAAGCTGATCGGACAGTTTGTTGATGTTGAAATTAGTGAGGCATTGCCGAATTCGCTGCGAGGCCGATTTTTAGATGTTGCGTTGGCGTCGCGCCTTGAACCTGTGCAGCGGATTAGCTCAGTCTGAATTGAGTATTCAACCCGAATCAACCAACCTTACGCTTGAACCGGCCGATAATATTCGCTTGGCGAATCTTTGCGGACAGTTCGATGAGCATTTGCGCCAGATAGAAAAGCGCTTAGGTGTGGAAATTTCCAGCCGTGGTAACCGCTTCCGAATCATCGGTTCAAGCCGGCCGGTTAGAGCTGCGCGAAAGGTTATTATGAATCTATTCAATGCATCGGCGACTGAATCCATTACACCCGAAGAGGTGCATCTTTCCATGCAAAGTTCAGCGATTGACGCGCTGTTGAACGAAGATGAAAACGACCAGGACGCCGTCCAGATTAAAACCCGCCGGGGCGTGGTCAAGGGACACGGGAAAAATCAGCAAAAATACCTCAAGAATATTCTTTCGCATGATGTTAATTTTGGCGTAGGTCCGGCTGGAACCGGAAAAACCTTTCTTGCCGTGGCTTGCGCGGTTGCAGCTCTAGAAAAAGAGCAGGTCCGCCGATTGATACTTGCGCGTCCCGCGGTTGAAGCGGGTGAAAAACTGGGCTTTTTACCCGGAGACATCGCGCAGAAAGTCGATCCGTATCTTAGACCGTTGTACGATGCATTATACGAAATGCTGGGATTCGAGCGCGTGGCAAAATTGATCGATCGCAATGTGATCGAAGTGGCGCCATTGGCTTTTATGCGGGGACGGACTTTGAATGAATCATTCATTATTCTTGATGAGGCGCAAAATACCACACCCGAACAAATAAAAATGTTTTTGACCCGGGTCGGGTTCGGATCTAAGGTCGTTATCACGGGTGATGTAACTCAGGTCGATTTGCCCAGGGATAAACCTTCGGGCTTACGCCATGTACTTGAGATATTGAGAGATGTTGAAGGCATTAGTTTTACTTTATTTGGTTCTCGGGATGTGGTTCGGCATCCTTTAGTCCAACGTATCGTTTCCGCGTACGAAGCGCATGAGAAGGCTGGTATTGATGAGAAATAATGTTGAAGTTCAGATCGTTAGTGATCTAGATAGTGTCCCGGAGTTATTAAAACTTGTGCATTGGGCCGAGTGCGTGTTGGACGGTCGGATAGAACACGTGGAAATGGCAATTCGTGTGGTCGATTTGAAAGAAAGCGCCGATTTAAACGAAAGGTTTAGAAAAAAACCGGGCCCCACTAATGTGTTGAGTTTTTCGTGCGAGCCTATCGACGGTATACCGATTAACCTGTTGGGTGACCTGGTTATATGTGCTCCGGTTGTCGAACGCGAGGCGGATGAACAAAGCAAGTCCACTGAAGCCCATTGGGCACATATGGTTGTACACGGGGTGCTGCATTTGCTGGGTTACGATCATGCTGACGTAGTGCAGGCAATAGAAATGGAATCTGAAGAGAAGAAACTTCTGGATCTATTTGGCTTTGCGAATCCTTACCAGGAGGTCGTCGCTTAATGAGTAAAGCGGTTGTGGTTCCTAGTTATCCGCAAAAAAGCTGGATGGATCGGCTTAGCCATTTTCTGACCGGTGAGCCTCAGGATAAGGGCGAATTGATCGAGTTGTTGCGCGAAGCCTGTGCCCGTAAATTGATCGATGGCGAGGCGCTTGCGATGATCGAGGGCGTATTGCAAGTATCGGAAATGCGCGTCAGGGATATCATGATTCCCCGCGTTCAGATGGTGGTATTGCCGCGCGATGCGGAACTCGAAACCATTTATCCCTTGGTTATTGAGTCGGCGCATTCCAGGTTTCCGGTGATTGGCGAGGATCGAAGTGAAGTCGTGGGCATATTACTGGCCAAGGACATTTTGGCCAACTGTCAACAAGATCGGCGCTTAAGTGTGCAGGATGTGTTGCGCCCGGCACGATTCGTACCGGAGAGCAAGCGACTGAACGTGTTGCTGAATGAATTTCGGGCAAATCGTAACCACATGGCTATTGTGATTGATGAGTATGGAAATACCGCGGGATTGGTAACCATCGAAGATGTATTGGAGCAGATCGTTGGCGAAATCGAGGACGAGCACGACTTTGCCGAGGAGGAGTGCATCTTCAGGCGGGGTGACAACGAGTACACGCTCAAAGCGCTTACACCGATCGATGAATTTAACGAATATTTTGCGACCGAATTCGGTAGTGAAGAATTTGATACGGTCGGGGGATTGATTGTTCATCATCTGGATCATGTACCGGCGCGGGGTGAGAAAGTGCAGTTGGGACGATTTAATTTCAAGGTATTACGCGCGGATACGCGACGTGTGCATTTGCTTAGATTGCTCATCTCCGAAGATTCCGACGTTCAGTTGGAAGACGAATAATCACCTTCCGGTCTAGCCCGCATTTCTCACCAGAGGGCTTGTCATTCTGGTGAGAAATACGGGCTAGGGCAACCGTCCTCTTTTTGCATGGCCCATGTACCTTGTTAAGCGCTCTTTGATCAAATATCTTGCGGTAGTTATCGCGGGTGCCTTGTATGCACTAGGTTTTGCACCCTTCGACTATTCTATTGTTGCGATATTCTCTGTTGCGGTATTGTTTTATATTTGGTTGGGTTGTTCGCCTGGTTCGGCTTTCAAAATCGGCTTTGTATTCGGACTCGGTCAGTTTTTTGTCGGTATTTCGTGGATCTATGTCAGTCTGCACGATTTTGCGGGCGCCGGTGTGTTCATGGCCATATTAATGAATGCGCTGTTCGCCTCGGTGGTGGCCGTGTTTTCGGGATTACCGGGTTACGTGGCGGTGTTGTGTGCGAGCATCGATCCGTTGATCAGCCTGGTCCTGGTTTTTCCTGCGTCGTGGATATTTTTCGAATGGGTTAGAACTTGGATTCTGACCGGATTCCCTTGGCTTCAGATAGGCTATAGCCAAATTGATACTTCAATCGGCTCGCTTGCACCCATTGCTGGTGTATTCGGTGTGGGCTTTG
>CAZVFR010000236.1:0-5318 GCA_964626505.1 uncultured Methylococcaceae bacterium
GGCATCGTCGGCATCGGAGACTTCAACCTGTTCCTGTCGGGGTTCCAGGCGGGCCTGCCCGGTCATATCAGTCTGGAAATTTGATTATTAACATGACTTGTTCTTGAAATCATTATAATAATAGATTAATCGTATAGTTTGTCCAACGTCTTGGCTAGTTGAACTTACCCACTGATTCTATCACCAGATTAGATTCTTGGGCGCTTTAGCTGGAACTTCTCACCAGAAAACTATCCTTCGTTACTGCAGGTTGAGCGTTATTTTTTACATGCTTCGAATTTTTTGTGCTTGCTCTTGCAGGTTCAGAAGTGCGGAGCGGAGGCCACTAAGCTTAGACCGTTCCTTGTCGATAACGTTTGAGGGGGCCTTTTCCAAAAAACCCGGGTTGCTCAATTTACCTTCGATTCGCGGTAAATCCTTTTGAATTTTCGATATTTCCTTGCCAATACGCAAAAGCTCAGCGTCTTTATCTATCAATCCGCTCAACGGAATCAATATTTTTAGATTGCCGACTAGAGCGATGGCGGATTCGGGTGCTTTATTATCGGCAGTTAGCCAAGCGATATGCTCGATTCGGCCCATAGTGCGCAGTATTTGCTCGTTATTATCCAAAAATGAACGGTCTTGGTTTGCCCCATTTTGTAATATGATGGGAAGTGGCTTGCCAGGTGGAATGTTCTGTTCTCCTCTGATTCGGCGTATACCCAGTATGAATGCCATGACCCAATTCATTTCGTCGACCGCATCGTGATCAACGTCTTTGTTTTGCGGAGTGGGATAGGGTCGTAGCATGATGGTTGCACCGGTTATGCCAGCCAGTGGTGCAATACGCTGCCAGATTTCCTCGGTAATAAACGGCATGATTGGGTGCGCCAGTCGAAGAATCGATTCCAATACGCGCACTAAAGTTTGCCGTGTCCCGCGGGCCTCGGATTCGTTGGCGTTTTGCAGAACAATTTTTGATGATTCCAAATACCAATCACAGAATTCGTTCCATAGAAAGTCGTAAATCGCTTGTGCGGCCAAGTCCAGCCGATAGTTATCTAAAGCGTTTATTGTTGTGAGCTCAACGTGTTGCAACCGTGTTCGGATCCAACGGTCGGACAGACTGTATACACAGTCAGTGTTGTGTATGCCGGTATCGTGTCCTTCGGTATTCATCAGTACGAAGCGCGTTGCGTTCCAGAGTTTGTTGCAAAAGTTGCGATAGCCTTCGATACGCCCCATGTCAAAGCGGATATCTCTACCGGTTGAGGCGAGTGACGCAAATGTAAAACGTAGAGCATCGGTTCCGAATGAGGGTATGCCATCTGAAAAATGTTTGCGTGTAGCTTTTTCGACTTTCGAGGCCATCTGCGGTTGCATAAGCCCGGATGTGCGTTTGCTGATCAGATCCTCAAGGCTAATACCGTCAATAAGGTCGAGCGGGTCCAGAATATTGCCTTTGGATTTGGACATTTTCTGCCCTTCAGCATCGCGCACTAAGCCGTGAATATAGATTTCCTTGAATGGAATATCGTCCATGAATTTCAAGCCCATCATGATCATTCGGGCGACCCAGAAAAAAATGATATCGAAGCCTGTAACCAATACGCTGGTCGGGTAAAACGCGCTAAGTTCAGGTGTTTGCTGCGGCCATCCCAATGTTGAAAATGGCCAAAGCGCGGACGAAAACCAGGTGTCCAATACGTCTTCGTCCTGTCGCAAACCCATGTCCGCCGCGAGGCCATAGTGCGCCCTTACGTCGTTTTCGCTATGACCTACATAAACTTCGCCCTCATCGTCGTACCAAGCTGGAATTCTGTGTCCCCACCAAATTTGCCGGCTGATGCACCAATCCTCAATATTACGCATCCATTCGAAATAGGTTTTATCCCAGTTAGCCGGGACAAAGCGGATGCGACCCTGTTCTACTGCTTCAATCGCCGGTTTTGCCAGTGGGCCAGCTTTGACGAACCACTGGTCAGTCAATAGCGGCTCTATGATCGCGCCCGAGCGGTCGCCTTTTGGAATCATCAAGTTGTGATCTTCAATCTTTTCTAAAAGATCCTGCTTTTCCAGATCCGCTAGAATTTGTTTTCTGGCGTCAAACCGATCTAAGCCTTGATAGCTTACCGGTGCATTTTCATTTAGCTTGGCATCGACCGTAAAGATGTTAATTAATGGGAGATTGTGACGTTTGCCCACTTCGTAATCGTTGAAATCGTGCGCGGGTGTAATTTTTACGCAGCCGGAACCAAAAGCGGGATCCACGTATTCGTCGGCGATGATAGGAATTACCCGGTCAGTTAAGGGCAGATTCACGGTTTTACCGATAAGGTGTTGGTAGCGTTCATCCTTGGGATGAATAGCGACCGCGGAATCTCCCAGTAGGGTCTCGGGACGCGTTGTTGCGACTACGAGAGTACCGCTTTTATCGCTTAGTGGATAACGCATGTGCCATAGATGGCCTTTTGATTCGGTTGCAATGACCTCCAGGTCGGAGACAGCAGTGTGCAGTACCGGATCCCAGTTAACCAGTCTTTTCCCACGGTAGATGAGGTCTTCGCGATACAGTTGTACAAACACTTCCCGCACGGCATTGGACAGACCATCGTCCATAGTGAAGCGTTCTCGAGACCAGTCCAGCGATGAGCCCATACGCCTTAATTGCCGCGTAATTGTATTCCCGGAATGTTCTTTCCAGTCCCAAACTCTGTCGATGAACGCTTGGCGACCCAGATCGTGTCGCGACTGGCCTTCGCTGGCTAATTGGCGCTCTACAACCATCTGGGTCGCGATACCCGCGTGGTCGCTACCTGCTTGCCACAAGGTTTTGTCACCCTTCATGCGGTGATACCGAATCAGCGCGTCCATGATGGTGTCTTGGAAAGCATGTCCCATATGCAGGCTGCCGGTAATATTTGGCGGGGGGATCATAATACAATACGCATTTCCCTCCGATTTTGGAGTGAAGTAGCCGTTATCTTCCCAGTGTTGGTACCAGCGCTTCTCTATTGCATGGGGGTCGTAGGTTTTTTCCATTGATGCTTCGATTCTCTGTATTGTTGTTATGGCTGAATTTGATGCGTAGTCAGATCGTGTCCTTGTTCTTTATATCTGCGGTAGCGTTGCCGTGCGGATGTGCGGATAGACTCGTTTTGGTCAACTAGCTCGATAATACGTTCAAATTGAAGCGGACCGTTGTCGAATTGTGGGGCCAAGTTTAATAGTATATTGTAGCTTCGTTGCGTGTCGATATTTTGCCCAATGACTACTGGAGATTGTTTAGTGTTTACGATGTCCAGTACGGTATGAGGAATAAAGCTGCCAGGACGAAACGTCCACAATAAATCATCCACGACTTTTTGTTGCGTTTTGGATTCGGTGCAGATAAATACGTCGTGTCCCATTCGATAGGCTTTCTCGGTTAATCGACAGGCGAAATTCAACCGAAGTCGGTCATTGCATGATTCCAGTAGGTAAAAATCGACTCGCATTCTAGTTACCCTGTCCAAGCATCACGGCGGTATAGACGGTACGCTTTGGACCGGCAATAAGTTGATGGCATACCGGTTGCCGGTATTCTTTCAGTTATGTATCTACTTGATCCAGCAAAAATTGCGACAACAGGGGTACCGGACGTCCGGTGGCACCTTTTTGTTTGCCGCTTTTCCACGCGGTGCCGGCAATATCCAGGTGAGCCCATTTGTATTTCTCGGTGTAGCGCGACAAAAAGCATCCCGCGGTAATTGTTCCTCCGTCGGGGCCGCCGATATTGGCCATATCGGCGAAATTTGACTTGAGTTGCTCTTGATAGTCTTCCCATAGCGGAAGTCGCCAAAGCCGGTCTCCAGCCGTTTCACCTGCTTTTATCAGCGCTTCACACAATTCGTCATCATTACCGAGTAAACCACTGGGGTGGCGGCCCAAGGCAACAATACAGGCGCCAGTCAGGGTGGCCATATCCACGACGTATTCCGGGTCGAAGCGCTCGACATAGGTTAAGGCGTCACAAAGAATCAGTCGCCCCTCGGCATCGGTGTTCAATATTTCTATGGTTTTGCCGGACATGCTTGTCACGATATCACCGGGTTTGTTGGCGTTTCCATCCGGGAGATTTTCCGATGACGCCACGACCCCGATAACATTGAGCGGTAATTCCAATGCTGAGACGACAGACATCGTTCCAATAACGCTTGCGCCGCCGCACATGTCGTACTTCATTTCATCCATCCCGCCAGCCGATTTAAGCGAAATGCCGCCAGCATCGAAGGTTAATCCTTTGCCAACCAGTACGATTGGCTTAGTTTGTTTTGGCGCGCCCCAGTATTCCATGATAATCATTTTGGCCGGTTGGCGGCTACCCTTGGAAACCGATAGAAGTGCTCCCATACCGAGCTCTTGCATATCAGCTTCTTCCAGGATTTGTACAGAAATTGATGATTGATCCTGGCTCAAGGCAATGGCTTGTTCCGCCAAATAAGTCGGCGTGCAGACATTACCGGGTAAGTCAGCAAGGTCTTTGGCAAGATTCATTCCCTCACCTATAGCGTGCCCTTGTTTCAAACCGGTTTCCGTAGTTTCTGTATCGGCCTGCTGTGTAACAAAAATTTCCAATTGGGAAAGACCGGGATTTTCCTCTTTGTCGGATTTAAGCGCCGTGAATTTATACATCAGCGATGTAGATAATTCGGCGATCTGGCGAGATTTCCAGAGTAAATCTTTCCCTTCCACTAGGGTATCGGTAAAAGCGATGGCGACGCTATCGGCCGCGCAACTTTTTAAAACCTTAATTGCACAGCTGACGGCTTTTCTATAATCTTTGCCGCTGGTGTGATCTTTCTTGCCGAGTCCCACGATTAATACGCGCTCAGCACCGATGTCGGGCACATAATTTAACAGGATTGTTTCGCCGGTCTTGCCGGTCTTTTTGTCTCGCTGGATAATGCGCGTGATTAATCCCTGGCACGCTTGATCTATAGATTGTGCTGCATCGGATAAGAGGTCAGTTTCGTAGAAGCCGACAACCAAGCAATCGCAGGTTTTTTGGTGTAAAGGGCTGGTAAACGTGGAGTATTGCATGCTGTTTCCTTGGTGGCGGGGGTTTTTCTTCTATGAATGAAATACGTGGTTTCGGCAAGAAATATTTGTTCGGCATTTTGGCTTTTATTCAATGCGAAAGGATTATAGCGGATTGATAGTCGGAGGTATTCGAATTCTATTCCGTGGAGTCGTGTCGTTTGTCGATTAACTATTCAGCGAGAGTTAAAATGCCCGTAGCTACTCAGATTGCCCTCAAATTTAGTCGAGTACAAGGAGAAAACGCGCAGTGTACG
>CAZVFR010000237.1:0-5177 GCA_964626505.1 uncultured Methylococcaceae bacterium
ATGGGGTAAAGCCGAGGAATATTATGCGCGGGCCTTAGATCTTTCCCCGCAGGATGAAGAACTAGGTGCTGCATTGCAACGTGTGCGAACGCGGAATTCGACAGAAGAACCGAATCCTACAGAACCTTTTAGCACTGATTTGGATGCCTGAGATGTAACGACTCAGTGGCCAAAATCTCGCCGTATTATCTTCAATGAGGCTTGATTTTGCAGCGCTCAGCAATTATCGTACGCCATCTTTAATAAAGCCGCAGGACGGATTCCAACAGCTATTCAGCGCCCTTGTGTGTCTAAAATTTGCACATAAATCGGTGGATATTGGGGCGTTGCGGAGATTGATTTAGCTGAAGCGTCATATAAGTCGATGAGTAAACTGAGAGTTCTTACCGGTATTACGACCACCGGTACGCCCCACCTGGGAAACTATGTCGGAGCTATTCGCCCGGCGATTGAGGCGAGCCATGATGTTAACGTTGTGCCGTACTATTTTTTGGCCGACTATCATGCCTTAATCAAATGCCAAGATCCTGAACGTGTAAGACGGTCGAGTCTGGAAATTGCCGCAACTTGGTTGGCCTTGGGCCTGGACACCGATAACGTGATCTTTTATCGGCAGTCCGATATACCCGAAATTATGGAGCTAACCTGGATACTGACCTGCGTTACGGCAAAAGGGCTGATGAACCGTGCCCACGCATACAAGGCTGCTGTCGCGGATAACGAGGCGGGCGGCGCAAAAGATCCCGACAAAGGCGTGATGATGGGTTTATTTAGCTATCCTATATTGATGGCTGCCGATATATTGATATTCAACGCGCACAAGGTTCCGGTAGGGCAAGATCAGATTCAACATTTGGAGATGGCGCGTGATATTGCGGGACGCTTTAACCATATTTTCGGTGAGCATTTCGTATTACCGGATGTTGTGGTGGGCGAGAATACTGCGACGCTGGCGGGATTGGACGGGCGTAAAATGAGCAAAAGTTACAATAATACGATCCCGTTGTTTTTACCGGGAAAGAAATTCCGCAAACTGATTAACAAAATTAAAACCAATTCTCTGGAACCCGGAGAACCCAAAGACCCGGATACGTGTATCTTATTTGGAATTTATCGGGCTTTTGCAAGCGATAGTGAGCTCGCTGCGATTAGACAGCGTTACGCGGAAGGCATTGGCTGGGGTGAAATGAAGAGTTTTTTGTTTGAGTATTTGAACACCCATTTGGCTGAGCCGCGTGAGCGTTACAACGATCTGATGAAAACCCCTGAGGTTATTGAGTCTAAACTTTTGGAAGGCGCGCAAAAAGCCCGTGAACACTGCGCGCCTTTGATCAAATCCATACGCGAGGCGGTGGGTATAAGCTCGATGGCCGGATAAATTCTTGCCATTGTCTGATTTGAAATTCGCACTAATGATGGGCAAACTGTTTTTGTAACGTTTCACAATATTCAGTCGGAAGGCTGATCTCCACTTTTACATTGTCAGAGAATTCTTGTTTGACGATCTTCCCGTTGAATTTCTTAAGCTGATATTCCAAAGATTGCAATTGCTTATAGTCGATATGCAAGCTGATGTAACTGTATTCGACAAACGGGCGCAATGAGCTGGATTCGATGACTTGTTTTGCGGCATTGCCGTACGCGCGGGTTAAGCCGCCAGCACCCAACTTTATCCCTCCGAAATAGCGGATGACCGCGACCAGGCAATTGATCAGGTTTTTGCCCTCCAAGTGCTGGAAAATAGGCTTACCCGCGGTTCCTGCGGGTTCGCCCGCGTCGAAATAACGTAAATCAATGCCCGACGGTGTTTTGAGTCGATAGGCAAACGCAATATGGCTCGCATTGGGATGGTCGGCCGCGAGTCGATTCAAAGCTGTGATTACGTTATTTCGGTTTTCGCACGGCACGATAACCCCTATAAATCGGGATTTTTTAATCGTTTCTTCTGTTGTCTTGGAAGTTCTGACACAATACATACACTGATTATATCCATACCCATTGTAATACTCTCCACTATGCAACCCCACGCATCCGAAATAGTTGATCACAGTATTGACAAGCAAGAACTGGTCGATTTGTTTTTGACCTTTCTTGATAAAGACTCCGTGCTGTCTTCTGTGGAGGATATGAGCGCTTACGAGTGTGATGGTTTATCCGCGTATCGAAGATTGCCTTGGATTGTCGTGCTGCCGAATACCTTAGACCAGGTCTCCAAGATTCTGAAAACGTGCCACGCCAAGGGTATTCCGATAGTTGCGCGCGGAGCGGGCACGGGTTTGTCGGGTGGCGCGTTACCGATCAGCAACGGCGTGTTACTCAGCTTGGCCAAATTCAATCGGATACTCGAAATTGATGCCGATAACCGAATGGCTAGGGTCGAGTCGGGCGTCCGTAACCTGGCTATTTCTGAGGCCGTGCAATCGTATGGCTTGTATTATGCGCCGGACCCTTCGTCGCAGATCGCGTGTAGCATAGGCGGCAACGTTGCCGAGAATGCTGGCGGTGTGCATTGTTTGAAATACGGGCTGACCGTGCACAATATTCTGGCTCTTAAAGTATTTACAATAGACGGCGAGCTGCTTGAGTTGGGCAGTGCCGGTTTGGATGCTCCCGGTTACGATCTAATGGCATTGATGACGGGTTCCGAAGGTCTATTAGGCGTTATTGTCGAGGTCACCGTCAAGTTGCTGCCCATACCCGAAATGGCACAGGTTTTAATGGCTAGTTTTTCCAGCGTAGAGTCAGCGGGAGAGGCCGTCGCGAAGATCATCGGCGCAGGCGTGATACCGGGCGGTTTGGAAATGATGGATAATCCTGCGATTCGTGCCGCGGAGGACTTCGTGCGCGTGGGTTACCCGGTGGATGCCGCGGCATTGGTCTTGTGCGAGCTGGATGGTTCGCCGGATCAAGTCCATGATGAGGTGGAGCAGGTACGCGACTTGTTTCAGCGCTGTGGTGCGGACAAGATTCGCTCCGCACAAGATGAAACCGAACGGCGGCAGCTGTGGGCCGGGCGCAAAGCCGCGTTTCCAGCGGTTGGTCGGATTGCGCCGGATTATTATTGCATGGACGGTACGATCCCAAGAAAACGCCTGGGTGAAGTATTGAAGCGAATTTCAGATTTGGCGGTACAGCACAAGTTAGCGGTCGCTAATGTGTTTCATGCGGGTGATGGTAATCTTCATCCGTTAATACTTTATGACGCGAACATACCTGGAGACCTTGAACGAGCCGAACAATTTGGCGGTGATATTTTGGAATTGTGCGTGTCGGTGGGCGGAACGATAACAGGTGAACATGGTGTAGGTGTCGAAAAAATCAATCAGATGTGCGTGCAGTTCTCGGTTGCGGAAATACAGCAGTTCCATGCGGTAAAACATGCATTTGATCCCAATGGATTACTGAATCCGGGCAAGGCCATACCGACTCTGCAACGCTGTGCCGAGTTTGGTGCCATGCATGTGCATCAAGGTCAGCTGGCGTTTCCTGATTTGGAGCGCTTTTAATCTGTAACAAATTCATGCGGATTAAAGCGAATTGGAAGCCCAAAGATAACCAACAGATCTATGAGCATTGTGAACTCAATGCATGATCTTAGCGCAGACCTTAAAGCAATTGTCGACGAAGCACTGGCCGATAATTCAGCGTTAGTGCTACGTGGTGGGGGCAGCAAATGGTTCTATGGGTGGGAATCAGTCGGGCAGCCCTTGGATCTGACGGGCCATAGCGGCATCGTTAGTTACGAACCCACCGAATTGGTCATGACGGCGCGTTGCGGAACGCCTTTGCGCACAATCGAAGATACGTTGGAAGAAAACAATCAAATGTTGGCGTTTGAACCCCCGTATTTTGATGCGAACGCAACACTGGGTGGCTGCGTTGCTTCTGGTTTGTCGGGTCCGCGCAGGCCATTTGGCGGTGCCGTACGCGATGCAGTGCTGGGAGTTCAGATTCTAAACGGTAAGTCAGAGATTTTATCATTTGGCGGCCAAGTCATGAAAAACGTCGCAGGCTATGATTTGTCCCGGCTGATGACCGGCTCGCTTGGAACCTTGGCAATCATACTGCAGGTGTCGTTTAAGGTATTGCCCAGACCCACTGCGGAAACAACCCTTGTGCGTGAGGTTGACGCTCGCCGGGCTTTATCGTTGATGAACCGATGGGCGGCGGACCCCTTGCCCTTGTCCGGATTATGCTGGGCTAACGGTGTTCTCTATACACGGCTTTCGGGTTCGAGGGCGTCAATAGACTCTGCTGCGAAGAAGTTGGGTGGCGATCTTTTGTCTGACGGTGCTGGATTTTGGCGCAGATTGCGCGATCAGAACCTTGGATTTTTCGATACACAAACGTCGCTATGGCGATTGTCTGTCGCACCGGCCACACCGATGTCCGATCTAAACGGACAATGGCTGTTGGACTGGGGTGGCGCGCAGCGGTGGCTTATAAGTGACGAAGAGCCGGAGCGCGTATTTCGCGCTGCCGCCGAATTAGGCGGACACGCTTGCCGGTTTCGCTCAGATGATCGGTCGGCCGAGGTGTTTCAGCCTTTATCCGCGTCACTCTGCAAAATACACAAACAGCTGAAGCGGGCCTTCGATCCCCAAGGTATTTTCAATGCACATCGGATGTACCCAGATCTATAAAGATGCAGACCAAGCTGGCCAAATTTATTCGCGGCACGGCCGAAGGCCAGGAAGCAGAGCAAATTCTGCGTAAATGTGTTCATTGTGGATTTTGTAATGCGACCTGCCCTACGTACCAGGTACTGGGCGACGAGTTGGATGGTCCGCGCGGTCGGATTTATCTGATCAAACAACTGTTGGAAGGCCACAGCGTAAGCAACAAAACCCAAACCCACTTGGATCGTTGTCTGACCTGTCGGGCCTGCGAAACGACCTGTCCTTCCGGTGTCCGTTACGGCCGTTTGCTGGATATAGGGCGGACTTTAGTCGAGCAGAAAGTCCCTCGCCGAGGATTAGATCGCGTACTACGATCTTTATTGCGAATCATGCTCCCTCATCCCAAACGGGTAAGGCCGTTAGTGACACTGGCGCAATGGTTACGGCCAGTTTTGCCGGCATCAATCAGACGTTCTGTTCCAACTATTTCAGAGACGGCAATCTGGCCAACCAGAGAACACACGCGGAAGATGTTGGCATTGGATGCTTGCGTGCAAA
>CAZVFR010000238.1:0-5144 GCA_964626505.1 uncultured Methylococcaceae bacterium
GGTTTGTTCGGCGATCGGAATGAACTCATCGGCTAAGAGTAATCCACGTTGTGGGTGTTGCCATCGGACTAAAGCTTCGGCTCCAAGCAAGGCGCGTGTTGACGCTGCGAAGATGGGTTGGAAGTGTAGAACCAATTGATTTTTCTCAATCGCTTGACGGAGCTCTTTAGCCAGCTTAGCTTGTTCGGCGGTACGCTGGCTCAGTGTGGGGGTGTAATAGGTGATGTTAGCGCTTTGATCTATTTTTGCCTGAGACAAAGCAAGTACAGTGTTTCCGATTAAACCGTCAAGATCTTCTGCGTCGAGCGGGAGCTTGGCAATTCCTATACGCAATTTGGCCGTATAGTCACTGCTATCAAGACGAAACGGATCCTTGAACGCGGTAGATATGTTTGCTGTGACGTGTTCAACTGTATTTCCACGCTGGGATTCCAGCAAGGCTATGGCGAATTTATCGTTACCGAATCGAGCGATCGAATTGGCTTCGGGAATGCAATCCAAAAGCCGATTAGCCATTTGTTTGAGTAATTCATCGCCATGCGCATAGCCCAGTGTATTGTTCAAATGTTTGAAGTGGGCAAGGTCGATTAGCATCAACACAACTTGGGCATTGTTTGTACGCGCTGTTTCTATTAACTGGGTGAGTTGCTCCTCGAAACACATTCGGTTTGGCAGACTCGTCAATGGGTCGTAATTTGCGAGGCGGTAGAGTTGTTCTTCAATGCTTTTTCGATCCATGATCTCCTGGGTCAGGTCTTGGGTTCGTTCCGCCACGGTATCTTCCAGTTCGCGGTTAGTTTTTTTGAGCGCTTCGCGGGTTTGTTCCAAAGTTAAGTGCGTACTCACCCGGGCTTTAACAATCGGGGGACTGATCGGTTTAGTAATGTAGTCTATAGCGCCCAACTGAAACCCCTTGGTTTCATCGTCAACTTCGCTTCTAACGGTCAGAAAAATGATGGGAATATCTCGACTCTTCGGGTTTTGCTTTAGACGTTTGCAGACCTCGTAGCCATCCATACCCGGCATTACAATGTCCAGCAATATTAAATCAGGTGGTGAGTCCGACAAGGTTCGGTCTATGGCTTGTTCACCGTTTAATGCGATTGCGGTTCGGTATTCAGTATTCAGTAAATTGACCAGAATATTGATGAAGAATCGTTCGTCGTCGACGATCAGAATTTTGGGTTTTGCGGGGAGCATCTATTGATTTGTCGGTTGGTTAACCTGCATTTCTCAGCAGAGGACAAGATAAACCCGCAGAGGTTTCGTGTTCACAAGGCGGTTTCCGATGGAGTGGTATAGGGACTGTTTCCTGGACGCAAGAAAACTTCTTGTAGCTAAAAAAATCATGTTATGGATTGTCATTCTGGTGCGAAGTCTGGATTAGACGCGTTCAGTTGTTTGGCATAAAAATCAGGCGCTTAATTTAAGCTTCAGCGATACGGCAATTTTATCCAGTATTCGCCTTGCGTCATCGAAACGAAAATAGTTGATAAGATGGCCCAATTCGTCGACTTGATCATCTAGTTCGAAAAAGTCGAGTTGAATTTTTATCTTTTCCATTAATTCAAGAGCTTCCGAGTCGCCCTGCTGAAGCAAGACATCCAAATGGGCGAGTACCTCCTTAAGCATCCTACGGTCGGGTTGTACTTCCGATAAATTGTCTTTGCGGGTCTTAGTGGAGTTGTCTATTTTTTCAAGCTTTTGCATGATGTCTGAAAACGCTTGTAAAAAGTTGTCCAGATCCGCGCTCAGGTTGTCATGATGATTCGTATGGATTTGAGTGTAAAGCGTATTTGCTCGTTGGTATAGTGTCTTGGCGCCGATGTTAGCTGAAATACCCGTGAGGGTATGGGTTATTCGTTCGGCCGTTTCAAAATCGCCTGCTTGCAATGCTTGTTCAATGACTTGGCCGTCTGATTGATGGTCGCGGTGGAATTCCTGCAGTAGTTTGAGATAGAAGGTTTGATCATTACCCACATGCGATAAGCCGGTTTTTATTTCTATCACATCTGCTAATTGTGCCACCGCGGGAGAATAGAGTGGCGCCGCATGAAGAGCTTGGACGGGTTTGTGGATACCACTATGAACCCAGCGCTGCAATGTTTTGTACAAGGTATTGCCATCGATAGGTTTGGAAACAAAATCATCCATACCGCTGGCTAACGCAGTGTTTCGGTCAGACTGAGTAGCATGCGCGGTCATTGCAATAATCGGTAAGCCAATTAGGTTTGGATTGCTGCGAATCGCTCTGGTTGCGGTCAATCCATCCATTTTCGGCATTTGAATATCCATCAGGACGAGAGCAAATTGTTCGTGCTGTAATTGTTTAAGCGCTTCTCGTCCGTTATTTGCGATGGATACGTCAGCACCCATCTGTAGCAGTATTTCACGGGCAACTTGTTGGTTGACTCTGTTATCTTCAACGAGCAGTATTCTACTGTGTGACTGCTTGGGTTGCGATTGATTAAGGGATTCTGGAAGCCGTGATTTTCGGTGGCTTTCGAGTAGCTTTGTTATTGATTTATATAGCGCTGCGGGTGTAATAGGCTTTAACAATAGGGGCTTGTCAGGGAGGACTGTAAGAGTTTGAGTTACATCCGATGGATTTGTTGTGGATACTTCCAGAACAGCCGGTGCTGATATCCCATCGTATAGAGAATTAATCTGCTTTTGTGTCAGCATTGATTGTTCTTTGCTAAGCCCTGGTCCCAAGATAAGTAATTCAAACGGTCCTTGCTCGAGTTTTTTGATGATTTGAATTGCTTCATTACCCGTGCGGCAGTGGCAGCTGTCGATTAAAAATGACTTTAACAAAAGTTGTAGTGAAACCGCTGATTCGATATCCGGCTCAACAATCAATATCGACAGTTTCTGAAACTGTGCCGGGCATTCAAACCGTCGTTGAATTGAAGATGTGGAAGCGTTGCTGAGTGGTACGCTAAAACTGCAGTGCGCTATCGATGGATTCTCAAGTTCGACATGGAGTTTACCCTGCATCAATTTGATCAGTCGTTTACAGATCGCAAGACCCAATCCGCGCCGAGCATAAGGGTTGCTGCTGTCCGTAAGCGACTGATTGGTTTGGATGGCAAGCTCTGGTGACGCCGGGTGTAATTCGTGTTGTAGCCCGTTTATCGAAAAGTTAATTTCTGGCGTGGCACTCTTCTGATCCAACAACTGGACAGTCAGTTTGAATTGATGCTGGCCGCTGGTTTCAATCAATTTGTTAATCAAATGGCTTAGTAGCTGCCCAATTCTTAAGGGATCGCCGAATAGAGCCTTGGGTACTGGGTCGCCGATTTCGTATGCAAGGTCGATATTGGTGCTGATTTCCTGGAAGTGAAACGAATTGGCAAGGGGTTCAAAAACGTCATATAAATGAAAATCGATTGATTCAATGGTTGTTTGCCCGGATTCTAACTGTGACAATTCGAATACGTCGTTTACGGTATTCAGCAGTTTCTGACTTGATCTAAGAATGTTGGAGACGTCATTGCGCTGCGCATCTGTCAGATGACTTTGCAATACCAGGTGGCTGAGTCCGGAAATAGCATTCATGGGTGTACGGATTTCGTGGCTGATGGTGGCCAGAAAATTACTACGGTATTGAATGGCTTGCTGTTCGGAATGATCTTGTTGGAGGTATTCGGTTTGGGCTTTTTTAAGGTCCGTAATATCGGTTTGGGTTCCGACGACTCTAGCGGCTTTGCCGAAACGGTCGGATTCTACAACCTTGCCGCAACATAGTACGTGGCGGTAGCCGTTGTGTTTGGATCGTAGTCGGAAAACTTGCTGAAATTCCGCGGCGTTCTGGCTAATTGATCCTTTTGCCGCGCTAAGCGCGGCATCTCGATCCTCGGGATGAATTAATGATTCGCAAATTCCGTAGTGGTAGGTGAGTTCGCTGGCATCGACACCCAGCATTTTGGCATAGCCCGGACTAACAAACATTTGATCGGTAGCAATGCTCCAGTCCCAGTAGCCTTCAGTTACGGTATCCATTACCAGAGTGAACCTCGCGTCCAGATCAACGAGTTTGGACTTCAGCCGCCTGAGGTGCGCGAAGGCCAGCAAACTACCCAGTGCAAACAACGTTGCTATGCAGGCGATTGACCAGAAAACGAGCGGTTCCATGTGAATATTAAGGTGAAGTTCGCGAAAGCTATGTCATGATCAATGTAATTGAATAATGTCCGCCTAACGTATACGCGCTGATTGAGGATGATTCAATAGTTTCCAGCGCTACGTTCTGCGGCAGACTCTGAGATTGTTGTCCGAACAATAGCCTTCCCATCGATTGATCTTATGTTCAGCGGTATGGATTTGTACTAGCCGCGATTCTGCAATGCCGCGATGCGTTCTTCTAAGGGCGGATGGCTCATGAACAGCTTTTTAAAACCACTGCCTATGCCGCTGTTGATGCCAAATGCGGCGAACTCGCCAGGTAAGGGTTGGGGTTCGTGGGCTCGTTGTAAGGCTCTTAGAGCGTTGATCATTTTCTGGTTGCTTGCCAGATTCGCACCGCCTTCATCGGCACGGAATTCACGCCATCGAGAAAACCACTTGACTATCATTGTGGCGAGAATGGAAAGGCATATTTGCGCGATTATTTGGGTGATGTAATAAGCTGGTCCAAAGCCGCGTTGGGTTTTGAATACAACACGATCCACCAGGTGCCCGATAATCGTGGCGAAGAAATACACGAATGTGTTCACGACGCCCTGGACCAATCCCAAGGTGATCATATCGCCATTAGCGACATGGCTGATTTCATGCCCGATAACCGCTTCGACTTCGTCGCGTTCCATGGCCTGTAACAATCCCGTGCTTACAGCGACCAGCGCGTTGTTTTTATTTATGCCGGTTGCAAATGCGTTGGGCGTGGGAGAGTCGAAAATACCCACTTCGGGCATGCCGATTCCGGCTTGATCCGCCTGTCTTCTGACAGTATTCAATATCCATTCCTCGGACGAATTGCGCGGTTGTTGTATAATCTGAACACCCATTGAGCGCTTGGCCATCCATTTGGAGACCGCCAGTGAAATGATCGAGCCGCTCATCCCGATTACGCCCGACATTACCAATAAGGCGTTAAGGTCCAGATCGACCCCTTGCTGGTCTAAAATCCCGTTAATACCTAA
>CAZVFR010000239.1:0-5114 GCA_964626505.1 uncultured Methylococcaceae bacterium
TGTACCCACGTACACTGCGCGTTTTCTCCTTGTACTCGAATAAATTTGAGGGCAATCGCAGTTACCGGCGTTTTAAGATTAACTGAGTACAACCAGTTTATAACTCCTAACGCACCGCTCTAACCCTCCCAAAAGGTAAACCGATTCGTCATAACCAACAGCCGCCAGACCATGAAACGCACATTGAATAGATTTGTGGTCCACTTGAGCATACCACTCCTATTACTCAATGCCTGCATGCCGGCACAAACCATAACAAAACGATACCGGTCTTGGGGTGAAGAAATCCTGCTATCCGCCCCAGAATCAAAAATCCAATTGCATCTCCGTCTTTCGTTGCCCAAACAGCCGGCTTTTGCACCGGCTTGTATATTGATTGTTCACGGTATGAATGAATACGTCGGCCGCTATGCGAATATTGCAAGGTTTTTTTCCGCTAAATATATCGTTGCAGGAGTCGATTTACGCGGACACGGATTGACCAACCCAGTCTTATTCGAAGCCGATAGAGCCATCGCCAACGGAGTCGGCTCGGTTGACGCAGGCGCCGCCTTCTTAGCACAGTCTGAGTTACACGATTTGGGACCGATGCGGCAAGATCTCAACGCTGCGTTGGAATACCTGCAAAGGATTTGCGCTCAAACGGCGGGGCAACATCCCAAGCCCATTTTCCTGTTGACTCATAGCCTGGGATCGTTGGTCGCCGCGTCTTATTTGCAAAACGCCGACCCAGAAAACAAACTGCGAAAAAGGGTTGCGGGCATCATCCTTAGCGGCCCAGCATTTTCGGTTACACGGATTCCTGGCTGGCGCGGTTGGTTTCAAAATCCCTTTATTCGATTTTCATTTCATACCCACGAGCATTTTTTATACCCGCATGATGAACCATGGCCAATAATGGCTTTGAACCAGATCATTTCATTCCTGACCGTGCCGCTCCAGGATGGCATTATCGGGGCCTTGTCATTACCCGGAATGCGCATTATATTCTCGCCAAAAACTCCCGAATGGGTTGTTGGCTACCTGAGCGATTGGGAGCAAGAGAAACAGCGTCATCGTGCGGATCAATATATCATTCGCCAGACACAATTAAACTTTGCATTGGGCATTGAAAAAGAAATCATCGCATTTCGGCGCAGCATGGTGAATTTCGATACGCCGTATTTACTGATTTATTCCGCCGGGGACCCGATAACACCAGCTTGGGGAAATCGTGACTTTATCAAAGCGACCTTGCAAAACCACTCGCATAACGAAGTACTGGAATTACAGGACAAATCGCACCACGAACAGCTTTTTTCCGCACCACCACTGAATCGACTGTTGCTGCAAAAAATTGATGCGTGGATTGTTCGTAATCCGATGATGCCACAAGCAATCCCAGAGGTGTTAAACCAAAAATGACCCAGAGTGTGTTGTTTAGAATGCTCGTATTTACAAGGCGACTGAAAATTCCGGTGCTGCGAATCTATTGGACGTTGTGCGCTTGGGCGATGAATTTGCTGACATGGCTGTTAAGAAGCTTTCTGCCTGACATGCCGAGCGGGCCAACTAATCATCGCACACCAATCAGCGATGTGGAGCTGCGCTACTGGCTGTGGAATATGGTCTAAAAACACCGCTTTTCGATCAGCGAGATTCATGCCGCCACGGGACTGTCCCGAATCAGGATTTCTCGGGCTTTGTCGAAATTTTGTATCGCCCCTACAGAAAATTCATCTGGAAAGAGGGCTTCCGCTATCAGAATATTTCCGTATCCGGGCGGGAGACACCCAAGAATGGGATTCCAGAACGGTGCCCTAAACCCACAACGTGAGTCCAAGGTCAGTATTTTTACGCCCTGGGATAACGAAAGTTATGTTGTCGTCGATGTGCCGGAAGCAATCTGGTCCAACCTGGGTTTGGTCTATCTTGCACATTCTCACGTCAAGACCGTATGGACTACACAGGGAATCTCGCTGAGTCGACTGGAATGGAACCGAGACCGTCTTGGCGTTCTGGAAATACAGCGGACACTCCCGAACGGCATGAAGTTTGGAACCCGTGTTCGGTCTTTTGACGACGCGGTCTGGTTCGACCAATGGTTGACCAACGGAACCGATAATAAACTAACGGGTCTTCGCATTCAAAACTGTGTCATGTTGAAAGCTGCAAAAGGCTTCGACCGGCAGACCAACTCCAACAAAAATTTCTTGGGTCCCTATATTGCCTGCTGTTCCAGTCACCACGATCGCTGGATTATTGCGGCATGGGCACCAAAGGGGCGGGTCTGGGCCAATCCTTGTTGCCCGTGTTTGCATTCCGACCCAAAGTTCGACGATTGTCGGCCTGGTCAGACGCAACGCATTTGGGGGCGGATATCGTTCTTCCAGGGGACAGATATCGAAAATGAGTTCCGACGTATTGAAGCAACCGGCTGGCAAAACGGACCAATCACTGGGTTTCATAACCTCAAACTGTAGTATCCATCCTTGAGTTGATGGTTTCGGGAGGCAAGTAATGCCTGTAATACAGAGATCGAGTATTCATACCGAGGTTATGAATTATCACGGGGCAAATCGGCAGCACTTGAAGATGTATAACGGTCGATACCTGAAGTTGGCGTTCTAACACTACACACCAATTAAATGCTGTACCGACAAAAACTGGAAAACCTAGTTTTATTGGACAATCGACAGACCAAGTATAACTGTAAGTCGTTGGCAAATAAAAAGCCTGGCGGTAATCGAAAACCCGAGTATCTGGTTTTTAACCAGGTACTCGAAATGGCTGTAAGCCATTGTTATTATGGGCCTGTGATTGAAGATAAAACCACGAAAATAGCTAATCTAACTTCGGGTAATTACTTATAAGTCACTATTTGTAAAGAAATGGCGCGCCCGGAGAGATTCGAACTCCCGACCCCCTAGTTCGTAGCCAGGTACTCTATCCAGCTGAGCTACGGGCGCATTTTGTGGAACTCGGTATTGTCGTGATGTGTAGATTATCTGTCAAGGATAATTTTGATGGCGGAGAGAGAGGGATTCGAACCCTCGATGGGCTATTAACCCATACTCCCTTAGCAGGGGAGCGCCTTCAGCCACTCGGCCATCTCTCCTATTCTTAAAGTTTTTCTATTGCTTCAGGATGACTGCAGTGGAGAAACCACTACCCACTAGAGGGAAGTTGTTATCCGGCTAGACTTATGTCTTGATTCAGTATACAACGCAGTCAACCGCACGTGAATCAATGAGCACAAGAAAGGTTGAGCACTACCTGATTAGACGGCCTAATCCTCACCCCTCTGTTCAGCTTCAGCTTCAGCTTTTTCTTTTTTAATTCTTTCGTAGATTTCTTCCCTATGTACTGCAATTTCCTTGGGTGCATTGACCCCGATACGTACTTGGTTTCCTTTTACTCCCAGTACAGTAACAGTTACTTCATCACCAATCATCAGAGTTTCACCTACTCTGCGAGTCAATATAAGCATATTTTCGGCCTCTTGTCCCTAATTAGTAAGCCGCTAACGAATACATCGTTTGCAGACTTAGCCAACCAATTGTGAACACAATATATAATCAGAGAAGTATAACACTTTTTCACATTTTCGGAAGAATCCGAGCAAAGACTCAGCAAGCCTTAGACTACCTACAACCGCTCAGATTGCCCTCAAATTCATTCGAGTCCAGGAGCAACGGCGTAGTGTAGCAGGGAACACGAGTATTTTCGACGCTATAATCAGTTAAATTTGAGACGCTACGAATCCGCGAACATTCCACACACTCATATCGCTTCGTCCTTTTCCGCCAATCCGAATGCCTCGTGCAAGGTTCTAACCGCCAACTCCAAATATTTTTCATCAACAACAACCGAAATTTTGATTTCTGAGGTAGAAATCATGCGTATATTAATACTTTCCGCTGCCAAGGCTCTAAACATCTTGCTTGCGATTCCAGCATGTGATCGCATGCCAACACCGACCAGCGAAACTTTTACAATTTTTTCGTCCCCGGTCACGCGTCTGGCACCTAATTCATCTTTAATTTCCTGCAATAAACTATAGGCTCTTTTATAGTCGTTACGATGCACGGTAAATGTAAAGTCCGCGGTAACATCCTCGGCCACATTCTGGATAATCATATCCACCTCGATGTTTGCATCGGCAATCGGCCCTAAGATATTAGACGCAATACCGGGTTTATCGGGCACGCCTTCGATAGTCACCTTAGCCTCATCCCGGTTGAACGCGATGCCCGAGATTAACGCCTGTTCCATAGTCTCATCCTCATAAGTGATTAATGTACCTTCGCCTTCTTCAAATGAAGACAATACCCGCAACGATACATTGTATTTGCCGGCGAATTCTACGGCTCGAAGCTGCAACACCTTGGAGCCTAAACTTGCCATTTCGAGCATTTCCTCAAACGTGATGCGCTCCAGACGTTTAGCCTTGGGCTCCACTCTGGGGTCTGTGGTGTACACACCATCAACATCCGTATAAATTCTGCATTCTTGCGCTTTCAGAGCCGCGGCTAACGCAACCGCGGTGGTATCCGAACCGCCGCGGCCCAATGTAGTAATGCGCCCATCGCCGCTTACGCCTTGAAAGCCAGCGACAACAACGATTCTTCCCTCGGCAATATCACTTTTAATACTGTTGGTATCAATTTCCTCTATACGTGCTTTGGTATGACTATTATCAGTCAAAATGCGCACCTGGCCACCCGTATAAGAACGAGCCGCATAACCGCGTTCCTCTAAGGCCATACAAAGCAAGGCGATCGTTACCTGCTCTCCAGTCGACAGCAATACATCCATTTCCCGAGGATGCGGCTGATCCTGAATTTCTTTTGCCAACGCTAGCAAACGGTTAGTTTCTCCGCTCATCGCCGAAACAACCACCACTACATCGTCGCCGCACTGTTTGGTTTTTATTACTTTATCCGCGACCGCTTTTATGCGGTCTGTGGTGCCTACCGAAGTACCACCAAATTTGAGAATAGTTAACGCCATACTTATTACTAAACTATACCTTTCGCGTTTAAGAATGCCCGTTTAGAGTGCGTGGATTTTCGCGAAAGGCTAGGCGTAGAACCGTAGGAATAGTCATCTCTTTCAAGGTTCTACAACAACGC
>CAZVFR010000240.1:0-536 GCA_964626505.1 uncultured Methylococcaceae bacterium
TGAAATCTGTTCGGTATAGGCGCGATAATACCGGCGTTTACTAAAACGATAAACGTTCGCCGTCTAGTGGCAACAGGGAAACCACGCGCGGAGCGAGTTGGAGGAGAATGAGGTGCAGATTAATGATTGGGCGGTAGGTCTGGCGGCATTTTCTTTTGCGGCCTTTTATGCAACATTCACCGAGTATGTCATGCATCGGGCTAGGCATGCGGGGCTCGTATGGCACGATCTGCATGCAAGGCATCATCAGGACGGTACAGGAAAGGGCTGGTACGAGGAGTTCATGAATTATTATCTCCCCTCCATACCCTTCCTATGGGTAGGATTTTTGTACTCCGTTCCGGCCGGCATTGGTTTCGCGTTGGGCGGCACCTTGGCCACGGTATGGGCGGCCTACGCACATCAAGTTCAGCATGAGCGGCCCGAACTCGTATTTTGGCTGCCGCAGCCGGTTCACCATTTGCATCATAAACATAAAATGTATAAACACAATTTCGGAATTGCCGTGGACTTCTGGGATCGGGTTTTTGGTACCT
>CAZVFR010000240.1:546-5098 GCA_964626505.1 uncultured Methylococcaceae bacterium
GATGGCGAGCACGGATTTCAAGTGCCCGCTGACGCCGTTGAGTGGAATCCTGAAAAGAAACCCTCCGAATATCCGCTGATAAGCTTCTTTCAAATTCAGTGGTTTAGAAGAAAAGGTGAGGCCTGTCGACCCAGAGCGTAGAACGGAGTTCTGCTGGCTATGATACATTGAATGGCGCCCAAATTTTTGGCTTGATTGTCAAAGCTTTCTTCTGTGTTTTCGGAAATTCAGGCTCTGAGGCGGCGATCATAGCGGAAATGATAGGTGCTCGTTGGGATCGGGTTACCCGCATCATTCGTCTGATCCCAGATTGGGGTGAATTTTTCTTGTTCCTTTCCCTCTCCATTTGTCAGCGTATATTGCCTACTATTAGTGGTGAGCTTTCATTTGCGATTCATGTTTTATGAGGAAATATGGCTTGCTAAGCAGTTTGATGAAGAGTGGCTCGACTATGCAAAAGGGGTATCACTTTGGACTCCCCTGACCAATCTATATGACTGAAAAAACGCAACTGACAGCACAGGAACTTCCACCGAAACCAACGGAACCAAACTTATCTGAATGTTGCCAACGTAACTGCGAAAATTGCGTATTCGTTTATTACCAAAGAGCATTGGATCGATGGCATAAAAAGGTAGCGGACATTGAGGCAGGTGGCGTCTAGTCGGAGTTTCTCACTAGTAATGATAAGTTCTGGCTTGACCTTTGTTCCCACAAGAAATTGGTTTCTCTCGGAAAGACAGCCCCTATTCCACTCGGCCATCTAGGCTTTTGGTGAGAAATTGTAAGACGAAGAGCTTTTCCTGCGCATGCTTTTATGGGAGCATATCAATTTCGGCGCTTTATTGACGTCCCAAAACTCTATCAAACAAGAAAATCGGAGACTCAAGAGGTAAACAGAATGGATATCAGTTATAAACGTGACGATGATCCGTTCCATAATGAATTGAGAGCTCGGGTCAAGGCATACTTTCAATCCACAGGCATTTCGCCTTATGCGAATCCTATGATGTGGCTTAATACCGCGCTAATATTTCTAGTGACCTTTAGTTTTTACGGGCTGATATTGAGTGGTCAATTTAGCGAACCGGTCATGTTGATTTTATGCGTCGGCATGGGTATCGGCTTTGCTGGATTCGGAGCCGGTATTGCTCACGATGCCAGTCATGGCGCTTATTCGCGGCATCGTTGGATAAATCGGCTGTTGGCGCAGACCCTGAACCTGATGGGCGCGAATGAATACAATTGGCGGATCAAGCATAATGTTCTTCACCACCGCTTCCCAAATATTTATGCGAAGGACGAAGATGTAAAGATCAGTCCGCAAATGCGGGTATCCCCATCCGCTCCGTTAATTCCGGCGAACAAATACCAACACCTATTTGCGATTCCCGCCTATGCAACGGTGAGTCTGAGTTGGCTGTGTTACGATCCGATTCAGTTTTTTGATTTTAGGAAAGTGCACGGGCGTGGGCTCGATCATCCACAGCAGCGCAACGAATTGATCCAACTTGTGTTGTGGAAGTTGTTCTATTTGTTCTATATGTTGTATCTACCCTATGTGGTTCTTGCCATCCCGTTTTGGAAGATACTTGTCGGTTTTTTCACGCTACATCTTGTCTTGAGCATGATTATTGTTTTGGTGTTTCAGGTTGCCCATCTGATTCAAGAAACACAACATGGTTTTCCGGATCTTGATGGACGGATTGAAGATACCTGGGCGATACACCAGATCAAAACGACAGCAAATTTTGCTTGCCGGAATCGACTGCTAACCTGGTATATCGGTGGGCTAAACTATCAGATTGAACATCATCTATTTTGTGGAATCTGTTCGTGTCACTACCCCGCACTTAAAACCATTGTCCAAAAGACCTGCGAAGAGTATGGCGTCCTGTATTTTGAGCATCCAACCTTTGCAGCCGCATTGCGTTCGCATTTTTTATATCTGAAACAGATGGGGTAATCACAACCCGAACTGGAATCGGCCGTTTCTTGAGGATTCCTATCAGTCTAGTTCCGGCGATAAATCATGCTGCGAATGCAGGGTATATGAATCTGAGCCGTTTCAGATCTTTTAAATTTCGCTGATTAGTTACGCGGGTAAAAAGAACGCATGCGGATTAAATAGACATTGATTGCAACCGGAATCGCAATCGAGCATAATGAATTCTCAAGCATAAAATAGAAAAACAATAATAATTAGTGGCTTAGAACCCAGCAGGGGCCTTTGTTGCACAATCAAGAGTCTGTGAACATGGGTTTTCTCGAAAGTTGCCTGATCAGACTGGTCAGGTTTAAGCGACTTAGAATAATCGTGACTCGTTAGGGTCTGCAAACTAAAAGCGGGGATAACATGCGCTGTTTAATGGTTTGGCCACAATTTCCAAAGACATTCTGGTCGTTCGAAGAAGTACTCAAACTTGCCGGTCGTAAGGCCCTGGTCCCGCCGCTGGCATTGACCACTGTCGCCGCACTGTTACCTGAATCCTGGGAAATTAAACTGGTTGACCGCAATATTCGCTCAGTTACCGATGCGGAATGGGAATGGTCAGAGATCGTCTTATTTTCGGGAATGATCGTGCATCGCGTTGATATGCTCGATCAGATCAGGATCGCGAAAACGTGGGGCAAGCCGGTTGTTGTCGGTGGACCTTACGCAACGTCCGTGCCGGATGATCTGCGCGCCGCCAACGTTGATTTTCTGGTAATGGACGAAGCCGAGATTACGCTGCCTTTGTTCGTCCAGGCATTGGAACGCGGCGATACATCCGGCGAATTTCATGCCAATGGCGAGAAGCCGGATGTGACCTCGACACCTATTCCACGATTTGACCTTTACGAATTGGATGCCTATGACACCATGGCATTACAGTATTCGCGTGGTTGTCCGTTTTTGTGTGAATTCTGCGATATTATCACCTTATATGGCCGCAGGCCGCGGACCAAGACACCGGAACAGATGCTGGCGGAATTAGATGCGCTTTATGAATTAGGCTGGCGACGAGGTATCTTGATCGTCGACGACAATTTCATCGGCAATAAAAAAAATGCCAAGATGATGTTGCGTGAACTGGAAAAATGGCAACAGGCCCATGGCTTTCCATTTCCATTCATGACCGAAGCATCGGTTGACTTGGCCGCTGATAAAGAGCTCATGCGACTGATGGTCGCATGCAATTTCGATTCTGTATTCCTGGGCATTGAAACACCCGATGAAGACAGTCTGAGGCAGACGCGCAAATATCAGAACGTGCGCAATTCTCTGACTGAGGCGGTTGAATCTATTATCCAACATGGTATTCGACCGATGGGCGGTTTTATTATTGGATTTGACGGTGAGAAAGACGGCGCGGGAGCTAGGATCGTGGAGTTTATCGAACTTACAGGCATTCCCACGGCAAATTTCAGCATGTTGCAGGCGCTGCCTAATACAGCACTGTGGGACCGGCTCAAGAAAGAAGGCCGCTTGCTGAAAACAGACAGCGATATTAATCAGACGTCCGTGACCAATTTTGTAACTCAACGCCCGATCGAACAACTGGCTAAAGAATATGTTGAAGCCTTCGCGGCTATTTATGATCCTCTAGTGTATCTGGATCGAACCTATCGATGTTTTAGTAAACTGGGACTTCCGGTCAAATTCGATAAAACCAAGTTGGTATTGCCGTCGTTGTTGGAGTTGCGGGCGCTACTGATTATCATCTGGCGCCAGGGCGTTATGCGTAATACCCGATGGAAGTTCTGGCACCATACGATCAGTATTTTAATAAACAAAACCGCGGTGTTTCCGCATTATTTGTCGGTCTGTGCACAATATGAGCATTTCCATGGGTTTAAGGATGTCGTACGCGATGAGATTGAGGCGCAGATAGACGCAATGGAATGTGTGGAAAATGAGGTTGTTGTTGCGGAAAATGTGGCTTAACGTGGAGATTAACTGAGAGATTGTCGCTCGTGTAGCGTACATTAGCTTGTACTGAATGCCACCGGCGAAAAGCGATCCTTTGCCGCTTTTAGGACAAAATCACGAATCCGCGATCAGTCTGTTTTTCGCATTAAATTAGGAATGTCCTCGTTATTCTCAGCGAGGCAATATGGATAATATACTACAAGTAAAGACTCGACCCCTCGATCAAGTAAAGACTCGACCCCTCGATCCTTTCGACCCCTTCGACACGACCTTGACAGCTGGGAAGTAGTTGCCCCATGACAGTGCGGAAATTGAGTGCATCGGACTGCATTTGACGTCCTATATAGTCTTGATTATAGTTTAAGGCATCCCAGAAGGTCCGATGTCCAGTGAAAGCAGTTTGATCTGGGGAATTAACCTTAGTGCACGTCCGAATAACCAACTTGATGAAACTATCGACATCTACGGTTTGAAACAATAGGGTGAAGAACATGCAGAACCACGCTGACAAGAGCCAAGAAAACCAATCTAGAACGGTTGGCAACCAGCCTTTGCGGAGGAAAAGGGGTAGCAAGGCGACCTTTCACTTTGTAGACAACCGCCCAGAAGCCAAACAGCTTGACAGAATGCAAGAGATGG
>CAZVFR010000241.1:0-5081 GCA_964626505.1 uncultured Methylococcaceae bacterium
TGCCTTGACCATAAATTTGTTTAGCGATGATCAACCGCCGATAGACCAGTGCCGCAATATCGCGAATCACCGGAGGCATGCCGCCAAAGGTTGCTTTCTTAATGGTTTGCCAGTTTTCATCGGTGTATTGCCAGCGTGTATACATACCCACCCAATACAGATGTTCCTCGAGCAAGCGTTGCATCGCTGTACTGATAGCGCGTTGTTCAGTGTTCAACTCCTTATCAAGTGGATCACCGTATTTATCCTTCAGATACTCAATGATAAAGCGGGAATCCGCGATCTTTTGTCCGTCGTCTTCGATAAAAGGTAGCTTGCCTTTAGGTCCTTTTAAAGGCATTGTTTCGATGACTTCGTAGGGTAATTTAGTCATGCGTAGATAAGTTTCGATCTTGACATTGAATTGGCCTAAGTTTGGAATGCCCCAGGTCGGAGTAAATTGGTAAAGTGTTATCATTATTCTGTTCCTTGGTTGTTGTCGATTTAAGGGTTAGCAAACTTTATTTTCCAACAGATTGACTTTCTATGGTCTATGCGATCCATTTGTTATGGACCGATAAGTCTATAATGGGCAAATTTTTTTCAATTCAACATCGCCACAGCGTTTGATGCGATTTCATCGAGCACTTCCTGATTCAAATTTGCGTTAGCCATAACCTGTAAACCGTAGAATGTCGCGGTCAGTTGTCGAGCGCTGGTTCGTATGTTGTGCTGTGCCGATAGCCTACCATTTTTCTGCTCGCGCATAAGCATCTGATAGAACACCTGTTCGAGTTGATTAATTCCGTTGGCTATCTGGGCCGTAACCTTAGGATCAGTGCCTGAAAATTCGATAGCACTGGCGCCAAACATACAGCCACCTTTTCCATTAATCACACTGTCAGTGAGTTGCCTGAACATGCTGGCGATCAGCGTTTTCGCCGGGATATCAATATTCGGGTCGGTAAACTGATAGATAGCTTCCGTTTTATGAAATCGGGCCAGCGTTGTTAAAAATAATTCGGACTTGCTGCCGAATGTCTCGTAGAAGCTGCTTTTGCTGATGCCCATTGCCCGAATTAAATCGTGTAGCGAGCTACCTTTATAGCCCTGTTTTCGGAAAACACTCAAGGCTTGATCGACCGCCGTCTGCGTATCAAATTCTCTGGGTCTTGCCATTAACAGATCTCCTCTTATTGAATCGAGGATGAATCATAACATAATGGACCTCTCAGTCCATAACATTAAACGTCCTACCTAATATTAATCCGTTCAAAGGCGTTAGTCGGAGCAAAGTGTGCGCGAACGTTCGTGAATCTTAACGTTCTGCGTCAAGTGCATAAGCTTGGTGTGATAATGAGGTTGGCCGATTCAGCACAAGGTCAACAAGCAATTGCGCCGATGCCGGCGCCATGGTAAATCCATTACGGAAATGGCCGCAGTTAAAACTTAAGTTTTCAATTTTCGGATGAATGCCAATAAAGGGGATGCCGGATGGCGAGCCTGGCCGCAGTCCCGCCCAATGTTTGAGCACGGTATATTTAGCCAACGGCGGAAATACTGAAATCGCAAAATTGCGCAAAGATTTTCGAGCGTCTTCAGTAGGGGTTTTTTGAAATCCGCAATACTCTAGGGTGCTACCTACCAGGATGTGGCCGTCCAGCCTGGGAATCAGATACTTGTCGTCGTTAAGAACAATATGTTGAAGTAAGCCGGGCTCGGTTTTGTAAAGCAGCATTTCGCCTTTGACGGGAAATACAGGTGGCGTGGGCTGGTTGGATTCAAGTAGCGTGTTGGACCAGGCACCCGCGGTTACCACGTAACGGTCGGCAGAAAAGTTACCGTGTGTGGTTTTAACGCTAACCACGCGTGCGTCGGTTTGAAGTAATTGCTGGACTTCCAGATTCTCGTAAATTTTAACGCCACGTTGGCTTAAATCTTTTCGCAACGCTTTTACCAACCTGGGGTTTCGAATTTGGCAAACATCCGGCAACCAAAGCGAGCGGGTAGCTGATGGGTTGAGTTTGGGAAATAAAGATTCGATTTGTTTGCAAGACAGCTGGGTCGCTCGCACGCAATGTTCGGTGCACCAACAGAGTTCATTTTGGTCATCTAGGTTGTCGCAGACCAACATGCCGCTGGTGATTAATTCTGCATCTATACCGGTTTGTTGGTGAAGGTCTTCAGCAAGCCGCGGATAGTGCTCAAGGCTTTTCAGACAAAGTGAAGCAATGGTTTCGGGTAGTTTCCAGGGGTACAATGGGAACAGAATGCCGCCTCCGGCCCAGGACGCTTCTTGGCCGACCTTGTGGCGTTCGATTAAAGTAGTTCGGGCGCCTGCGACCGAGAATTCGCGAGCGGTCAGTAAACCGATGATACCGCCACCGATGACCAGGATATCAGCTGTCCGCGTCATTGAAATATTGGGAAATTGATGAGCCTATGGGTGTCTTGATGTGGTGCGAAGATCACTTGGTGTAGTTGAATAGTTAGGTTTTATGGGGCGATGCTGTTGCAGATAGGCTACAAAGTTAAAGTTTTATAGAACAAACATAATTGTTTTGTTGATTTAAATCGAAAAATAATCAAAAGATCTGTACAAAACATTGTTGTATTTTAATTTATTTGCTAGTATTGGCTTTGTGGATAGCTTTATTTGTTGTGTTTGTACGACAAGCGAAGTGTTTAGAGGGTTGTTTAGATACACTTATTATCAATGGGGAGGAGTAAATGAACAAGATTAATAAAGCGCGGTCACTAGTTTCCCGCTTGACGGCTGCGGCCGCTACCGGGTCTTTAGTTGCAGCAGTTTCTGTATTTGCACCGCAAGCCATAGCCGCGGATTCCGTAAATATGGAACTAAAAATTCAACAGATGGAAGAAAGTCTGCGTTTGATGCGTGAAGAGCTCAATGTAGTAAGAGAAACGGCCCGTCAACCGATTGAACGCGTGGATTCATTGGAAGAACGCGTAACCATGGTTGAACTTTCTGACGATTATGTGAAGAAAGGGAAGAGCCAGATTTTCTTCCGCGGTGGTTTTGCTAGAATGAATGTGAGCCGACGGAATCAGGTGTTCTCTGATATATTTGCCGACGACAACGGTTTTCCGGTTGTAGCCACTCGGAAAGAAGGCTGGTATGCCGGTGCCGGTATCGAACACACGCTGAGCGAAGATTTGTTTGGATTATATGACGGAGCCGAATTGCTCGGTGAAATCAACTTCCAGTTTGCGCAATGGAATTCCGACGATAGTATCGATCCTACAGATAGCGATGCAGCACTTCGTGTCGTGCCAGTTGCAGCGGGTGCGATAGGGGCGAACCCGGGTTTAGCAGGCAATGCGTTTGGTGTTTCGCTCTCCCAATTCACCTTAAGCGCATCGCCAAAGATCAAGTTCCTACCGGACAGCTCCATCCGTCCGTGGATCATTCCGATCGGTTTGGATATCAACGTAATTAGCCCGCCATCCAATGCGGGTACGGTGTTAAATATAGGCATCAATTTTGGTGCGGGTGTGGAATGGAATTTCTGGCAAAATCTGAATCTGGGTGCCGATGTTCGTTATCATTGGTCACCAAGAATCGACGGTGTCGATCCACGCTACTGGCAGGCCGGTGGCTACATAGGCTTCGCGTTCTAAGCTAGTTTAGGATTAGTTGTGTTTGAAGGCCCCTCGGTGAAAACCGAGGGGCCTTTTTATTTGTTGATGATGACCGCGAACAACTCGCGGGTTGTAAGAGGTTAAAAATAGGACCGCGTAGTTTAGACCTTGTATCTTATTAAGACAGCGTTTTTTGACGGATCAGAATATGCTACCGTATAGGGCCCATGGATTATTTTGGCGCGTTAAAGTAACCGGTGATCGGTAAGATATTATTGGAAAAGGCTCGATGAAGACGTTGTATCCTGCTCTAGAACCCTATGCGACCTATAATTTGGAAGTGGACAATGCGCACCGCGTTTATGTCGAGGAATGCGGGAATCGCTTCGGGCTGCCGGTAGTCTTTTTGCACGGCGGGCCGGCGTCCGGGTGTAAACCCCATCACCGGTGTTTTTTTGATTCGGGAAAATACCGCATTATCTTGTTTGATCAACGTGGATCTGGGCGTTCGATGCCCAAAGGCCTATTGGCCGACAATACTACACAACACTTGATACAGGATATGGAGATCATCCGCAGAAAGTTGGGTGTGGATCAATGGTTGTTGTTTGGTGGATCGTGGGGCGGAGCCTTGGCTTTGCTATACGCGCAAGAATACCCGGAACGGGTATCAGGCATCATTGTTCGTGGCGTTTTTTTGGCGCGGCGGCGTGATTTGGAATGGTTTATCGAAGACGGTGTCAATCGGATTTATCCGGAACAATGGCGGCGTTTGATCAGTTGTATTCCGGAAAACGAACGCGAAGATTTGGTCGAGGCGCTGCAAAGACGTCTCCATGGAACGGACGAATTGGCACAACGCAGAGTATCGCGCGAATGGGAAGCCTGGGGTAGCCAGGTTTCGCTTGGTCACGAGTTTGCGCTGGCCGATGCGGAAACGCCAGTGTCCGATCTGATTCACCAGGTGAGGATCGAAATGCACTACGCAAATAACGCGTATTTTATCGACGACAATCATATTTTGGATCATTGTGACCGTATTCCGAAGGTGCCGATTACGATTCTTCACGGCCGTTTCGATCTGGTTTGTCCGGTCGAAGCGGCATATTCTCTGCATCAACAACTACCTGTCGCAAAATTCGAAATTTTGGCAAATTCGGGGCATGTCGCCCGCGGTGAAGAAATGATCGACGCACTGATCCGAGCGACGGGTGAGATGTCTGAGAGGGTGGGTTCTTGACCGCGCCAAAACGGTTGATCATCGCGATGACTGGGGCCACTGGTGCGGTATATGGATTTCGCTTGCTCGAAGTTCTTCGCGACAGGGAGGATTGGAATACGCATTTGATCGTGTCGTCCGCCGGTGCATTGAATATTCAGCATGAACTTAACAAGAAACGCCAGGACGCCTATGACCTGGCGGACGAAGTTCACGATGTTAACGACATAGCCGCGAGTATTGCCAGCGGTGGATTTAAAGCAGTGGGCATGATCGTCGC
>CAZVFR010000242.1:0-5075 GCA_964626505.1 uncultured Methylococcaceae bacterium
ACTTCATGGCTCTTTTTATATCGAAGTTCTCAAACTTCATGGCTCTTTTTATATCAAAGTTCTCAAACTTCATGGCTTTTTTTATATCAAAATTCATAGCATACCCTCCTCTAGTGAGTAACTGATTCTGAAGGTTAATTTTCATTTGTGCAAGTTTGTTGAAATATTACACCTGCAGACCTTTCCTTCGCGGCCCAAGCGGGCCTTGCGAAAGAGTCGCCGTTCTTAAAAAGGGCCTGCCAGCGCTGCCTCGCATTAACACTTTTCGAGACACTGAACCCATCAACATAATCTCGGCGGAGGACCAGGGAATTACGTTAGAATAACCGCATGGATGTGAGTGCTATTATAGAAAGTTTGAACGACCCCCAACGTGAGGCGGTAACCTCTTCTTCAAATTCCGTGTTGGTATTAGCTGGCGCGGGCAGCGGCAAAACTCGCGTATTGGTACACCGTATTGCCTGGCTGATCCAAGTCGAGTCAGTCTCACCGTTTGGGATTCTTGCGGTCACATTCACCAACAAGGCTGCCATGGAAATGCGCGGGCGGGTCGAAACTCTGTTGGCACACTCGGCCAGCGGCATGTGGATAGGAACCTTTCACGGCCTGGCACATCGTATTTTGCGTCGGCATGCTGACGAAGCCAGTCTGCCCGACACCTTTCAAATCCTGGATTCAGACGATCAGTACCGCTTAATCAGGCGCTTGTTGAAATCTTTGAATCTGGACGAATCCCGTTGGCCACCCCGGCAAATTCAATGGTACATTAACGAACAAAAGGACGAGGGGCGGCGCGCCAAACATCTGGTTGAAACCGCCGATCCGTTTCAACGCCAAATGCTACGCATCTACCAGGCTTACGAAGAAACATGCCAACGCTCGGGGCTAGTGGATTTTGCTGAGCTTTTGCTCAGAGCCCACGAAATTTTGCGCGATCAAAAGGCGCTATTAGACCATTACCAAAATCGCTTTAGGCACGTGCTGGTTGACGAATTTCAGGATACCAACACCATACAATACGCGTGGCTTCGACTACTCACCGGTGAACGAAAAAATCTGTTTGTCGTTGGGGACGACGACCAATCGATCTATGGGTGGCGCGGCGCAAAAGTCGAGAACTTGTACAGCTTCAGGAAAGAATTTCCAAATCATCAATTAGTCAGATTGGAGCAAAATTATAGATCCACCGGCAATATCTTGAATGCTGCCAACGCTCTGATCGATAAAAACGACGGTCGCTTGGGAAAACAACTTTGGACTCAGGATGGTGATGGAGAGCCGATTGATTTGTACGCCGCATTCAACGAACTCGACGAGGCCAACTATGTGATCGATAGGATTCGCCAATGGATCACGGAGGGCAATTCCCGCTCCGATGCAGCTATTTTGTACCGTTCCAATGTACAGTCACGGCTATTCGAAGAGAAATTAATGACCGGTGGCATCCCGTACCGGGTATACGGAGGGCTACGATTTTTTGATCGCGCTGAAATCAAAAATGCGCTAGCTTATCTAAGGTTGGTTGCTAATCGTAACGATGATACTTCGTTCGAACGCATCGTAAATGTGCCGACTCGCGGCATAGGAACCCGTACCATGGATACCATTCGCGATGCTGCCCGACTGCAACAGATACCGCTTTGGCAAGCCGCCAACGATTTGTTGGTGCACAAGGCATTGACCCCACGCGCGGAAAACGCACTCGGTCTATTTTTGTCCTTAATAGAAAAATTATCGGACGCATGCGAAGGTCAATCGCTGGACGATCAAACACTCCAAGTCATCGAGCAAAGCCACTTAATCGAGCTGTACAAAAATGAAAAGAGCGAAAAAGCGGAAGCGCGCGTTGAAAACCTGGAAGAACTCGTCAATGCGGCGCGACAATTCGACTTTGACGGTGAAAACGAGGCCGGACTAAGCGAGCTCGATTTGTTTTTGGCACACGCGGCGCTGGAATCCGGTGACACCCAGGGCGACAGTTTCGAGGATTGCGTGCAGCTTATGACCTTGCATTCAGCTAAAGGGTTGGAATTTCCACTAGTATTCATGACCGGCATGGAAGAAGGCCTGTTTCCGGGACAACGCTCACTTGAAGATATTGGTCGTTTGGAGGAAGAACGCCGCTTGTGCTACGTAGGAATGACGCGTGCCATGCAAAAATTGAATCTAGTCTACGCAGAATCACGCAGACTATATGGCCGCGAAACATTTCCACGCCCATCTCGGTTTTTGCGCGAAATTCCCAGCGACCAACTGCAAGAAGTCAGATTGCGTAGCAAAATCACCCGTCCGCGTGTATCAAGTCTAGTCACGCAGGATACGGACACAGGCTTGAAATTAGGCCAGCGCGTCCAACACGCAAAATTTGGCGAAGGCATCGTCCTGCAAAACGAGGGAGAAGGTGGCCAGGCAAGGGTGCAGATCAATTTTGAAGCGGTTGGCGTGAAATGGCTCATGGTCGCGTACGCAAAGCTGCAGCCAATTTAACCAGTCATTGCCCGGTAAAAACCTGTCCATCAGAGCTTATTGACCAAGCGGTAAACCGCGATCAACACGCCAAAACCCACATACAGTCCCAGCAACGCGAACAACATCAGCAACGCTATATGGAATGTAATTTTGCCGGTCGCGGACAAATAAATCGTAATCCCAGCTAAAACAAAAAATAGTATCACCCATCCAGCAACTGTTTTTAGCGTTTGGTTTTTTTTCATGGTACTTGTACCCCTCGAACGGCTAGGGTGTGTCATCAGTAAACATCCAAATCCTTACCCGAAACAATTTGTCCGCTATAGCGAGCGCGGATTTCTTCTAGCAATTGTTCATCAGAAATATTGGTTACCTGGTGATACAAAATGAGCAACTTAGGCTTGGCTTGGGACGCAAGTTGTGCAAGTTCTATCGTCGATGTATGAAAACTTCGCATATATTTAGCCCAAGATGGATTCCTGTCTTGCCAAACTTCGAGCTCGGCGGCCGAATAGACCTCGTGAATAAGAACATCGCATCCGGAACAGTTCTTTATGATACTCGGACTGGGTCTGCAATCACCTGAAATAACGATTGTTCTATCTGGCGTAGTGAATTTAAATCCGAATGCATGCGACCATGACCCGTGGTTTACGGGAAAGGCATCTACGCTGACATTAGCATCCGTATAAACCCTGCCTACTTTAATATCATGGGTAATCACATGGTAGCCGGTACGATTAGCCTGTTCCAGGCCTTCGATTCTAAGCTTTATATCTTCCTGATACGCTGCAAGGATATGCCGGGTCATTTTATCAATACCCTTGGGTCCGTATACGTGTAACGGAGCGTCACGCCCCAAAACCCAGGGGGTCAATATAAGGTCCGCGTAACCCACCGTATGGTCCGAATGCAAATGCGTCACAAATGCCATTTTAAGCTTTCGGACCTGTAGTCCCTCAATACCACGATAATAGGCTGCTGAAGCTCGACGTACCACACCGGGACCGAAATCCACGAGGTAAGGTGTGTCATTCACAACCACGGCAAGCGAAGGGCCGACTCGATCCGGGTCGGCGTTCGGCGTGCCGGTGCCAAGCATAACAATCTTGGATTTACTAGTGGTCGGCAGCGATGGCTGGCTAATACTGGGTCCGCAATAGAACAGCAATGTGGAAAGGACTCCCAAACCGAGCAAATTTCGAAAGGTTGCGTACAAAATATCCCCTGAACGAATTAGAGTACTGCATATTAACCTCTAACCTGGATTTCTGACCAGAGGACAATAGGATCGCACAGAAGTTTTTTCACAAAAGACTTTCTGACCTTAGAAAAAAACGCGGGAGAGAATCCTGTCCTAATTCGAGAAAACTTTAAAAGCATGCACAATCATCTAAACTTTGCTGTATATCACGCCAACCAAACCTTAATCAATTCCAGTTATGAAAGTCCTTGTCGCCGACGACAGCCCGACCAATCTGATGATCGTGCGGAAGTACATCGAAACCGCCGGGCACCAAGCTATAACGGTAGAAGATGGTCTGCAAGCCGTCAAAGCTTTCAAGGAAGAAAAACCAGACTTGGTATTACTTGACGTTATGATGCCAAATATGGACGGTTTCGAAGCCGCATTGCGCATTAGATCCGTGTGCGAAAAATGGAAGACTTGGATACCGATTATATTTATTACCGCGATGACTCAGGACGAAGACCTGGTCAAGGGTATCGAATCGGGTGGGGATGACTATCTCACTAAACCCGTAAGTCGCATCGTGTTGAATGCTAAATTAACCGCAATGGAACGCATCGCCAAAATGCGGGAAGAACTTGAGGAAGCCAATAGGCAACTAAAACAACTTTCAGAGTTGGACGGATTAACCGGGATTGCAAACCGACGACGCTTCGACGACTACTTCGAGCGCGAATACAAGCGCGCTATCCGTGAAAATTCCACGTTGAGCCTGTTACTGCTCGATGTTGACCATTTCAAAGCCTACAACGACCATTATGGACACCCAGCCGGCGATGACTGTCTGCAACAAATAGCAACAACGTTAAGCGAAATTCTGAAACGACCCGCAGACCTACTCGCACGGTACGGGGGCGAAGAATTTGTCGCTGTGCTGCCTAGTACGCCCAGAGTCGGCGCTCAACATATCGCAAGTTCGCTGGTCAAGGCTATAGAAAACCTGGAAATCCCACACACCAAATCAACGACTGCATCCGTAGTCACTATCAGCATTGGGTACGCAACCGCTTCCAGCGGATGGATCGATAAATTTAAATCAAGCGACCTTATCGAGTGCGCCGACAATGCAATGTACCAAGCCAAAACCACTGGCCGAAACCGAGCGGAATGCTATAGCGAGACTTATGCCTGATCTGGTCGCCAAGGAAGCCCTATTGGAACTGGAGGCCGAATCCGGAATAATTCGTACGCGCATGCTGGAAATCCTGCAGCAGCAAAAACCTTTGAACGAACGCTTCGATCGATTAGTCAACCTACTATTTAAGCTTGAGGATCTGGAAACCGAAAAGAAAAGTGTTGTTTCTCTATACCACAAAGACACTGACAAACTGGAAGTGTTTACCCTACATGGCCAGTT
>CAZVFR010000243.1:0-5066 GCA_964626505.1 uncultured Methylococcaceae bacterium
ATCTCTTAGTTTGCACAACCATTATTGAAAGCGGTATAGACCTTCCCAGTACAAACACGATATTGATTAACCGAGCTGACAAACTTGGACTTGCACAATTACATCAACTGCGTGGTCGGGTAGGCCGCTCGCACCATAGGGCTTACGCCTATTTTTTTGTGCCGCCGAAAAAGCTAATGACGGCCGACTCGATTAAGCGACTTAAAGCCATAGAGGAATCCAACAGTCTGGGTGCGGGTTTTATGTTGTCTTCGCACGATATGGAAATTCGTGGCACGGGTGAATTATTGGGCGATGAGCAAAGTGGGCAAATACAGGAAATCGGTTTCACTTTATATACAGAATTGTTGGAACGGGCTGTTTCCGCATTGAAATCCGGCAGTGAACCTGATCTGGAGGCGCCTATGGAAACCGGGCCGGAAATTGATCTACATTCCACGGCATTGATTCCGGATGATTACCTGCCCGACGTTCACACCCGCTTGGTGCTCTATAAGCGCATCGCCAATGCCATTAATCCGGAAGAACTTTGGGAACTAAAGGTTGAAATGATCGATCGATTTGGTTTACTGCCAGACCCCACTAAAAACCTGTTTGCAATTACAGAGATTAAACTTTCGGCCAGCGAGTTGGGTATACGGAAGATTGAAGTTGGCCCGTCGAGTGGCCGCATCCTGTTCACTTCACAACCGAAAATCAATCCGGAAAAAATAATCGAACTCGTTCAAAAACAACCGAATCGATACAAACTGGACGGACCCGACAAATTACAGTTCGCGGGTGATTTTGAGGCTCTCGACAAAAAACAGGATTTAGTCGTTCAACTCCTGGAAACGTTGCAAGACGGCAAGTAGACTTGCTGAACAGGTCACACAATACGACGTCGAATCACTAAAGGACAGATTCAGATTAAGTGCTTAAACGCGCATAACTTGCCAGTAGCGACAACGTTTCTTCGAGTCCCTGCGCGAGATTGTGTTCAATCTCCTGCATGGTTATTTCGGCATCGGTTTTCCCGGCAGCCCAATTCGCGACGACTGCGCAGCACGCGTATTCAAGACCTGCTTCTCTGGCCAGAGAAGCTTCCGGCATCCCGGTCATACCCACAAGATCGCACCCATCTTTTTCCATACGTGAAATCTCCGCGGCGGTTTCCAAGCGCGGTCCATTAGTACAACCATAGGTACCGTCTGCCATGACATCAATGTCAATTTCGCTCGCCGCACGTAAAAGCTTGGCGCGAATTTCACGGCTATAGGGCCAACTAAAATCAATATGCGTCACTCCGCTTTCAGCCCCATGATAATAGGTACAATTTCTGCCACTGGTATAATCGATCAACTGATCCGGTATGGCGATTTTAGCGGGTGCCGCGCACTGAGTTATACCGCCCACTGCCGCCACACCGATAATCTCTTTTGCCCCAACGGTCTTGAGTGCCCAAATATTAGCCCGATAGTTAATTTTGTGGGGCGGTATGCTGTGATCGTCGCCATGCCGGGCCAGAAACACAATATCCTGGCCATCAAATTTTCCGAACGATAATTGTGCCGATGGAATACCAAAATCGGGGGTAATTTTTTCCCGCCTAACGATGTTCAAACCGTCGAGCCGGGTTAAACCCGACCCCCCTATTACCGCCAATAATTTGGGCCCAGTGTCATTACTCTGCATTGCTGGCATAGATTCCTCTGACATTGCGCAGATACCCTTTATAATCCATGCCATATCCGAATAAATAACGGTTTTCCGCGCTCAGTCCAACAAAATCGGCTTGCACGGGTTTTTCTCTACCGATTTGCTTATCCACCAGCACGGCAGTAAAAATCCTTTCTGCACCTTCTTCTTTGCAATAGTCGCATATCGCTTTCAACGTAAATCCTTCATCCAAAATGTCATCCACAATCAATACGGTTCTATCCAGCATCGACTGTTGCGGCTTGGCCAACCAGTTAATCTCGTCACCCACAGTTTCACCCTGGTAGCGGGTCGCATAAATAATATCGTTGCTCATCGGAAAATCGCAGCGCAACATCAATTGAGCCGCAATTGGTATGCCGCCGTTTACCACGCACAACATTAATGGATTCGATTCCGCCAAAGTTTCGCAGATAGCTTGTGCCATATCCGCTATGGCTGCTTCAACCGTCTGCTCCGAAAAAAGTAAATCGGCTTCGGCTTTTACGCGTTGAATTTCTTTTAGATCGGTCATCCCGTTCCTTCCAAACTTTCGATTAACGTTGATGCTTCGCGCCATTCATAACTTCGCAATAGTTCTGCTCTAGAAAACTGATTCCTCCCCCGCAGTTTGATCAATCTGCGTTGGGTCGATTCAGTCGTAGCCGACGGTAGCTTGTCCAGCAACTGTTCGGCCTGTTCTGGACGGTTGCAAACCAGGACCATATCGCAGCCGGCTCGCAATGCCAGCTGGGCACGAGCCACAAACCCACCCGCAAATTCGGCACCCGCCATACTCAAATCATCGCTAAAGACAGCACCATGGAAGCCCAGTTGCTTCCTTAACACATCCTTGATCCAATATTCAGAAAAACCGGCAGGTTTTGAGTCTACGGCCGAATAAACCACGTGCGCGGGCATCACGCCCTCCAGCCCTTCATCGATCAACTGCTTGAACGGCAACACATCGCCAGCGAGTATGACCGATAATTCTCGATCATCAAGCGGCAAGTCCAGATGAGAATCAGCCGCTACGCTTCCGTGTCCCGGAAAATGTTTACCTATCGCCGCCATTCCGGCACGCCTCATGCCTTTACGAAAGGCCGACGCCATCTGAGCCACAACCTCAGGATCTCGTGAAAAAGACCGATCACCGATAACCGAACTAATGCCACAATCTACATCCAATACTGGTGCAAAACTAAAATCGACACCCACACTCAATAATTCACTTGCCATCAACCATCCAGAAGCCTCGGCAACCTTAATAGATTGCAAATAACCATCAGCATCCACTTCCGCGTACCTGCATGCCGGTGGCAATCGAGTAAAACCATCCAAAAACCGTTGTACTCGCCCGCCCTCCTGATCAACTGCGATCAAGAACTCCGCACCACGTATTGATCGGATCTCTGTAACCAGTGATGTGACTTGCTCGGGCGAGTCGTAGTTTCTGGAAAACAGTATGACCCCGCCCGTACAAGGATGCTTGAGTTTGGCAACTTCAGAGGGATGCACAGCCAAACCTTCGAGATCCACCATTAAAGATCCCATGGTCAATGCGTTATCCATATTGCTGTATCGACTCTTTTCCTGAAACTTGACGATTATCCCACACTAATTTCTAGCTAATGAATCTATTATTCTCACCATTGAACAAGAAGTAACAAACAGCGTACTTTACAGGAATACGGTATGACATAGCAGAGCAAAAATTCTGCAGATGAAATATTAACAAATATCATTTGATCTATAATCTAATCCTAGCAAAGAAAATTTACCAACAACCAAGTGTTGCGCAAAAGCAATTTTCGAAGCCAAATACAGCTTATATAAACAACTTAGAACCAAGGAGTAGCGCGTGCGTAAATTTACTATTTTGTTAATCCTTTCGATTATCAGCTGTATGGCCCACAGTGAAGAGGATGCCGCGACCGAAAAAAAAATAGAATACCTACCGCTGTCACCCAAATTTGTGGTTAATCTACAGGGCGGCAGAAGGAGTTATTTACGCGCCGACATTCAGCTAATGGTCGAAGGATCCGAAAATTTGGAGGCCATTAAAACCCACATTCCCGCCATACGACATTCGCTAATTATGTTATTCAGCGACCACACTGTGGATCAATTGAGATCCTCCGCACAACGCGAAACACTTCGTCAAAAAGCGTTGAAGCAAACGCAGAAAACCTTGGAGAAGTACGCCAGCAACGGTAAATTGAAAGATATCTTTTTTACCGAGTTTCTTATCCAATAAATACTATCCGGAATTCGAGCACCAGACTGACGCGGACTATTTCGCCCGCATATGCGGAAATAACAAGACATCGCGGATCGATGGTGAATCTGTAAACAGCATGGTCAGACGGTCAATACCGATACCCTCACCTGCCGTGGGCGGCATACCGTGTTCCAAAGCCACGATATAATCCTCATCAAAGTGCATGGCCTCCATATCACCCGCATCCTTTTCTTGCACTTGTTTGCGAAACCGTTCGGCCTGATCTTCAGAATCGTTCAATTCTGTAAACCCGTTTGCGATTTCGCGCCCGCCCACAAAAAACTCGAAGCGATCCGTCACGTGGGGATCATCGTCATTGCGCCGGGCTAAAGGCGAAACCTCAACCGGGTAAGCCGTAATAAAGGTCGGATGCATAAGACGGTGTTCAACGGTTTTCTCGAAAATTTCGATCTGGACCTTACCCAGACCGAACGAATCCTTCAAGGGTATATTGAGCTCTTGAGCGACCCTCCTAGCCGACTCCAGGGTTTGAAGATCGCTGGCCTTCAAAACCTCATTAAACTTCAATATGGACTCAATCACGGTTAAGCGTTGAAACGGTTTTGCAAAATCGAATTGCTGACCCTGATAGGTGATTTGCATTCCGCCCGCGACTTCATCCGCCAAACCCCGCAGCATGGCCTCGGTCAGATTCATAAGATCCGTGTACTCCGCGTAGGCCTCATAAAACTCCAACATGGTAAATTCTGGATTGTGGCGTGTGGACAAACCCTCATTGCGAAAACTACGATTGATTTCAAAAACCTTTTCGAATCCGCCAACCACCAGACGCTTCAAATAAAGCTCCGGCGCGATGCGCAGGAATAAATTCATATTCAAGGCGTTGTGGAAGGTTGTAAATGGCCGCGCCGTCGCTCCGCCGGGAATAGCCTGCATCATCGGTGTTTCGACTTCTAGGTAATTCCTGGCGGTAAGAAAATTCCGGATATAGCTTATAATCTTTGAGCGCATGTGAAACGTTTTCCGCGTTTCACCACTCATTATCAAATCAAGATAGCGCTGCCGATACTTGATTTCCTGATCGGCCAATCCATGGAATTTTTCCGGCAATGGCCGTAAAGCTTTGGTCAACAATCGTAGTGAGTCA
>CAZVFR010000244.1:0-5060 GCA_964626505.1 uncultured Methylococcaceae bacterium
AAATTCGGGAACGCAACTTGGAATACGGAGCCAGTGGCCGTCCCGGTTGCATACGATAAGTCTTGCCGCCCATCTTACTGCCTGGTAGGTAAGGTGACGGAAGTTTGCTGAAGTCAATGCGGGTGTAGATCTCAGGATAGGGTACATCCGGCGCGAGAATTTTACGGCCCGTTCCAATGAATAACGAGGCATGGCCTGATCCATCCTGGGCCGTGGAACGCAATTCATAGGCACCGTTGCGGGGTACAGTGAGTAGAATATCGTAGGTTTCCGCAACACCGATCAGAAAACGATTAATCTGCACCGGTTCGACATCTTGGCCGTCAGCCGCGATGATACGAAGGTTACCCTCGCCGCCGGCAAACTCAAGGTAAAAGTAGCTGGACGATGAACCGTTAATGATCCTTACGCGAACTGTTTCTCCGGCATTGGCATTCAGCGACGAGGCGGGTTTGCCATTGGCGAGGAACGCATCGAAATAGACATCCGAGATATCCGGACCGGGTAGTGACATGGAGAAATTGCGATACAGCCAGTCTTTGACCGCATTATTCTGTACCGCCCCGGTCAGACTTTGTAGCTGACCTTTTTGCAAAGCGTTCCAGTCAAAACCACGCTTCAAGGTGCGCATAATCTCGTTCGGATTCTGGTCGGTCCAGTCCGACAATAGCAGGACATAATCATGGTCCGTTGTAATACGCGGGTGTTTCGGATGAATCACAATCGAGCCGTACACGCCTCGCTGTTCCTGTAATCCGGTATGCGAGTGATACCAGTAGGTGCCGGATTGAATGATAGGAAACTCAAAAATGTGGGTACTGCTAGGTTTTATCGGCGGAGTCGTCAGATAAGGTACGCCATCGTCCCGGTCCGGCAGCAAAATACCGTGCCAATGTAAGGAGGTATCGACATCCATTTGGTTCTCTACCCTGATTTTGACCCGGTCACCTTCGGTGAGATACAGGGTTGGCCCGGGAATGCCTCCATTAATAACCATGGCCTGTACGTCCTCACCGGTAATATTGACCGTTTGGTGAGAAATGACCAGATGGTATTCGATTTCCTTGGCCGCACTGGGCGATACGATCAACAAAAAAAGCAGACAGATAAATAGCCTTTTGGAAATGGGTCGTGGCATCTTTAGTTCTCTTGCTCTACGGCTAAGAATTCCTGACCGGCTATTACCGCCATGCGCGGTTGGAAAAGCTTGATCCACAATTTATATTGTCCTACCATTAAGTAATACTTTATAAAAATGTAAGGAAAATATTTATGCCAGTTACTACGCTGACCAGCAAAGGGCAGGTGACGATTCCTAAAGTAGTCAGAAAATCATTGTGTTTGAATGCGGGGGATAAGATTGAGTTCATTGTTACCGAGAACAAAGAGGTAATTCTAAGGCCAATTACTAAGAAAGTTGACGAAGTCTTTGGTAGCTTACAGAAGCCCGGAAGGAAAGTCGTTAGCATTGATGATATGGATGCGGCAATCAAACAAAAAGTACGCACTAAATTTCAGTGAGGGCTCTGGATACCAATATTCTTGTACGCTTCCTCGTTAAAGACGACGAGCAGCAAGCTGCAGCAGTGTATGAGTTATTTAAACAAGCTGAGGCCGATAAAGAAGTTCTTTTTGTCCCTATGTTGGTTGTGCTTGAGACAATTTGGGTTTTGGGGTCTGTGTACGAAATCCCGGAACACGAAATACTCGCTGCTTTCAGCGAGTTGTTACTTATGCCGACTTTAAAGTTTGAAGCACAACCAGCGATCCAGGATTTCATTTTTTCGGCACGACAATCAACAGTGGATCTTGCCGACATTTTGATCGGTTGTTCCGCAAAATCTTCAGGTTGCGTCAACATTCTTACGTTTGATAAGAAAGCATCCAAACTAGCGTTTTTCGAGCTCATTGAGTGATTCAGATAGCCCTTACACTGTTAGCTGCCGAAGTTAGCGAGGCTACTTGACAAGCGCTGCAACAGTACGAAGTACCGCACCTGTTGTTGCTCGGTGGGGGAATGCCAAAATTCAACGCCTCTACCCCCCATCTTGCCATCCGGTGAGAAATCCTGAATAAGCTTTCCGCAGCAAAACAAATTTTTTGAATCCGCTTGACCGGTTCAGTTCGTATATCCAATAAATCGAACAAATCGGGGTGGATGATGAAATTAAAAAAAATATTCTTTGACCAGAAAGTAAGCATTGCAATTTGGAGCTTGAGTGTCGTTAGTCTTGTTCTATTTGCTTGGAACGATGACTGGATAAACCCCGAGACTCAGGCTGCAACTCCGAAAGCTGCTGTGCAAACCTTGAATCCCTGCCAGGTTGCATTGGCCGAGCACGCAGGGGAGTCTCCGATCGATCAAGATATCTTACGCTATCAGGAATTATCCCACGGGGTACGCAGACCGGATGCCTACCTGGAGCGATTGGGTTGGGCTTATGTCTCTAAAGCGCGCACCAGCTTCGATCCGGGTTATTTCAAGCTAGCCCAACAAACTGCTTTATGTTTGGACCAGAGGTATCCAAATAATCTTCAGGCGCAACTTTTGCTTGGTCATGTGTTGCACAACCTACACCGCTTCAACGAATCTGAAAAAATCGCACAGGCCTTGGTTGATCAGCGCGGTTTATGGCTGGATTACGCTTTGTTAGGTGATGCGTTGATGGAACAAGGCGCGTTATCCGATGCGGCCGAAGCTTATCAACAAATGCTTGATCAACGACCCGGTCCACAGGCCTATTTTCGTGCTGCTCATCTACGCTGGCTTAAAGGTGATTTGCCGGGCGCTATCGAGTTAATGCACATGGTTGTAGGCGCAGTCCCGAGCAAAGGTGAAGAAACCGCGACATGGTCGTTTGTACGACTCGCCGGGTACGAGCGTCAGGCGAATCATATTAAAGTCGCGGAGGCTTATCTTTCCCGCGCGCTGGAACTAAAACCAGACTATGCTCCAGCCCTGCTTCTCAAGGGTGAAATACTGATGGCTCGCGGCGCTCATTCCGAAGCGGTGCAAATCCTGTCACGTGCGGTAAATCTTAATCCATTGCCGCTTTATCAGTGGACCTATAGAGAAGCCTTGCTGAGTGTAGGTGATTCGAATCAAGCCGACAAGATGCACCAGCAGATGATTACTAAAGGCGCGTTTCAGGATAGACGGTCTTTCGCAATGTATTTGGCATCGACAAGACAGCAAACATCGCTGGCGTTGTCACTGGCTCGTCAGGAACTCGAAGTGCGCCAGGACGTATTCACCTTGGATACCCTGGCGTGGGCTTTGCGAGCTAATGGGTACTCGGATGAGGCGCATCGGTTGAGTTCCCAAGCGCTGGCCGAGGGGACTGTGGATGCTCGGCTACTCTACCACGCGGCCGTTATTGCGGACGAGATGAGGTTACCGGGTCTGGCGCGTGAACGCTATGCCGCGGCAATTTCGCTCAAGCATTTGTTACTTCCATCAGAACGACTCGATTTGCAATCAAGATTTGCAGTAATACAGCTGCGAAACCACAATCTGGCGGCCAATCTATAACGCGCCGGATCACTTCTTAACCATTACAGGGGAATACTAATGAAGAAGACATGTAAAAAGCTGTCCATCGGGGCAGCTTCGATGGCATTGGCATTGGCGCTAGGACAATCCGCCTTTGCATCCAGCCATATGGATGCACCTTTGATTACATTGGATGACTCGGCAAATACCACCGATGTTTATGCCTTCGTAAGCCGGGACGGTGGTATCGATTACCTTTCTACAGCCGTTGCGGTTTATCCGTTTGAGGAGCCGGGTATCGGTCCGAATGCCTTTCGCTTCGATGACAACGTTCTCTATCAGATTCACGTGGCCACGGGTGAAGACCTTGCTGCTGGACGACCCACCATCAGCTATCAATTTGAGTTTGAGACGCGCTTCAAAAACAAAGACACAATTCTGCAGGCGTTTTTGGGGGTCATTGAGGAGGTCGATGACGAAAATCAGAATCTTACCCAAACCTATACAGTGACCAAGGTGGATCGTAGGAACAAGCGCCGCGGGCGTCGCAGCGTAATCGGTAAAGGTGTAGTGCCGCCGAATAACCAAGGTCTGGTTACGCCCTATTACAACCAGGGGAACGATGGTGAAAATCCCGCTAAAGATGGCGTTGATGATCCTTCCGAATTGGATCGCTACACGCGCCAAGGTGTTCAATATATGGAGCACGATTATCAAGCATTCGCAGGTCAGCGCGATGATGGTTTTTACGCGGACATTCAATCGATATTCGACCTGGATTTCACCTTTGGCGGACCAAACAAGCCGTTTGATAGTCAAGGTGGATTCAACGTACATACGATCGCTTTGAATATTCCTATGGACAAAATTGGTGGCTCGGATCAAGTAGTCGGCGTTTATGCAACCACCAGTCGCCGCAGGATTTCGATCTTGAGTAACAATCCGCTTGAAAGACCCGATCGCAATCGTGGTCGGTGGATTCAGGTCGCGCGCCAGGGTAATACGTTGTTCAACGAAGCGCTGGTCGCATTGAGAGACAAGGATATTTACAATCGGACATCACCCGCGCACGATGGGTTTTTGTTCGGCCAATACGCGTTGGAACCTGAGCTGGCTAAGATATTGATACCGTTGTTGGGCTTACCGGAAAATTTGCTGACCGATCGTACTGATCTGGCCGGTATTTTTATCCCAGATGTCATCAAAGTCGATCTTTCTACCGGGCCTGTTCGCTTGGCTGGCGGTGGCCCCGGTAATCCGGACGATGAAGGCTTTTCGCGCTTGGGCGTATTCGGTGGCGATACATTGATCAGTTCGGTTCAAGCGGGATTACCGGGCTTTCCGGCAGGCACCATCCCGGGCGGATGGCCCAATGGACGGCGTTTTGGTGATGATGTTGTAGATATTGCGGTTACCGCGGTAATCAGTGATCTCAGAACAAATCCACTGGTAATAAACGGGCCAGCCGGAGACCGGGTTGATGCAAATGATATTGGCTACAATAAAGTGTTCCCGTATGCGGCAACGCCGTTGAACGGCCGGAATCATGGTCATCATTGATGTAAAG
>CAZVFR010000245.1:0-5060 GCA_964626505.1 uncultured Methylococcaceae bacterium
TGCCACGGTAATTGCACTTGCGATCTCGCCACATTCGTGCCCGCCCATCCCATCGGCTACGATCCATAATCCCAACTCAGAACGTATCATGTGATTGTCTTCGTTGTGCTCACGCACGCAACCAACATGCGTCGCATAACCCACGGTAAACATCTTGTTTTCAGTTTCCATGTCTAAAATGCACGCGGTTGCGACCAACTTAGCCGTTTGTGGCGATTTTAAGCTTAAGCAATTTCATTGCCCCACGCCTCGAGTTCATCGAGAATTGTTTTTTGCTTATCATTCAATGTTGAATCGATCCGTTTCTGCCGAATAATCTCACAAAATTCTTTGAATTGAATGCTGCCGTTACCTTTGGGTTGGTGAATTCTGGAGGTTCTGTAGGTGTCCCAGCTTCGGATTTCTACCTTACTCAGAGTTTCTGGGTAATTTCTGGATCTAAACCTAAACAGCATTTCAGCTAGACGTTTGTCTTGAAACTTAGGCTGAAAATCGCGTAACTCTTGCGGATCAAGCGACCTAATTCGGGACATTTCCGCTTTATCGTTATCGCTGAAAAATCCCCCGCTGTACCACATAAGATCAGGATCGCCGCTGTCGCTACCGGGATAAGATCCGAATACCTTGGCCAGCTTGGCTTCCAATCCAGAGGCCGCCTTGATCTTGTCAAGATTATTGAGACATTGCTGCGTATCAATTTGCAGCCGCACCGCGTCTTGGGATCGCAGGGTACTGACAGGGACCACCACCGGACACTTATTCATATGAATCGTTTTTAAAGGTATCCTGGCGGTGCCCACGGGTAGATGTTCGCTTGCAGTAAATAGTCGATCGCTGATCTTTTCCGCGGAGAGCTCCAGCAACGGTTGCGGATCTTTCGACAGATCGTACACTATTACCCCGTTTTGATTCGATGGGTGCCACGCCAGCGGCGCGACCATCGCTATACATCCACTGGCTGCCGAATAGCGCCCGGAAACATGCATCACCGGCGTGTAACTACCCGGGGTTATCAACTTTGCAACCTGCTTCTTTTGCCGATGTTGGTATATATAGGCATAAAGTCTAGGGTTGCGGGTTCTAATCAGCTTGGCAAGCTCTATCGTCGCGTAGACATCTGACAACGCATCGTGCGCGGATTGGTGTTGGATACCATTTGCCGCGGAAAGCTCTTCCAGCCGGAAAGAGGGCGACCCGTTGCTATCATTGGGCCATTCAATCCCATCAGGCCGCAATGCCTGAGTCAAGCGGGCCATATCGATGATATCCCAGCGGGAATTACCGTGCTGCCACTCGCGTGCGTAGGGATCAAAAAAGTTTCTGTAGAGTGTATGGCGGGTTACTTCGTCATCAAAGCGGATACTGTTATATCCAGTTCCACAAGTACCGGGTACTGCCAGGAGTTGATAAATTTGGCGGATAAATTCAGCCTCGCATTCGCCGTTTTGCAATGCGAACTGCGGCGTGATTCCGGTGATCAAGCAGGCTTCCGGATGCGGAAGCATATCGTTTGCGGGCCGACAATAGACGACGTGTGGCTCGCCAATTATCTCAAGATCTTCAGAAGTCCTGATTCCAGCGAACTGAGCCGCCCTATCGCGTCTAGGATCGGCCCCGAAAGTTTCGTAGTCGTGCCAATATATTGTGGGTTGATTCACCGGCCACCCCTGGAATAGCCCGACTTAACCCTATCGAAGAGTTCGAAGGGCCTATGAAGCTGTCCGACCAAACCGGGTATAATGCAGTTAACGCATACAATCCAGGGCTTTTAAAACATCGACACGACTTATCACACCGACCATGTCAACATCATCAACAACGGGTACGCTGCGAATTCTGTTTTTTGCGAATATCTCGGCAACATCGACAATGCTCGCATCGATATCGATCGTCATGACATCCTTACTCATATAGTCGGCTATTTTTCCGCCCATAGACTGATTGTAGGCGGAATGCACAATAACTTGCATACAATCCGATTCCGATAAAGTACCGATCAAATTGCCATGTTCGTCAACCACGGGTGCACCGGTAATATGGTTTTTCAAAAGCTTTTGGATTGCCTCCAATACGTCCATTTCCGGATTGAACGTAATAAGATTTGAACTCATGTAGTCTTTGACGGTAGCTTTTGCCAACATGCTCTTTCCCCTTTATTTTTCTTGGATTACAAGCGATAGTTTAAAATCATTAACCAAGGCTTAGAATATACCCACAACAATTAAATTACGAGAAAAAAACTGGATGCAGATAACCTATTTGATTGACGAATCGGTTATGGTCTAGCCAGCATAACTCGCCAGTATGACAATCCCTGCGATTATCCTGTCCTCTGATCAGCACTCGCTGTAAGTTGTCGTTTTTTCGCGCACTTGCGTATACAAACGCAATTGCCGTTATTCATACCACCACAGCTACCCTTAATACTGTCCCTACCGAATGCAACGCCAACGGCCATAACAGCGACGACAATCAACATCAATAGTAGAGTCAAAAAAAACAAAGTCATACTTATGCCTATTGGGTTAGCGCAGAAAACAGGGATGTTTGCGATTTTCTGAACCCCTGTTCAGCTTTGCTAATGAAAAGCGCCGGAATACCTTCACGTTCCGCCAATTGCAATCCTCGTTCCGGTCCTAAGATCATAAACGCAGTAGCCAGCGCATCCGCATGCATTGTAGTATCGCTCAATACGGTTACCGATGCCAAATTGTGGGTAATCGGCCGGCCCGTTCTGGGATCCAGCGTATGAGAGTAACGCACGCCTTCTAGTTCAAAATAGTTTCTGTAATCGCCTGACGTGGCGACCGCAATATCGTTCAATTCCAGTATTTGATCTGCCACGCGCTTATCCGACTCAGGTTTTTCTACCGCTACACGCCATAATTTACCATCCCGCTTTTTACCTTTTGCTCTAAGTTCGCCGCCAATTTCGACTAGATAATTGTGTATACCCTCCGCATTAAGATGCCTGGCAACACGATCGACGCCGTAGCCCTTGGCCAGCGAAGACAGATCAAGATAGAGCGATGGAACACTCTTTCGCAGCGCTGGAGGGTCGAGCTGAATCGACAAGTTTTCATAGCCAATTTCATTCAACAGCGCCTGAATTTGAGTGTCTGCAGGTATAGTTTGCTGAATCTCACCTGGACCAAAGCCCCACAAATTCACCAATGGTCCAATTGTCACATCGAATGCGCCTGAGCTCAATTGACTGATTTCCAAGGCCTCGGATAGAACCGCTATCAATGCCTGGGATACCGGCAGCCAATCCGTTGCGCGACTGCGATTAAACTGGGAAAGTTCCGAATCAGCTATATAGGTAGACATCTGTTGATTGATGTCTGTTAGAATCTCCTCGATCTCTTGTTTCAAATGTTGCTGATCGACCGTTTGCGGTAACACTGGGATCTTGACCGAAAAGGTCGTTCCCATGGTGCTGCCAATTTGCCGAAACTGAAATTCTTCAGGCTGATTATCGCTGCAGGCGGCACCAATAAAGACCAGAAACACACCTATGCATAGGCTCCGAATTACCCCACATTCGGACTGCGCCCGACTAACCTCCAAAATCATCCAGCATGATGTGTTCGTCTTCCACACCCAAATCCTGGAGCATCTTTATAACGGCTACGTTCATCATCGGTGGACCACACATATAATATTCACAATCCTCTGGGGCCGGGTGATCCTGAAGGTGGTTTTCCAAAAGCACTTCGTGTATGAACCCAGTATGTCCATCCCAGTTGTCCTCTTCCTGTGGATCGGACAAGGCGCAATGCCACTCGAAGTTACCGTTTTCCGCGGCCAATTTATCGAAATCGTCGACATAAAACATTTCTCTTTTGCTACGCGCCCCATACCAAAATGTCATCTTGCGCTTGGACTTAAGACGGCCGAGCTGGTCAAAAATGTGGGAACGCATGGGCGCCATACCCGCGCCACCGCCGATAAAGACCATTTCATGATCGGTATCTTTGGCAAAAAACTCCCCGAACGGCCCGGAAATCGTGACATTATCCCCAGGTTTTAGGTTAAATATGTACGAAGACATTATGCCCGGAGCCACGTCCGGATCGTGCGGTGGTGGTGTAGCGATGCGCACGTTGAGCATAATAATACCCTTTTCCTCCGGGTAGCTTGCCATCGAGTAGGCTCGCACGGCCTCCTGTTTTACGTCCGAAACATAGCGCCACAAATTGTGACTGTCCCAATCGTCACGAAAGCGTTCTTCAACATCAAAATTAGAATAGTTGACTGTATGCGGTGGGCACTCAATTTGGATATAACCTCCGGCTCTGAAGGCAACATTTTCACCTTCCGGAAGCTCCAACACTAACTCTTTGATAAAGGTGGCAACATTGTCGTTGGAACGCACTGTACACTGCCATTTTTTGACGCCGAAAACTTCTTCGGGAACTTGAATTTTCAAATCTTGTTTGACCGTCACCTGACAGGACAAACGATCGCCTTCGGCCGCTTCTCGCTTGGAGATCAATGAAGTCTCCGTAGGTAGAATATCGCCGCCACCTTCAAAAACCTTGAGCCTGCACTGCGCGCAGGTACCGCCCCCGCCACACGCCGAAGGAACAAAAAGATTCGCATCAGCCAGCGCCATCAACAGCTTCGAACCAACTGGCGCGCGAATGGTTTTCTCATTATTGATTAGAATGGCTACATCACCGGATGCAACCAACTGAGATTTTGCACCCAGAATAACAAACACCAACGTAATGATGATGAGCGTGAATAAAAAAACACCTAAAATAACTTCGAGCATGGAAAGTCCTTACAGTTGAATTCCGGAGAACGCCATGAAACCCAGGGACATCAGTCCCGCTGTGATGAACGTAATGCCCAAGCCTTGTAATCCCTCCGGTATATCGCTGTATTTGAGCTTTTCCCGAATACCGGCCATGGCCGTAATGGCCAAAGCCCAGCCTAGGCCACTGCCCAAGCCATAAACCACACTCTCGTTAAAGTTATAATCCCGTTCAATCATGAACAGGCTGCCGCCCAGGATCGCGCAGTTTACCGTGATCAGTGGCAGAAAAATTCCC
>CAZVFR010000246.1:0-1546 GCA_964626505.1 uncultured Methylococcaceae bacterium
TTGGGTATTCATGGAAAAAAGCAGGCGTTGAAAAGGCTAGGCGAAAATTGTTTATTCTAAACTGCTTGGTGTCGGTTTAAAATTGATTCCTGAGCGCCAAGCAAGGTGTTGGCGTAACCAGCATAAAACCGTAGTTGGGATAGGACGAATGCTTGCCTATTAACCTCTCAGATACGCCAGCACATCGAAACAGCACTTCAACAGCAAGGAATTTGAATGAATTATAACCCTGCAACAAAGTCTATACCGACTCAAGAAAGATTGATCATGGCGCTGGATGTCCCCGGCATACCCGAAGCCAAGGCGCTAGTCGAAGCGCTCGGTGATACGGTTTCCTTTTATAAAATTGGTTTGGAACTTTTTATGTCCGGTGACTATTTCGGTTTAATCCGCTGGCTTCAAGAGCGGAATAAAAAGATATTTGTCGATCTAAAATTCTTCGACGTACCGGCTACGGTGGGCCGTGCGGTGCAGGCACTCAGCGACAAAGGGGTTGAGTTTGCGACGATTCACGGTAACGATTCGATTATGAGAAGCGCCGCGCAGCACAAAGGCCAATTGAAAATATTGGCGGTCACGGTATTAACCAGCCTGGATCGAGGCGATTTAGATGATTTGGGCTTTCAATGCGACGTGGAACAATTGGTATTATCGCGCGCGCGGCGTGCTTTGGCGCTCGGCTGCGACGGAGTTGTTTCTTCCGGACTGGAAGCGCCGTTGTTAAGAGCCGATCTGGATCATCGCCTGCTGGTGGTAACACCCGGAATCAGACCGGTTGAAAATCGCCCTACCGATGACCAAAAACGCATCGTAACGACCGAACAAGCCTTTAAAAACGGCGCGGACTATATTGTCATCGGCAGACCCATACGCGATGCACAAGACCCTAAACAGGCCGCATCGACGATCCAGCAGCAGATTGCTTCTCAATTCTAATCCCCATTTCTCATCCAAGGACAAAACAATCACACGATTAATATTCCAAATAGGATCCAACAATTGGCAACGGGGTGGCGAATTCGCTCCAGGTTCCGGTATTTTGCATGAATCCCATCACAATGCCTACAACAGCCTCCCGGATACTCGCTGTTATTCGATCTATCCGTCTCGTCACCAAAAGTCAGACAGCCCGGACGTCGAAATCATCGAGCTGGATCACGATATCCCCATTGCCGAGTCGATTTCACCGGTTAGCTCATATCGGTTCCATGCGATGTCCGAAGTGGAATTCACCGCGTATAGAAACCGCTTGGTAGCGCAAATACTGGACTCTATGGAACGCGCCGAAGCGGCCGAGGGACAAGCGATCAATTTGATTATCGCACACCACTGCTTCCTTAACCCGCTAGTGATGAGGGATGCGATTCGCAGGCGTGGCAGGCAAACCTAAGCCGCGACTGGTGTGTTTCGTCCACGGAACCGCGTTGAAGATGTTCGCTAATGAAAAACGCGGCGATAAGCCGGAAGAATATCCATTGCGGTTCCTGCCGTTAATGAAACAGGAACGAATATTCGATTACGAAAACGCAAGCGGCGTGGATACCTG
>CAZVFR010000246.1:1646-3050 GCA_964626505.1 uncultured Methylococcaceae bacterium
TATGCGGCTCAGAAATACGAAAAATCCGCACAAAAGATTGCCACCTTAATCGTAGGTTCGGGACCCACCGAAGACCAGCTCAAATACCAAACCCTAGCCTACCATTCACTAAAACTGAAGCATACCTATTTTTTGGGGCCGCGCGACCAGGACGAATTAGCGACCTTATTCAATATTGCCGACGTCGGCTGCTTCCCGTCCCACAACGAACCCTTTGGCTTGGTATTCGTCGAGTGTATGGCTTGCGGAACGCCCGTGATTGGCGCGGATTCGGGCGGCCCGCGCGATTTTGTAAATCCCGACGTAGGTTTATTGGTTCCCGAAACACAAGATAATGAACGCTTTGGCCGTTTCGCTTGCAGCAAGCATTAAAACTAGTCTGGATACGGATTGGAAGCACAGCAAAGGCCCGATCGCGGCCGCCTACGCTAAACGGAATTTTAGTGTTTTGCAACAGTGTACTAAACTTTTAGAAGGGATAGATCGCTTAGCGTCTCCAATAGATAAAGTCTAGGAGGCTGCGCGGATCTCAACACATTCCCTGTAACCACGATGAACGAGTTTAATTATCCAAACTAAGACTATGAAACAGAAAAACGACAAACCTTTATGGACGATGATGGGCAATCTATTCAAGTCCCATCCGTGGCACGGTGTACCCATCGGTGACTATGCACCTGCATTAGTAACAGCCTATATCGAGGTGGTACCTACCGACACCGTAAAATACGAACTGGAAAAGGTTAGCGGACACTTAACCATAGACCGTCCACAAAAGTATTCCAATATTTGCCCCTGTTTATATGGGTTTATTCCGCAAACCTATTGCGGCGAAGATGTCGCCGACTATTGCGCGGAAAAAACCGGACTCCATGACATTATCGGCGATAAGGATCCACTGGATATATGCGTGCTTACCGAGAAAACGGTGAGCCACGGTGACATCTTGTTACAGGCCATCCCGATAGGCGGATTTAGAATGATTGACGGAGACGAAGCTGACGATAAGATCATTGCGGTACTCAAAGACGACGGTGTATACGGCGACTATCAATCCATAAAGGATTGCCCGCAAAATATTATCGACCGGCTGCATCATTACTTTCTGACCTACAAAGAATCGCCTAACGTTAAGCTCAACAACGTTGATATTACTCATATTTACGGCCAACAAGAAGCTTACAAAGTCATTGCATTAGCGCAGCAGGACTATGCCAGCAGTTTTGGTCAGCTCGAAAAAGTATTGACTGCGGCGCTGCACGACGAATCAAGAGAAAGACGTCAGACGGCTTAAAATCAAGTCCGTAACTAACCCGGATTTCCACCAGAATGACAAGCCCTCTGGTGAGAAATGCGGGTTAGACTTCTAGCGTCAATCCAAAACCCGCTGCACCGGAAAGTTCG
>CAZVFR010000246.1:3060-5056 GCA_964626505.1 uncultured Methylococcaceae bacterium
GAATTAGCCCTGCTAGTCCAGCGCTCCCGCGCCTAGCAGCTAACCGCTTCTCGACTCCGGCTACATCAATACAAACTTGTCGAAGTACTAGACGTCCAGCGTCAACCCAAAACCCGCTGCATCGGAAAGCTCGATTGCGTCTTCGTACAAGTGATAAGCTGAAAAATTAACATGCTCAACCGTTCCTGGAATACCTTCAATCATTACAACGTTGCCGACGCCCGCGCCCAGTTGTGCCGCGTAATACGTGCGCAAGGACGATGCCCAAACATGCGGTGAAGCAAGGATATGGGCCTCCTGCAATTTCGGCATAATTCGTCGCCAGTTGGTAAAACCCACGAGATTTAGGTCCAACAAGAATACATCTATGAGTTTTTCCGATGCTAAAGCAAATAACAACTCTATCTGTCGTCGAGAATAGCGACCGAAACCGGGCATCAGTTCGCCTCTATCTATTCGACCTTCTCCATCAGCAATCAATGCTGTACAACCGAGTTTGTCCATATGTTCACGCAGCTGCAAAAGCCCCGGCCGATTTTCCTGAAATGGTTCTTCTATCCAGAACAAATCACAATCTTTAACTGCAGTGAGATAATCAAGAAACCCTTTAACAGAATAACCATTATTCGCGTCGACTAGAATCTTGCAATCAGGAAAATGTTCTCGCACCGATCGAGTAACATCAACGTCTCTTTGGAGACCTTGCGCGGGAGACATCCACTTGAATCCGCGTCCAATCTTCAGTTTGAAAGCACGGTAACCGGTGTCGTAATCCTGCTGACAACCGGCAATAATATTTGCAATACCCAAGGGATTTCCCGCAGGTTCCAAGTCGTCAAAATAAAATGCAGCGCTGTAGATTGGTATTCTCTGCGGCCCTTTTTCACCAAGCAATGTATAAACCGGCACATCGAGAATATTCCCGACAAGATCGTACAACGGCTGGTCTAGTTGTAAGGCATGGTCCAAGATGCCGATTTCAAGATCAAACAAATCGGCAACAGGCAGGCCTATAAATTTCTGCAAGTATTCATCGCGCCAGAAGGATTGGCTCCACCCACTAATGCCTCGATTGGTAGTAATAATGTGTACTTTTCTAAGGCCTCCCTGACCAACCGCCGAGCGCGCCGCATTTCGTCCTAATTTGCGCGCATATCTATTGTGTAAATATCGGGATTCAATTTTGGCAATACGGTGTTGCGAAAGTTCTCGCGCTGCTGCTGATTTATCCAAAGGTATAGTGCGCGAAGCCCGATTGTGACAGTTGTTTAACAACAAACCGGTCGCACACACAGCCAAAGACTTAGCAAATTTTCGCCGATTCATTTTTTTGACGCCAAGTCCATCTGCGCCATGATACAGCCGATTTCTTTGGAAACTACGTCAAAAATCATTCTATCGAATAGATTCTTCGTCTGTGGAAAACGGCGATCTGGCCGCGTGATTTTTTGTAGAGAATAGAGGCAAAAGAGGCATCCTATAATTACTCGACACGAAAATAAACCAAATTGGGATCATTTTCAGTGAAAGGTTCTCCCAAACTCAGCATCCCGCTTCCGTCGGATACCCATTCTTCGTAATGAACGAATGCGTCCCTGTTGTCAGCGGACCGCTTTCCCTTTAATGTACGAATATACGTGCCATTGGTGCTTTGATCCTTGTAAATCATCTTACCGTTTTGGCAACTGACCGTAGCATGAAGCCTGGAAGCCGCATTCGAAAAAATAACCAGTCCACAGCGAGGTCCGCGTCCCACTATCAATTCTCCGGACGACTCAGTTAAATTAAATTCGCGACCGGCATAAGTCAAAAACAAAGATAAAGTGGAACTTCTGCGGTTCATAAAATTAGTATTGCGGTCATTCAATAAGGCAGTACTTTCATTTTCATCCCACACCACTTCGTGTAGATCTCGGTGGTCGCCGTATCATTAAAAAAAAAAGGGGGGGGGGGGGGGGGGGGGGGGGGGGGGGGGGGGGGGGGGGGGGGGGGGGGG
>CAZVFR010000247.1:0-5018 GCA_964626505.1 uncultured Methylococcaceae bacterium
GCCTGTTTCTTCGAGTTCGGATCCTCCTGGGCAACCGTGTGCGGAGCCCTTCGACATTGCTCAGGTCAGGCACCCGGTCCACCTGTAGTCGGTTGTTCGGTGGTGGATCCGTCTTCGCCCTGCCGTAAAGCAGTGCTACGCCGAGGCAGGCGGGGCGCCAGCCCTGAGCCGAGTCGAAGGGCTCCGCCGCACCGTTTCTTAAAGCTCGAAGTTCTTCGAGCGCCGAAGTTTACGAGGATGCTTACGACAAAGTTTGGGCAGCGATGGCTCGAGGCGGGAAGCCGGGCAAGTGATCGCTGTGGATATATTAACGATGGAGGGTATCCCCGGAGTTGATTTTCTCTGCGGGGACTTTAGAGAAGAGCAAATTTTGGGCGAATTGTTCGATCGCCTCGATAATTCAAAGCTTGACGTGGTTGTTTCGGATATGGCGCCGAATACCAGTGGCGTTGACGCTATTGATCAACCGCGATCGATGCATCTTGCTGAACTTGCTCTGGATACAGCGCGACAGACCTTGACGGATGGTGGTACGTTTTTGGTAAAGAGTTTTCAAGGGGCCGGATTTGATGCTTTTTACAAAGACATAAGGCGATTGTTCAACACGGTTACAGTTCGCAAGCCAAAAGCTTCGCGTCCACGCAGCCGGGAGCTATATTTGCTCGCAAAGGGGTTTAAATCTGGCATATAAGTCCACATATCCAAAATATAATGACAATACTTCAGATATTTTTCAGCGATTACTTGTCCAAGCTATCCGGCGTTAATTTCGACAGGAAGCTCTGATTCATTCGGGAGTTATCCGATGGCCAGTTTTAAAAACGCGGGCTTGCTACATTGACGAACTTGGGATGGAAAAGATTGGCTACCTGTTTCTGTGGGTTTGAAAAATATAATTTCATCAGGACTTTACTGAATTGATGCGGTAATTTTCGTGCGGGAAGGATTCTGAAATTACAACCTTATTAATATCCTGATATAATTAGAAGGCTTTTCACGAATTCGGACAACTTCCGGATAGGAGTTCCACATTGAACGACATGGTTAAAAACATCATCTTATGGGTCATCATCGCGGTCGTATTGATGTCCGTATTCAATAACTTCGGTTCTCGCAGTGGCGTAGATACGTCGATGTCATATTCGCAGTTTATTGACGCGGTAAAATCCGGCCAGGTCCAGAAGGTTTTAATCGATGGTCCTTCGATTCGGGGTGTAACTCGGACCGGTGAAAAATTTAACACCTATAGCCCAGACGATTTACATTTGGTTGATGATCTACTCGAAAACGGCGTGGAAATTAAAGCCCGCGAGCCGGAGTCTCAGTCGCTGTTGATGCAAATATTCATATCTTGGTTCCCAATGTTGCTGTTGATCGCGGTGTGGATATTCTTTATGCGTCAGATGCAAGGCGGCGGTGCCGGCGGTCGTGGTGCTATGTCGTTTGGCAAAAGCAAAGCGCGTTTGCTTGAAGAAGACCAAGTTAAGGTGACTTTCGCGGATGTGGCAGGCGTTGAAGAGGCTAAAGAAGAAGTCTCGGAAATGGTCGATTTTCTAAAAGATCCGACAAAATATCAAAAACTTGGTGGGAAAATCCCCAGGGGTGCTCTGATGATCGGCCCACCGGGTACCGGTAAAACGTTGTTGGCGCGAGCCATTGCGGGTGAAGCGAAGGTGCCCTTCTTCACAATTTCGGGTTCAGATTTTGTTGAAATGTTTGTTGGCGTGGGTGCCTCGCGTGTACGTGATATGTTCGAGCAAGCCAAAAAACATGCGCCATGCATCATCTTTATTGATGAAATTGATGCGGTGGGTCGGCATAGAGGTGCAGGTTTAGGTGGGGGTCATGACGAACGTGAACAAACTTTAAACCAATTGTTGGTCGAAATGGATGGTTTCGAAGGTAACGAAGGCGTTATCGTCATCGCGGCGACTAACCGCCCGGACGTATTGGATCCGGCGTTACTAAGACCGGGGCGATTTGACCGTCAAGTAACGGTAGGGCTGCCGGACATTATCGGACGCGAACAGATTCTGAAGGTGCACATGAAAAAAGTGCCCGCTGACGAAAACGTCGAGATAAAGTATATAGCTCGGGGTACACCCGGATTTTCAGGTGCGGATTTGGCCAACCTCGTGAACGAAGCAGCGTTGTTCGCGGCTCGAAACGATAAACGTCTGGTCGATATGGAAGATCTTGAGAAAGCCAAGGACAAGATCATTATGGGGGCCGAACGCCGTACCATGGTGATGAGCGAAGAAGACAAAAAAATGACCGCGTATCATGAAGCTGGGCACGCGATTGTCGGGCGTTTGGTGCCGGAGCATGATCCAGTCTACAAGGTTAGCATCATTCCGCGTGGCCGCGCGTTGGGTATAACCATGTTTTTGCCGGAGACCGATCAATACAGTGCGAGCAAGCAAAAACTTGAAAGTCAGATATCCAGCCTTTACGGTGGGCGCATCGCGGAAGAAATCATTTATGGGACTGAGAAAGTTACTACCGGCGCCTCGAATGATATCGAGCGCGCCACCCAAATGGCCAGAAATATGGTCACCAAATGGGGGCTTTCCGAACGCCTGGGTCCGTTAGCCTACGCCGAAGAGGAAGGTGAGGTTTTTCTAGGACGGTCGGTCACACAACATAAATCCGTTTCGGAAGAAACAGCGCATTTGATCGACGAAGAGATTCGTTCGTTGATTGATCGAAACTACGAACGAGCGGAACGTTTGCTGAATGAAAACATGAGCATATTGCACGCGATGGCGGATGCTTTGATGAAATACGAAACCATAGACCGTCACCAGATTGATGATCTCATGGTTGGCAAAGAACCGCGTCCACCTAAGAATTGGGAGCAGAATACACCGCCACCACCGGAATCCGGGGTGGGTGCGTCGGTGGACCAAGGTGAGACATCTAAGGTGGACGTGAAAGCCGATGAACCTTTAGGTGGTGCAGCGTCCAAGCAGCATTAGGAGGCTATCCGAGAATAGAGAGCCTACTGCGGAAAAGCGGATTTTGGCCCATTTTCCCGATTAAATTTGTTAAATATGCCCAATATTCGCCTCATTTAATCGAAAAAATGGACTCAAAGCCGCTTTCCCTCGCGACGACTTCTATTCTCGGGTAGCCTCCTTGCCCGTCAGAAAAATCGCAAATTATTGAGGTGCCAAGGGCGTCTGTTCTTGGCACCTTTTTATTTGCGGCGACTGTAATATTTGATTATTTCTGTAGTATTGGGCTAATCATTAAAATTTTGCAGAAATCATAGTTATTTAATGATTTCGGTAATTGCCATTCGGCACACTGCGGATTTCTTATTAGCACAACATGGTTGATGGTGTACTAGGGTTTAAGGAAGAAACACCCCGGTCCCGGTTTGCCACAAATTTGTGTGCCTATCTCGGGACCTAATTTGGTGCTACGAATCAGTTCGATATGATGGAGGAGTAATGAGCAAGAAATTTTTCGGAACGGATGGCATACGTGGGACGGTTGGCGACTATCCGATTACACCTGATTTTATGCTAAAGCTTGGATGGGCGACCGGGCGAGTATTTGCGGGGGATGGTAACGGACATATTTTGATCGGCAAGGATACTCGTATTTCGGGTTATATGTTCGAGTCGGCTTTAGAAGCCGGGCTGTCGGCTGCCGGAATCAATACTCAAATGCTTGGACCCATGCCAACGCCGGGAATTGCCTATTTAACAAGGACATTCAGGGCGCAGGCGGGTATCGTTATCAGCGCTTCACATAATGCGTATTACGACAATGGAATAAAGTTTTTTTCGTCCAAAGGCACTAAATTGGCGGATGAAGTTGAATTGGAGATCGAAAAATGGCTGGATAAGCCAATGGATACAGTCAGTTCATCGGAGTTAGGTAAAGCGACTCGACTTGATGATGCGGCGGCTCGATATATCGAATTTTGCAAGGGGACAATCCCATCCATAATGGATTTCAGCGGTACGACTATCGTTGTCGATTGCGCTCACGGCTCCACCTACCACATCGCACCGTATGTATTTCAAGAGATCGGGGCCAAAATCATTCGTATTGGCTGCGAGCCAAATGGATTGAATATAAATGAAGATTGTGGCGCCACCAAACCGGAACGACTCAGAGATGCGGTGGTTGAACACCAAGCGGATTTCGGAATTGCATTGGATGGTGACGGAGATCGACTTATTATGGTCGACCATTTGGGTGAGATTGTCGATGGGGACGAAATACTTTTTATCATCGCTAGATCTCGCTTGGAAGCCGGCAAATTAAAAGGTCCGGTGATTGGCACTTTGATGACAAATCTCGGGCTGGAACACGCTTTTTCAGAGTTGGGTATAGTTTTAAAGCGGGCGTCAGTTGGAGATCGTTATGTTATGGAAATGCTTGCGCAATATAATGCTACGCTAGGTGGGGAAAGTTCGGGCCACATCATTTGTCATGACCGGACGTCTACGGGTGATGGCATTATATCCGCATTGCAAGTGATGGCGGAGGTGTGGCGTACTGGTAGCACTTTGCACGAACTAAAAGGCGGTATGACCAAGTATCCACAGACACTGGTGAATGTTAAAGTTAAAGAGCGGACCGATATTAGCCAAAACGATGTAATTCAAACCGCCAAACAACAGGTTGAAGAGAAATTACGTGATAGCGGGCGGGTTTTATTGCGCCCATCAGGAACAGAGCCGTTAATACGCGTTATGGTTGAGGGTCGGGATCGCCATGTGGTTGATGAATTGGCCAATGAACTTGCCGCAGTCGTGTGTGAGTCTCTAGGTACTTAGAGGCTGTCTGGTTAAAAGTGATATTGGCTGCAAACGCCCCAAAATGGCCCATTTTTCCGATTATTCTCGTTAAATAGGCCAACTATTCGCCTCACTAATTAGCCTGGAGCTAATTCGGACCGCGCAGCGACCCTAACAGGGTGAAATACAAGGATGTATTTCATCAGATAATCGATAAAATGGCCTCATTCTGGATCGTTTTCGCTGCAATACATTTTAACC
>CAZVFR010000248.1:0-5017 GCA_964626505.1 uncultured Methylococcaceae bacterium
TAAAAAGAGCCATGAAGTTTGAGAATTTTGATATAAAAAGAGCCATGAAGTTTGAGAATTTTGATATAAAAAGAGCCATGAAGTTTGAAAAAAATGTTGGTAAAAAAGATCAACAAATTCGCTATGGCGCAGGCGCTGTTTCGCTTGTGATTGCGATGATTTACGGGAACAGCTTTTTTCTCCTGTTAGGGATTGTACTGCTTGGCAGTGCTTATTTGACTTGGTGTCCAGCAATGTCGGGTTTGGGTAAAAATACGTGTAACGCTGATTAGTCGTATGGAGGTCTCTAGGGACTTGTTTAGCTTTTTAGCTGGGCATTTACGGCACTGCTTCGATTGACGCTTGTTACCGAAGTAACAAGCGTCGACCTAAAAGCACTTTCGTGGCTCTATAAAGATCTATGGAGTCGCACTATCTATGCTTTGCTGCATATTTTCTTCGAGATTCGCCGCGGCATCGCTGGCCATTTCAGCTGCACCGTCGACGGCTTGTTGAGCGCCGTCCATTGTTGCGTCCACGGCAGCAGAAGACGCATCTGTGGCGTCCTGAGCGGCATCGGTAGTTGCATCCATAGCGTCTGTCGCTGAATCGGATACAGCGTCAGCCGCGTTTTCTACTGCCTCGGTAGTTGCGTCTGCAGTCGCGCTAGCAGCCTCTTTGGTTGCGTCTACAGCGAGTTCTGTTTTTTCGACTGCAGTGGCTGCAGCATCTTTAGCCGCTTCTTTTTGCTCTTCTGAGCATCCAGATAATAAACTGACTGCGACTATAAGACTTAACGTAGTTGCAGCAATAATAGTTTTTGACTTCATTTTCCCCTCCTTTTGAGGTTATGTTAGAGAAATCTATCGGTTAATGCCGAAAACGAACAATTCGCCTGAATGGCAAGCCCTTACTTGATCTTTGTTCCTACAAGGCATTTTCTTCCTTCGGGATCTGGAATCCATTTGTGGAAACAGGTTTCGATGCGATCATCGTGGCCTTCAGTGAAAAATCCTTGCTACTAAGCAGTTCGCACGGTGACCTAGATTCGGTGAACTGGTTTGGGTGTGATGATTCACACTACAGGCGATTCGGAAGCATAAAGCCAGCGTGTTTAATAAGCAACATTTATTCTAAAATTTATCTACTTAAAGCACCTTTCTAACATAAGTTCACAAAATATTTGCGGAAAGCTGCTGATTCCGTATGTATACAAGGTGAGTTCTATACCCTAGATCTGATCGCAAGTTTTGTCCGCTTTGCGGATATAACTTTTTTCTCAAGCGGACTCGCGCTTATAATTACGGAGGAAATTTCCCTCCTAATTTTTGTTTCACAGATACGATCGATACATGGAAACAGCGCGCTTCTCAAACAGATCCGGACAATACTCCGAATGTGTAATACAGCGCCCATAGGTATATTCGATTCCGGCGTTGGCGGACTATCCGTTATGCATCAAATTCGCATCGAGCTGCCTAGCGAGCATTTGGTCTATATTGCGGATACAGCGCATGCGCCCTATGGTGATAAATCTGAATCAGATATTGCACGAAGAGCGTTAACATTGTCTGCATTTCTGGCCGGAATCGGTGCTAAAGCGTTGGTTGTTGCTTGCAATACGGCAACCGCTGCTGCTATTTCCCAATTGAGAAGTCGCTTTTCTTTACCCATAATCGGTATGGAGCCCGCGCTCAAACCGGCTGTTGCATACACAACTACGGGAGTGGTGGGCATATTAGCAACGTCGGGAACATTAAGTAGCAACAAATTCGATAGTCTTAACGCACAATACGGTAACGATATTGAGGTCATCACTCAAGCTTGCCCCGGGCTTGTCGAACAGGTCGAGTCAGGGGATATCGATGGTGATAAGACACGCGCATTGGTGACGGCTTATGTGTCCAAGCTAATTCAACGCGGCGCAGATACAATTGTTCTTGGCTGTACGCACTATCTGGCGTTAAAGGCGCATATTCAGCAGATCGCGGGACCCAACATTAAAATTATTGATACCAGTGAAGCGGTAGCCAAGCAACTGGCGCGACGACTTGCCGACAACGGTCTATTGAATGATAAGTCGCGGCAAGGTTCCATGGAGGTCTGGTCCAGCAACGCCAGTGAACAAACACATCGGACGATCGCCAAACTATTGCAGATGGAGATCTCCATAAAAACCTTACCTTCTGAGTGTTGTTGTTTGGAGACCGAATCAGAATGTATTTCGAAATAATCAGAGTGATGACTGGAAGTTCGGACCATGCCTATCCGGTTGCCTCCCAATGCGTCTATAGCTTACATGAGGTTGCGCGCACCGTGCTATGTGTGTGGCGCACCTTGGGGCGTGATACGAATGGCGCGGCATGCGACCCACTGCCTTGGGAGCAAACCGGATAGGCATGGTTCGGACTACTTGGCTGCATAGAAGCCACTCCTGGTTTTGAGGGGTTTTTGTAATTACGCAAACCAGTTCTTTTTGACTATTAACGGCGCGGAAAATATTGTGGACGGAAAACTCGCGATTAGCATCGGTCAGCATAGCGACAAAGGAATTAAGGTAGAGAACGAGGATTTTTATGGGGTGAGTGAGCCGGACGAGCCGCAGTTGACTCACAAAGGTATTGCCGTCGCTATATCAGACGGTATGAGCGGCAGCGAAGCGGGTAAACAGGCTAGCCGCGCCTGTATTATTGGTTTTCTGGCCGATTATTTCAGTACCCCGGATTCTTGGACGGTAAAAAACTCGGTGCAAAAGATTTTGTCCGCGACGAATAGTTGGTTGCATAGCAACGGCCATTCTAAGTATCAGTCGGCTAAGGGGCTGGTGGCAACGCTAAGCACACTGATTTTTAAATCGAATACCGCGTATATTTTCCACATCGGCGATTCTAGAATTTACCGAATGCGAGAAAATAATTTCGAACAAATGACGCGCGATCACCGTGTCGATACACCCGATGGAAGCAGTTATTTAAATCGTGCCATGGGAATAGAGCCTCACCTCGAAATTGATTACCGTACGTTTTCGCTGCACGTCGGAGACATGTTTCTTTTGACCACCGATGGGGTTCACGATTTCGTCACCGAAAAGGAGTTGAAATCATATTTGACTGACGGGGACGAAGATCTTCAAGAACGCGCTGAAGCTTTGGTTAAGGCCGCGATTACTAATAAGAGCGACGATAATCTGACTTGTCAGATTGTGTGCATCGAATCACTGCCTTTGGCCGATGACAGCGAAGTAAAGCGCCTCAACGCTAATCGCCCGTTTCCGCCACCGCTGGAAGCTGGAATGGTTCTGGATGGATACCGCGTTGAAGCGGAAATTCATGCCAGTAAGCGCACCCAGATCTATATCGCGTACGATACTCAAAATAACAAAAGGGTTATTCTAAAAACCCCATCGGTAAATTACGAGGACGATCCGGTCTATATTGAGCATTTTTTGCGTGAAGAATGGGCGGATAAGCGTATAAATGACCCCCATGTATTGACTGTTTTGGAAACGGATCGCTCTAAGAAATGGATTTATTATGTTACTGAACTGATCGAGGGGGTCACACTTAGAGAGTGGATGAATGCCAACCCCAAACCCGACATTAGTAAAGTCGTAAGTGCCGTTAAGCAAATTACCAAGGGCTTACGGGCGTTTCACCGCTTGGAGATGTTGCACCAGGATTTGAAACCCGAGAACATAATGATCGACCAGAACGATCAGGTAAAAGTCATAGATTTCGGATCCGTAAAGATTGCCGGTGTAGCTGAAATTCAGCAACAGCCTGATGAAGAACCCATTCTCGGAACATTAAACTATGCCGCACCGGAAAATATTCTTGGACAACGGGGCGATGTGCGATCGGATCTATTTTCATTGGCGGTTATTACCTATGAGATGCTGAATGGTGCTCTACCGTTTGGCCGGGAAATGCCGGAACTACCCAACCGGAAAAAACTTTCAAAATTGCAGTATGTGCCCAGCCTGGGGTTAAACCCTATGGTTCCTATTTGGGTGGATGGTGCGATAAAGAAATCTGTTTCGATCGATCCGGAAAAACGCCACGAAGACATTTTCGAATTTCTCCACGATCTCCAAAATCCAAACCCGGATTTTCTTTCGGAGGCAAAACCACCCTTGATGCAGCGGAATCCAGTGGTCTTTTGGCAGACAATTTGTGGTTTATTGCTGCTCTCCAATTTTATCTTAGGCTATCTACTTTACAGCCAATAAATCAGTTTCGATCTAATCCTAGTGAAAGCTGAGTAGTAACTTTTTTTTACAAAATCCTGTCGGTTTGATCTGAGAAATACCGTAACTTACTTAAAATAAAGAAAATATTATCTAATGGCGTCAACTTTGCTACCCCAACCTGTTTGTTGGTTTTAACAGAGACCAAGGCTGTTCATCCGATTCAAGGCGTGTAATCAATAGTTTAGCGTCTATCGGCAGTTCAGACTGAGATATATATTATGACGCGAATAAAAAATAGTTACGATGATGCCGGTATTACGGCGCCTGGCCTTTGGGTTGCGATAATAGTCGCTTATTACGGCGGAACTCAGTTGGGACAATTATTAATCCTTGACCCGAACTTGGCTAGTCCAGTGTGGCCACCCAGTGGTATAGCAATCGCTGCAATATTACGCTGGGGGTACCGGATTGGGCCGGCTATATTTATTGGCGCATTGGTATCCAGTGATTGGGGTGAAGCGGCGTATTTACCCATACTGGCGAGCGGTCTGATCAGTACCTTGGAGCCTCTAGCGTGTGCTTGGCTCATCAGAAGTTTTATTCCGGAAGCGTATCCATTCGATACTGCTAAAAATGTATTAATATACTGCGCAATTGGCCTGTTGGTTATATTTTTTTCGGCGACCTTTGCGGTTGGAATAAATCTAAGCACTGATCTCGTTCAGCCCAAAGACTTTGTGGAAACTTGGTATACCTGGTATCTCGGAAGATATACTGGGTACGTCGTCGTTGCGCCGCTTTTACTGACCTGGGGCCATAAAGCACCTCTAGAGCGTTACCAAGGGAAAT
>CAZVFR010000249.1:0-5014 GCA_964626505.1 uncultured Methylococcaceae bacterium
AAATACCCTATTGACCATCAAATACAAGCTTTAATTTCTAGGAAACTTCAGTTAGGGATTCCCATCATTTAACCGGACTCTTTTATTTTCAGGGTGAAAAATATTTTCAGTTGGCAAGGGCTTTTTAGAAGTCGTTGATACATGGCATAATGCTAAAAGCCTTGGTGATACACCTGTGATAATGCTGGTGGTTTTATCGCTGAAAAGGGTGAAAAGAATATGAATCGCTCCTAGGATTGAGTAGAAGGCGGTCGAATTTTTGTAATTTATGTACGTTGAGTGCAATCAATATTATTGGCACTGCCCGTTTTTATTGTCGTAACGCATACAGTTTTATAAGAATGTTCCCAAGAGAAGTCGTAGATCTTCGCACGCAAGAGGTTCTCCCAGAGGTATCGGCAAAGCTGAGCTTCCATGTATATACTCGCGAACAACTTCAAAAATTAATCGATGACCTTCCGGAAGGTACGACTCCGAAGCGTAAGGGGGATATTATTCCATTTGCGCGGGTTCAACTAGAAATAGGCAATGTGCCGGTTGTTCTCAACATAAAACAATGCACCCACCCGCAATGCAAAAGGCTTTTTCTTTCCGCCGGGCCAAACCATCGAAAATGTCACCACGATCATAAAAATCCAATTGAAAAGCTTTATTAGTACTCCGCTCGGCTAAAACCTCTTGTGAAAACGAATCCGCTGCTCGGTTATCTTGTCCTCTGGTCAGAAATTCTGGCTAGAGTTTAAGGTGCTGGAGTATTTAATACGTTCTGTGCTACATTCTTATTCGCGTAGATAGCGTGATTCGTATGACGTTTTAGAAAGGGCATGATTCTGGCCCGACTATTAATTCAAAAGGGAGACCTCAATGGCAAAATTATCAGATATCGAAGGTATAGGTGAAAAGTATGCCGCGAAACTTTTAAAAGCAGGAATTGGATCGTTGGAAAAATTGCTAGAGCGTGGCTGTGTCAAGAAGGGCCGAAAAGAGATTTCGAACAGTTGTGGTGTATCGGAAAAACTGATTTTGGAGTGGGTTAATCGTGCGGATCTTACCAGAATCAAAGGGGTGAGCACGCAATATGCCGATTTGTTGGAGTGCGCAGGGGTTGATACGGTACCTGAATTGGCACAACGCAAACCAGAAAATTTGCAGGCGAAAATGGCCGAGGTCAACAAAGCTAAAAAACTGGTTCGCCAGGTACCGGCCGTTTCTCAAGTCGAAAAATGGGTTGCGCAGGCCAACGACCTTCCACGTTTGGTATCGCATTGAGATTCTAGCCCGGATTTATCACTAGAACGCAAGATAGTTGTGCAGTTAGTCTGTTTTTTTGTTTGACCGGGTGGAATAAGCGCTGTCTTTCCGAGAAATGAAAATTTATTGTGGAAATGAAGATAGCCATTCTAGTGAGAAATTCGGGCTAGGTTTGCCTACAGCTTTATGAAATTGATCCTGGCTTAATCAAAGCGTCTTGATGTGTTCTGCCATCGATTCGAACCAGGGGCCTAGCCTAGTTGTTAAAGGTGTTTGTTCGGCCCATCTGGCGGCTCGGCAACAGGTACGCAGAGCGTTGTCTAGAGTGATTCCAATTTTGTCGCGTTTCAGGCAATAGTCGTAATCCCACCATTCACCTCTTTCCTTGTATTTGAGTATCAAGCCCAAGCGTGCGCTTGAGTGAAATACGCCATAAGCATAAAAGTATTCCGTTGCTTGATCGACACTGAGGTGATCTGCAAATTCAGGCAGGTGACGTTCCAGTAACTGTGCTTCTATTTCCGGGTGATCAGGAACAAATTCATCCGCCAACAGCCAACCCATGTCATCGATACGGTTTCTAGCGCAACAGTGTTCCCAGTCGATCCAAAAGACTGCCTGATCTGCGTTAACCATCGCGTTTCCAGGCCGCGCATCCCATTTGATAAAGCGTGGCGTGCGTACGCTGAGTAATGCTTCGAGCTTTGCTAACTTGGGTCGTGGTGCTGAAATCTTGTAATACCGGCCTATGATAGCGGGCCTGTCCAAAAAACTGACAATCCAGTCCAGCGAAGTGCCATGTTTTTGGATGGCTTTATCAAAGCCGGCTTCGGAACCTAGCTTATGGATTTTACTCAGGCCGGAAAGTGCTGAGTCTAGCAAGCGACCCACTTGCGCTTTTTCCCGGTGACTGATTGCTTCGGACAGGCGCAGGCCTTTAATTTCTTCCTGGATCAACAATCGGTGGTTGTCGGTTGCCAATAATCTTGGAACTGCCGCACCTTTTGGTGCTAGGGTTTTTAATATGTTTATTTCTCGGGCAGCTTTAAATTGATTGGGCCTTTTTGTGCCGATTACGGTACCGCCTTGCTCCAGGATCAGGCGGAACGAATCGCGGCTTCGGCCCCCCGGGAATTCTTTGGAAACTACTTTGGTACCCAACAGAGATTCACATTTTCGTATGGTTCTGCCGGCTGGTCGGCTTTTGCTTTTTGGCTTACTTGCCGATTGATTCTTTACGGGTGTATTTTTAGCGACTGCGGTACTGTTCATATGAGATTATTTGTTTAGTCTTCCCTAAACGAGCGGTTAAAGCTTTGGGTTATCGGGTCTAAGAGGTAGCTAAGCGCTGTGCGCGTTCCGGTCAAGATGATTACTTCTGCTTGCATCCCTGGAAATATGGTTGCTCCGTTAAGGATTTTTTCAGGCGATTCGGTTAATTCTATTGTTGTGTTGTAATAAGAACTGTTGGTCGACTTATCGACAAAGCGGTCAGCGGAAATGTGTATGACTTTGCCCGGAACAGGTACTGTGTTACGTTGATTGAAAGCCGTAAATCTAATCTCTGCATTTTGTCCCGTTCTAACTGTATCCCGGTCTTTTGGGTCGACTTTTGCTTCAATGATTAGATTTTCCTGACTGTGGGGGGTAGCCTTAAGGCGTTAATTTCTTGCTTCGTCGAAGTGATCGAGACTCTCGCTTGAGCCAAGTCCACATCAACTTGTACGTTTTGTCGTTCTAGGCTGAAGACTTGCGAACGAGTAACCAAACCTCTTTTAGCGTAATCTTGGTATTCCTTTAGTTCTTTACCAATCTATTGGACCACTTCAAATTGGGTGGTCGTAGAGTTAACATCATGCAATGCCAATCAAATCAAACGCCCAATCCGTTCCTATACTTTTATCAAGATGTGACGCACATCTTTTACGGGTATTTTAAACATGTTGCGTAGCGCACTTTTTCAACCAGTGGACATAGCATCGCTGGTCGTCTTTCGAATAGGCTTTGGTCTGATAATGCTTTGGGAGGTATGGCGCTATTGGACCCACGGTTGGATTGAACGCTATTTTATTCAACCCGGGTATTTCTTCAAGTACTATGGTTTTGAATGGGTGCAACCGTGGGATGGCAACGGTATGTATATCCACTTCTTTGTGCTTGGAGTATTGGCGTTTCTCGTTGTCGTGGGCTTATTTTATAGGGTCGCCATGATACTTTTCACGCTGGGCTTCGGCTATGTGTTTTTGCTAGACCAAACGCGCTATCTGAATCATTTTTATTTGGTTATCCTAGTTTCTATATTGATGTGTGTACTGCCCGCAAACCGGGCATTTTCAATCGATGCTTTACTTCGGTCCTCATTGCGATCAAACACGATACCGGCATGGACGGTGTGGAGCCTTCGCATCCAATTCGAAATCCTTTATGTCTTTGCAGGCATCGTTAAAATCAACCCTGACTGGCTACGACTTGAACCATTGTCTCTATGGTTAGCTAAACGCACGGATTTTCCCGTTATTGGATATTTGTTTGTCGAGACCTGGGTTGTCGCCATTGCCGCCTACGGCGTTATCCTACTTCATATTATCGGCGGCCCTTTGCTACTGTGGCCTCGCACTCGCATATGGGTGTTTTCCCTCTATGTAATTTTCCACACGATGAACCACTTCCTGTTTAGCATTGGCATTTTTCCGTGGTTTACGTTGTTTGCGACGCTCATATTCTTCGAGTCAGACTGGCCTCGCAGACTGAAGGCAACGGCGTTTTCTGTTGTGGATAAACTAAAGGGAGACGCAAGAAGCGCAACCGGTACGCCAATGCGATATGTGGCAGAAGGATGCGCGTCCATGAATTTATCAGGATATGGGATTAAGCAGAGGATGATTATCGGTCTGTTAGCCCTTTGGTTAGCATTTCAGATTCTGATACCTCTGCGGCATCTACTCTACCCGGGTAATGTTAGCTGGACCGAGGAAGGACATCGATTCGCCTGGCAGATGAAATTGCGGTCCAAGAAAGGTGAAGCGATATTTACGATCAAAGATCCCTTCACGAATAAGAGTTGGGAAACGCTGCCAACTCTTTATCTTACTCGAAAACAGGTCCGCAAGATGACCTGCCGGCCCGACATGGTCCTCCAATTCGCTCATCACCTTGCGGATATCTGGGCAAAGGAAAAAGGACATCCGAATGTTGAAGTCCACGCTAATGTGAAATGCTCATTAAACCGTCGCCGCCGCGCGCTGTTACTAGATCCTGAACGCGATTTGGCAAAGGAAAAACGCACGCTGGGTCACGCCGATTGGATTCTCCCTTTAAAAGAGCCTCTGCAGCGCAGTCCCCAGGAAGCTATCCGAGAATAACGAGGGTCCCACAGTAGATTAATCGGCTGTCGGACAACTTCCTAGTCGAGTTCACGGCACATAAAGACCAACAATAGTGTATTGGTGTTTATGTTCGCGCGACGGATTGCTGTGGTTTTTTCAATGAGCGGAACGCTGGATAAGGCGGGTTAAATCCCGTTATCCAGTGTTGTTCATTCATTGGTTACTGTTACGGGCCAACTGACTGAATGATAAGAGCCATATGAGCCGAGAGATTCACGTACGGTTCTGTGAGAAGCTAAGGGGTGGGGAATACCCTCACGGCGGAACCGTTCTTTATAAAGTTACCTGATAAATCAACATACTACATTTAATGCTGGACAAATCCTCTTATTCAGCGTATAAAGTATCCTGACTTTTTCTGTTTGAGATACACCGCA
>CAZVFR010000250.1:0-1198 GCA_964626505.1 uncultured Methylococcaceae bacterium
CAAATTTAGTCGAGTACAAGGAGAAAACGCGCAGTGTACTGGGGTACATGAGCATATTTACTTCACGCGTCCATGCGTTCCGCCCTTCGGGGGCCAGCCGTTGGCTGTTCAAAAACGCTCGAGGCGTTTTTGTGCCGCCGTAATCGGGTAAATTTGAGCGTAAGCTGAGTAGTTACGATTGAAATCGCATTTCGAGTACAATAACTAACTAACATCGAATGGAACCACTTTCAATTCGGGGGGCCACAAAAAGTTCATGTAAAAGTACAATTTGCAGAACTGAGCTCAGCCAAATTATGGATAAGCTGATTTATCGTTAGAATAGTAGTCGTTTGAACACTGAGAGTAAAATACTGCTTCGTTTTGGGCGTATTCGGTGTGGAATACTCTATGAAGGCGCTTTCCAATTTTCTCATAGCGAATTTTGTTCGTGGATGTTTGCCAATTAAGTTTTTTTCTATCTGTGGAGTAATGAGATATGAACCTTGAGAAGGTGATCTTTGGTTTCTTTATCGTGCTTGCGCTCACCTTAAACTTTGGGTTTTTTTTAGGCGAATTCGAAAATCCAGCGCATCATAGTGTGTATGAGTTGTTCGCTGTTATTGTGGTAAATTTTGTGGCTACCGGGTTGAAATTGGGTGATCGCTCACATATCGGCGCAGTATTGTTGTCGACGAGTCTGGTGGCAGACCTTCAGTTGTTGGCCGCGGCGATATACTGGTCCGTTGTCGTACACATCACACAAACAGGTTTAACGCCCGATGTTATGGGGAGTATTATTTCGTTGACCGGGGGCGCGCTGCTCGCCAATGTTATTTCAGTGGTCATGTTGGTTTCCGAAACATTGATGACCCGGCATTAAGCCAAGGTAGCGCTTTGATGATCGGGTCGGTACTTTGATTCGTATAGGTTCGAGCGGAATGGTGTCTTAACTATGCCAGGTGGTGCAGTAGAATTTAATCGGGTCGGCGCGATTGTTTTGCGCGCTATGCGCAGACCGATCATGACCCTGTTGTGGGTCTATACCGTCGCCGTAGTCGGAATGACCCTTATCCCGGGTATAGAAATTAACGGTGAAGTGCAATACATGAGCATCTTTCACGCGTTTTATTTTATGACCTACACTGCGACCACTACGGGTTTTGGCGAATTACCCTATCCGTTCAGTAATGCTCAACGCATGTGGGCAATGTTGTGT
>CAZVFR010000250.1:1298-5009 GCA_964626505.1 uncultured Methylococcaceae bacterium
TATATTTGCGGTCGCACGACATCCAATACGCTGGGTGAAGCGGGAATCAAAGAAGCTGTAGGCATATTGGTTGGGACCGATGATGATGGCCACAATCTGGGTATAATGATCAACGCTCGGTCGCTGAATCCCGATATTTTTATGATTGTGCGCCAGAATAGCCACCACAATGAAGTGGCTTTTCATGCCGCCCAGGCCGATATCATTATGCAGCCGTCCCTGGTCACTGCGCGACGTATAGTATTTTCGATGATTGCGCCGCTTTTGAGGCCCCTATTCAGGTATTTGATGGACGCGGAAACTCGCGATGACAATCTTACCGAGGACTTGATCGAGCGCCTACAGGAGACTGTCGGAGGGATTCAACCGCATCTGATTACGGTCGATATCAACGAGGACAATAGTATCGCGGTCATTGATGCGATTCATCGAGGCGAAAAGGTTTTGCTTGGGGATGTATTGCGCGATCCGTCAGACCGCGACAAGCATTTGGCGAGTGTTCCTTTGGTGGTGCGTTCGGAAGATCAATTTACGGTTCTGCCCAGCAGCGCCTACCCGCTAAGAAATAATGATCAGATATTGTTCTGCGGGAAAAAAGCTGCACATATTTTACTTGAGTCTAATCTCAATAATGAATATGCGCTGCACTATGTCAGGAACGGTTACGAGGAAGCCAGGGGTTGGATTATGCAATGGTTCTTAAAAAAGCGGCAACAGCGATTAGTTGATTCCGAATAATATTTCTAGATGTAGGGCTAAACAGATGGCATTCAAGACTGCGGATTTGTGTGACGAATATTCTGACACGGCGCATTTTCAAATTGCAGAGCCGATCTTTCGCGCTTATGGCGGTAAATCGTCGTTCTGCGGGCAGATCACAACGTTAAAAATATTCGAGGACAATACACTGGTCAGAGAGCTTTTAGAACAAAAGGTCAGCAATCGGGTATTGGTAATTGATGGTGGCGGTTCACACCGGTGTGCGCTGCTTGGCGATAACCTGGCTAAACTGGCTATCGAAAACGGATGGGAGGGTGTGATCATTTACGGGTGTATCCGTGATTCCGGTGATATCGCTGGGATGCCTTTGGGTGTCAGGGCGTTGCATACCCATCCGCTGAAAAGCCGCAAGCGTGGGGTCGGAGAAAGAGACATACTGGTGACCTTTGCGGGCGTAAACTTCAAATCGGATCACTCAATTTACGTAGACGAAGACGGCATCATCGTATCAGACGACGCGCTGATCTAAGCTTTACATAGAACCATGGGCCACCGGCTTAGCAAAATTTATACGCGCACCGGCGACGCGGGCACGACAGCACTGGGTGACGGAAGCCGGGTTGACAAGGATTGCGTACGTATCGAAGCCTACGGCACCTTGGACGAATTGAATTCTCATATAGGCTTGGTTTTGGCTCTGGATATTCGCGATGAAATCCGTAGCGTATTAGAACCGGTTCAGCACAATTTATTCGATCTGGGTTCTGAGCTTTGCATACCCGGGCACGAGGTGATTAAGCAATATCATGTTGATAGTTTAGAGAAGGCATTGGATCGATTAAATGCAAATCTGCCGCCGCTTAAGGAATTTATCCTCCCGGGTGGAAATCAAGCCGCTGCAGTGGGTCACATTGCGCGGACGATCTGCAGGCGATGCGAGCGTCTTGTGGTTGGCTTGGCGCGTGAGACGCCTATAAATCCCTGCGCTCTAAGCTATCTGAATCGCCTGTCCGACCTTCTTTTTGTCATCGCCAGAGTACTTGCTCGTCAGAACGGTGGTGAAGAAGTGCTGTGGAAGAATCAGCAGTAATAAGTAATTGCTTATGAATTCTAGGGTGCTCAACTGACTTTTTGATAAACGCTTCCAAAATAATAAGTACGGGATTTTTTAAGAAGTAATGAAAGAAAATTTGGGTGAATCGAATACAGGTCAACTTAGAGGTAATATTTTCGGCGGTATAACCGCCGGCATTGTCGCATTGCCGTTGGCATTAGCCTTTGGTGTGCAATCGGGAATGGGCGCAATTGCGGGACTTTATGGCGCGATCGCCTTAGGTATTTTAGCCGCTTGGTTTGGCGGTACCGCGACACAAATCAGTGGTCCCACCGGTCCGATGACCGGTCGTGTCTTCCGGTAGTTATCGCGACCCAGATCGAGGCGCTTGGAAGCCTTGAGGCGGCGTTAGGAACAATCCTAGTAATTTTTCTGTTGGCCGGGGCACTCCAGATCCTAATGGGTTTATTCAAGGTTGGCCAGTATATTCAGTATATGCCGTATCCCGTGGTTTCCGGATTTATGACAGGGATTGGTGTCATCATCATACTGCAGCTGTTTCCATTTTTTGGTCACGTATCGCCAAAGAAAATACCTGATATTCTGGCTCAATTGCCTGATTTGCTGCCGATGATCAACACTTCAGCTGTCGCGGTGGCCGCGGCGACGATCGCGGTGATCTATCTTTTCCCTAAATTTTCCAAATCGGTCCCAAGCCCTTTAGTTGCTTTAATTGTTGTTACGGCAGTATCGACGCTATTGGGGTTGAACGTTTCGATAATAGGCGATATTCCGACAGGGCTACCGGATCTTCAGTTAGATGCTTTAGGTTCTATCGATTTTTCGCATCCAAACTTTATAATTGTGCCGGCCCTAACACTGGCGGCCTTAGGCGCGATCGATTCGCTACTCACTTCACTGGTCGCCGATAACATGACCAAAACCCAACATCAGAGCAATAAAGAACTCATCGGCCAGGGTATGGTAATATCGGTGCAGCGTTGATTGGTGGTATACCCGGTGCCGGCGCTACCATGCGTACGGTAGTCAATATTAAATCAGGTGGCAGTTCGAAACTTTCAGGTGTTATCCATGGCGTGCTGCTGCTATTAATTTTGGTAGGCTTGGGGAAATACGCCAGCCTAATACCCTTGCCTGTACTAGCCGGAATTTTGATTACAGTCGGAATCGGAATTGTCGATTACAAAGGCTTGAAGCATATCGCTAGTGTTCCGCGCGCCGATGCCGCGATCATGCTTATAGTGCTGGGAATGACCGTATTTGTCGATCTGCTTCAAGCCGTTGCGGTCGGCATGGTGTTCGCTCGCGTTTTATTTATGAAGAAGATGAGTGATCTTGTTGAAAATACCAGCGAGTTGGTATCAATCAAACAATTCGATGACGAAGGAAGCTGGAGCGACGAGTCAATCATTCCGGCGGAGTTGGCGAATAAAATTTATATCAAACATTTTGAAGGGCCGTTATTTTTTGGTTTCGCCAATGCCTTTCAATCTATGCTCAGAGCATTACCTGATGTAAAAATAGTCATCCTGCGTATGCTAAAAGTGCCGTATATTGACCAAACCGGTTTATACGCGGTCGAAGACGCCGTTCTTGCGATGCATGAAAAAAACATAACCGTATTGATCACCGGAATTCAGCCGCAGCCTCTGGACATGCTGAAAAAGGTTTCATTGGTTCTTGATGTCATTCCTGAAGCGCGCATTTTTAAAGATTTTCCCTCCTGTGTTAAGCAATTGGAAGCTGGGATAATCGACACGGAAGCCACTGGAAAACCACGTGGAAAAATTGATTTTAGTGATATTTTGAAGTGGATTAAATAAGTACCTGGATCCGTGACTTCAATGCGGATAACAGAGTACAAGATATTGGTTTCACAGGGGAACCAAAAAATCTTAGCTTCACCCATCCGTTAA
>CAZVFR010000251.1:0-5000 GCA_964626505.1 uncultured Methylococcaceae bacterium
CAAGAAACACTGTCCCTAGATGGATCAGATAGAGCTTGACCAAATCACTTTGTCGTTGGTATACAGATAATGATATTGAAATCAATTGCTAACTTGTATGTTTTGGATCCACGTATTAATACCGCTGATATAACCGAACGTTCGATGTTTAAACGCTCGGTTCGAAACTGAACTCCGCGCAAAAAAATATAAAGAAAATATAAAATAAAGGGGCAGATTTATTTTTAGAGCGCTTCTATTAAAACCAAGTAAATCTAGTAGTTCTATTATTGTCTTTCACCAAACTAAACCCAATTTTGGATCTTCAACCCGTTTACATTCGCAAAGTGCTTTTGATTGTTCGTTACCAATACAGTATTCATACTTTTTGAATGTGCGGCAATCATCATATCCATAGCACCTATTGGAGTACCTTTGGCTTCTAGCTCAGTGCGAAGCACTGCATACTCGTCAGCAGCACCGATACCCCATTTAATAACATCTAAATGCCTTGTAAAATCCTTAATAACGGAATGATTGATGCGCTTAGAGCTAGAACGCTTAACACCATACATTAATTCAGCATAGCTCACGATAGAAACACATATATCTTCCATATCGACTTCTTGAAAGTGCTGAAGCACACTAACCGGACGTTCTTTGATAATGTAACTACACATATCAGTATCCAGCATATAATGCGTCATTCAAACAATACTCTTTCTTGAGGGGGCAAATCAACGCGCTCCACCATGAAATCAGCCGACACAGCGTTGGGTGAATTAAAAAAATTATCCCAGGATTCAGGTTTTTCAGAAAGGATTACACAGCCCCCTTCTTTTCGAATGAAAACTTCTTTACCTTCGAAGCGAAAGGCTTTGGGTAGTCTCACAGCTTGACTTCGACCTGTTTTAAAAAGTTTCGCAGTTTGAGGCATTTATCTTCTCCAAAATTCAAAGTAGATATCAAAGCATATACCATGTATTAATATCTATCAAGATATGTATTTATTGCCCTGGTAGGTTCTGTCACTTTTAAGGATTACGAATCATAATCTCCGCATGAAAAAGCATTCGCAATATCATTTTCTACCCGAAATCGTAAGACACGCAATCTGGCTTTATCATCGCTTTACGTTAAGCTTTCGAGATATCAAACATCTGTTGGCGGAACGCGGTATATCGGACCACTACTCCACCGTAACCGACTTAGCCAAATTCCTCGGTTGATCCACATCGGTCCCCTTAATGATCGCAACATGATACGACAATAACTGCAACGGGATCGTGAATATCACTGGCGATAGCTCATTTTCAGCGGGCGTTACAGTCATCACGTAGGTATTCTCATCGGATTTAACCGTCAATGTCTCATCCGCAAATACGATTAATTGACCGCCTCGGGCACTCACTTCCTGCAGGTTGGATTTTAGCTTTTCCAGCAGGGTATTATTCGGCGCAACCGCTACGACCGGCATTTCCGAATCAACGAGTGCAAGCGGGCCGTGCTTAAGTTCTCCGGCCGGGTATGCCTCGGCATGGATATAGGATATTTCTTTGAGTTTCAATGCGCCTTCCATCGCAATGGGGAAATGGCTCCCACGACCCAAAAATAAAGTGTGGTGCTTATCGGCGAAGCGCTCCGACAATTGAATGATCTGGTCGTTGAGACCCAGTACGTCCTCAACTCGCGCGGGCAAGCTAAACAATTGTGAGGCAATTCTTTTCTCAGCTAATGTATCTAGTTTATAGCGCCTGCCTAATGCAATAACCAGTAGCATTAATGAGACTAATTGGGTGGTGAAAGCCTTGGTCGACGCAACACCAATCTCAGGCCCGGCTCGCGTCATTAATACCAAATCCGATTCGCGTACTAGAGAACTTTCCTGCACATTACATATTGTAAGCGAGTGCATCGCGCCTAGGCGTTTAGTTTCGTGTAGAGCCGCAAGAGTATCCGCGGTCTCACCCGATTGAGAGACCGTTACCACCAGGGTATCCGGCAACATCACAGGATGACGATAACGATACTCACTCGCGATTTCGACAGTACAAGGAATACCTGCCAGACTTTCAAACCAGTAGCGCGCAACTAATCCCGAATGATAGCTGGTTCCGCAAGCTAAAATTAATATGGATTTTGCCTTATCGAATATCTCACTGGCATTAGGTCCAAACGAGGCCTCCAATAGCTTTAATCCACTAAACCGCCCTTCCAACGCTTCAGCAAGCACTCTAGGTTGCTCGAAAATTTCCTTGAGCATGTAGTGCCGGTATTCACCGCGTTCTACTGCGTCCGCTTTTAATTCACTTTCCTGAATTGCCCGCTCAACCGGCTGACCGGACTCATCGTATATGCTGAGTTGGTCATGTTTAATTTCGGCAATATCGCCTTCTTCCAGAAAGATGAATTGTTGGGTAACCGGAAGCAACGCAGCAACGTCAGACGCGATAAAATACTCACCTATACCCACACCGATCACCAACGGACTTCCCTTACGGCAAGCAACCATACTGTCGGGTTCATCGGTATTTACCACACCCAGGGCATAAGCACCGTCTAAGCAGATAACAGTCTTTTGAACCGCTTGCAGCAATGAATCACTTTCCACCAAATTGTCGTAGATCGCATGCACAACAACCTCGGTATCGGTTTCAGAACTAAACACGTGCCCCTGTCCGGTTTGCTGTTCGCGAAGTGTCTCGTGATTTTCGATGATTCCATTGTGCACCAGTCCGACTTTGTTCCGACAAACATGCGGATGGGCATTTGATTCACTGGGACTACCATGAGTCGCCCACCGGGTATGCGCAATTCCGGTAAATCCATTTAGAGGCTCATTCTTTAACAAGCCAGCTAATTCATTAACTTTACCCAGTTTACGCTTACGATCGATCGAGTGATCGTTGATCACGGCTATACCGGCGGAATCGTAACCTCGATATTCCAGCCGCCTTAAACCCTCCAACAAGATGGGAACTACATCACGCTGAGCTACCGCCCCAACAATTCCGCACATCGCCTTAACTCCTCTTTTTGGGCCGTTGCCATCCGTCCACGGAAAACTGTTTATTCCGGCTTAACGATAACTTATCCGCCGGCGTATCGCGGGTTATAGTCGATCCCGCCCCAATCGTCGAATTTTTCGCTATTTTTACCGGCGCTACAAGTTGAGTATCAGATCCGACAAATACCCCGTCTTCTATAATGGTTCTGAATTTGTTCACCCCGTCATAATTGCAGGTAATCGTACCCGCGCCAATATTCACCCCGGATCCCACACTGCTATCCCCGATGTAGCTGAGATGGTTAATTTTAGACCCGCTGGAGATGTCCGATTTTTTTATCTCGACAAAATTACCAATGTGTACCTTGTCGGACAAGACCGTAGCGGGCCTTAAGCGCGCATAAGGGCCGACCCGACAAGAAGAACCTATTGTTGCATCTTCAATATGGCAATTAGCGAATACATCCACGTCGTCGTGGATCGTCGTATCTTTTAACACACAATTTGGACCGATTCTTACACGATTGCCTATATTAATTTCACCTTCGAATACAACATTGACATCGATTTCTACATCTTGGCCAATAGTATTGATCCGACCTCTCAAATCAAACCGCTGTGGATCACGTAGGGTAACGCCGAGTTCCATCAGTTTTTCCGCCTGATTTTTTTGATATACCCGCTCAAGATACGCTAGCTGTTGGCGGTTATTGACGCCCAGCACCTCGTCGGGCGATTCCGCTTGGGTCGTTTCCACATTGATCCCTTCATCCACAGCCATCGCTATGATGTCAGTCAAATAATACTCGCCTTGCGCATTATTATTATCCAACGCTGACAACCATTTTTTGAGTTTTGTTCCGTCCACCGCGAGAATTCCGGTATTAACTTCGCGCAACGATTTTTCAATATCGCTAGCGTCTTTCTCCTCAACAATGCGTTCAACTGCACCCGCCGGGTTGCGAACAATTCTGCCATAGCCTGTAGGATCATCGAGGTTAACGGTTAATATCGCGAGTTGGGTTTTTTCCATGCATCCGATCAGACGATCTAAGGTCTCGGACTTTAACAAAGGCACGTCACCATAGAGGATCAATACGGTATCATCATCGTCGATTTTATCAGCAACCTGCATTACCGCATGCCCTGTGCCCAGCCGTTGCTTCTGCTCAACCCAGTCCGCATTCAGATGGGCCAGCGCGGTGACAACCTTTTCGCCTCCGTGCCCATAGATTACGGTAATTTCTCCCTCATGAACCGAACGCGCGGAATTGTAAACATGTTCAAGCAACGGCCACGCCGCCAGTTTATGCAAGACTTTTGGATGCTCGGAGCGCATCCGAGTCCCTTGTCCCGCGGCAAGAATTATTGTATTTAATTGCATATTTTTTCCTTCGCTGAGAACGCCTAATGCATTAGGTCAAGAAAAAATCTATCGGACAACTTGGCGAATATTAAATGCACAAAGCGCACGAATAGCGTGTCAAACTGGATGAAACACCGATTAGTTTCATTATTAATTTGAATTTCAATCTGAATAGTAACTACCGAGCGTTTTTGTGACGCCGTAATCGGATAAATTTGAGGGTAAGCTGAGGTGCTACTATGAATATAGCTTCTCTCAGCATTAAACACAAAAAAACCCGCCAGGGCCGCCAAAATTGGACGACGCCTGTCGAGTTTTTTGACGTTGGATACGTTACGAACCTTTTTTACGTAGGCGATGAAGCGTTCTTAGTTGCATGACCGCTTCGGCCAGCTCAGCCTGGGCTTTAGCATAATCGATTTTACCCGATTTATCCGACAAGGTTTCTTCGGCACGCACTTTAGCCGCCTCGGCAGCAGCCTCATCGATGTCTTTGGCACGTATAGCGGTATCGGCCAGAATCGTCACAACATGAGGTTGCACTTCCAGCATACCGCCTGACACATAAAATTCATGTACTTCCGTGTCACTCACCTTGACCCTGACTTCACCCGGATTTAATCGCGTAATCATTTGCGCGTGGCGTGG
>CAZVFR010000252.1:0-4984 GCA_964626505.1 uncultured Methylococcaceae bacterium
TTCTTTCACGTACTCGGGCGATTCCACGGCCAGATCGTAGCGTAATCCCGGAGCAATCAGAATTTTCTTAATCCCCGGCAACGTTCGCGCTCTTTTATAAAGGCTGATCAAAGCGCTATGGTCGGTATCCAGATTCTTGCAAATGCCCGGATAGACGCACGAGGGCCTGCGGCACGCAGCTTCGATTGCCGGGTCCTTGCACGCAATGCGGTACATATTCGCTGTGGGCCCACCCAAATCTGAAATAACTCCGGTAAAATTAGGCGAAGTGTCTCGAATGCGCTCAACCTCGTTTATTACCGAGTCTTCCGACCGATTCTGAATAATTCGCCCCTCGTGTTCAGTGATAGAACAGAACGTACAACCACCGAAACAGCCGCGCATTATCGTGACGGAATGTTGGATTATTTCGAACGCGGGGATTTTGGCACCGCCGTATGACCCATGCGGCAAGCGGTTATAAGGTAGTTCGTAGACCCCATCCATCTCAGCCGTGGTCAGCGGTATGGGTGGTGGATTCAACCACACTTCGTGCTGGCCGTGCCTTTGCACAAGCGCTAAAGCATTTCCAGGATTAGTCTCTGCATGAAGTACACGCGAAGCGTGCGCATAAACAACCGGATCAGCCTTAACGGCATCATAATCCGGCAAGCGTATCACGGTTCGACAGCGATCCTCATTGCGCACATAGCGGCGAAACTTAATGACCTTAGCTGCACCTTGATTTGCTGTTGAACAGCCACTCGGCTCAGCCTGGTAAGGATCCTGATGACGGGTTAACGGACCCGGCTGGTCGATCTCGGTAGAATCCAACTCCAACCAACCTTGCGGCGGGTGTTTGCGCCTAAACGCCGTACCACGTATATCGGTAAGCTCTTCAACGCGCTCGCCGGCCGCCAAACGGTGAGCAATTTCGACGACTTGGCGTTCGCCATTGCCGAAAACCAATAAATCGCCTTTGGCATCCAGTAACACGGATCGCCGAACCTTGTCCGACCAGTAATCATAGTGTGCAATTCTACGCAGGCTCGCTTCGATCCCGCCCAATATAATCGGCACCCCCTTGTATGCTTCACGACAGCGCTGCGAATAAACCAGTACCGAACGATCAGGACGCTTGCCGGCTCCGCCACCAGGGGTATATGCATCATCAGATCGCAACCGCCGGTCAGCCGTATAGCGATTGACCATAGAGTCCATATTGCCCCCGGTCACCCCAAAAAACAGATTAGGTTTGCCCAGCTCGCAGAAATCATCAATATTTTGCCAATCGGGTTGCGCGATAATACCCACACGGAAACCTTGAGCTTCCAACAATCGGCCGATCAATGCCATTCCAAAACTTGGATGATCAACATACGCATCCCCGGTAACTAATATCACATCACAGGAATCCCAACCCAGATCGTCCATTGCGGACCTGGACAGTGGTAAAACCGGTGCAACGCCAAACCGTTTTGCCCAAAATTTGCGATACGAAAACAAGTTCGCAGGATTAGACGGTGTGTTTTGGCTCATAGTGGCGTGGATAAAAAGATGATTATTCTAACTCATTTCGGCTATGTAGATCACGTCACGGCAAGCCCTTTTCTGCTATGGTTATACGCATGACTAATAAATTAATAGGCTAGTTAATCCGATGGACTGCAACGAAACCAACTATAGCCCAATGTTCCCAATAAAAACCAAATCTATAGGCATCTGTCTACTACTCTGCCTGCTGGTTACTTCCGACAGCTATGCCGGCGTTTTTAAATGTAAAAATGCCAGCGGACAAACCACATTTCAGGACAGACCCTGTCTAAAGAAACCCAACCCACTGGCATCCGAGTCGGACGCTGTTAAGCCAGTCAATAATACCGACAAACATTTTTTGTGGAAGGCCACCTCCAACGAAACAACCATCCACTTGCTGGGTTCTATCCACGTGGGTTCATCCGACATGTACCCCTTGGCACCGGTAATCACCACCGCGTATGAAGCTGCGGATACACTCGTAGTCGAAGTTAACGCGGACGACGAACAACTTAGCACTGCAGCAAAAAAACTGCTGGCACTGGGTAGTTACGATGACGGCTCAACGCTGCAAGATCACGTATCAACTGAAACCTGGGAAAAGCTGTCCAAAGTCGCGGCAAGAAAAAAACTGAACCTTGAAGTTCTAAAGACGCAAAAACCCTGGTTGATTACCCTTGCGTTGGCGCACTTAATGATAAGAGACAGCGGTTTTAGTCCAAAACTTGGCATAGACCGATACTTTATAACCGGCGCCAGAGATAAAAAGCCAATTCTGGAACTCGAAACAGCCGATGAGCAAATCGCTCTGCTGAGTCAATTCTCAAAGTTGGAACAAGACAAGTTACTGCTACAAACCTTGAACGAACTCGATCAGGGTCCACAATATTTTCGGGAAATGCTTGCTGCATGGCAGAACGGCGATGCACAAAAATTGCTCGAAATGACAACTCGGGACATCGATTCAGAACCGGCATTCAAAGCGATTTATGATGCGTTATTTACCCAACGAAATCATTCGATGACCGCAAAAATAGACCAACTGGTTCAGACTGGTGGCAGTTACTTTGTCATTGTCGGCTCCGGGCATATGGTTGGTCCTGAAGGCATCGTGCAGCTACTGAAAAATAAGGGCTACGAGCTGACGCAGCTTTAAGAACCTGCCCGAATATAAATTAGGCGACTGCATACCTGGAAAAATCGCCTCTATATCCAAAGATATTGATGAAATACGTCTATGTATTTCACCCACGCGATCCTCCGAGACTGCGATCCCGTCAATCAGATGCCAGCAGCGTAGCAAGGACTATTTTACTGATGACGTCAATGAAAAATGCCGGCATGCCGGGCATTTTTCATTCTTTAATTAATAATACATTCACGGCCTTGACGACTACCCTAACCTTATCACCTTCATTTATGTCAAGACTATCAAGTGCGTCGATGGTCAATACAGAACTCATAGGTGATTCGGCCGGTATGGTTAAATCGACTTGGCTCATTACGGTTCCGCGCTTAATCCGCGTGATCGTACCCATCAATTGATTTTTTGCACCATATTTCATTTCTTGTTCTCCTCAATCTGTAAGATAAGCATGAATTACACCTCTGGAGCAAACAAAAAGGACCTGACGGCCTTCATCCGCCGCTCGTGCAAGGACCTGTCCCTATCCATAAAAGGATGACCGAATTCTGAGTCTTTCAATACCGATGCGCCGCGTCGTTTTGCTGTATCGAATAACTCCTTCGATGCTTCCGGGATTACAACGCGGTCTTCTAAACCAACGATGAAAAGGAAATTCGAACAATCTTCTGGAAGATTTCCGACCGGATCATACTCTTCGGGACAACCATAATATGAGAATCGACTGCGAGTGGAGTCGATAACCGCTCGCTTGTTGCCGGGCTTTTTTTTCAGCGCATTTACAAGGACCACGCCGCCAAAGGACATGCCATAATATCGGGATTTTGAGTATGCAAGTGCATCGAGATGATCAATGATCTCGCCATAATCGCTCAATATCGCTTTAAATCTCGGGGTACCTTCCGATCTCCCATAACCTCGATAATCGAACAGGTACACGTCGTATTCGCTGGAAGCGAAATCCTGAAAACTGCCAATTATTTGGTCCGCGAGCATGGCATTCCCCTGTACAACCAACAAATAGCCTTTTGCCGCACCGCGGCTTTTTTCCTGTGAAGCCCTCAGCTTGTACCCACGCAGTATACGACCATCTTGGGTCGTCAGGGAGATATCTTCGATATTTGCGATCTCCGCTATACGCGATGTATCCGGTTCTCCCGCAGCGTTGCTCCACTGTGTAAAGTACATTGGCTCGTTGATCCCGCAAATAGATTGTTCCTTAGGATTGATCGTTGAGCCGGGAAGAGCCATCGTGCAAACCAAAAGCAGGCATAAAAGCAAGCTCAGCGACAGCCTCCATCCCCAGCCAGTTCGTGAGTTTTCTAGCAACATTGTCTTCAAAACCGCTTCGACACGATGAACCCCGCCCTTAACAATGAATGTAAAGACTCTTGTGGAATTATTCTGTTTCTGTATATTCCGCATTGTTGCATGTTAGCCGGATAGAAAAAAGCTGGATTTCAAAGCCATTTTTTTCCTAAACTTGCTTAACTTGACAGCCTCACCACTGAGCGACTTATCAGATTCTTCGATTCACTTTAGCTTTTGGACTGTTTCAAACAACAAAGATAAAGTTGGTCTTCATCGTAAAAATGGTGTATCTGTAAAGCCAAACCACCAACGAGCTCGTTTAGTCTTTTCCGATTGGGGAGGAGGTGCGGCACCAATCGCGAATTTTCACGCTTCAACCGTGCTTGGAACGATGCTCCCATGGGGTGACTAATGATGATCCGTCCGTTGACAGTCAAGCGGGGTCGTATTGCCTCCAGGGTTTGTCTTTGGTTACAGACATTACCGAACATAGCGTTACAAAAAACAGCATCGAATAAACCGAACTTTTGTGGTAAATCAATCACATCACCACACCAGAAATCTATTTCCGGAAATCGCGCCTGGGCTTCAACGAGCATGGCCGCGCTGATATCACAACCCACTATGCGAGTGACACCAAAAAAACGAAAATCCGGAATTAAGTTACCGATACCGGTGCCTACATCCAATACCTGGTTATCGGGCACTAATTCAGCAGCCGCAACGATTCGCCGCATGCGTTCTTGAATATCCTTCGCAATGACCTGGCGAAACACATCAATCTGACCATCAAATGTTTCCTGTTGGTACCGATTGTGTTGCTGGCGCTTATCAGACACGGGGATTGCCTCGGTTTAAGTCAATTTTTGATCATTATATCGCTCCCATTGATAAGGTGACTAACCCTATGAACATCAATTCGTGCCCGCCGATTGTCTTCACTTTGCGGAGTTTTCATGATAACGAACTATTCACCCGCTACCACTGGCGCCAAGAATTGGGAAACATGTATTT
>CAZVFR010000253.1:0-4969 GCA_964626505.1 uncultured Methylococcaceae bacterium
CCTATGAAGTGCGATAAATTATAAACTTTCGCTTGAAAATTCGAGCGGAATGTTCGTAGTAACGTGGGAATAACTGGGGTTGTAGTAACGTTAATTTCTTTATACACGATCGTTGGCGGAGTTTTACCAAGACGCGAACGTGTTGCGGGTCGTTGGCCATGTGTTTGAAACCAATCCCACTTCATCTGTCCGTGGTCCAAAATATTTCGCTAAACAAGGCAAGATACCCATATATCCCCCAGTACAGTAGAAGCTCGCTAACGTATAGCAAGCATCCGTGATCCGTTGTTGGCCTCCGCGATCGTGCCCTTGTTGGACTCCTTATTTATGATTTCGCGCGAGTGAATTATGTACTTCTATGTGTGTCGGCGACTATTCCCCACAAGGTAATCGGTATTGTCGACGATAAGAAATCCCCGCTTTTTAGAACCTGCATCCCTAACACTATCCAACTGACAAACAGTGAATTAATACACAACAATGGTGTGAATTTCTTCACCATCTACGTGTAGATTCTCTTCGTATTGATAGGTAGAGCGCATGGAAAACCAAGCTCTGAACTTTATACCGTGAGAATTTCCTCGCGATTTATAAGCTATTTTTATCGACTAATTGGAGTGTGTAAAATGAAAACATCTATTAATTCGGAACTTCCTAAAAATTTCAAATTACTGCAAGATGCAGCGTCATGATTTTCCGACGGTGCGCGGCTTTTGAGATTTGATGATGATCGCGGTGTCGACGTTGGCAACGAAGCTGCTAGTTTTGAACGAGCCGTAGCCTGCGTGGTTGAGTCCACGGTTCGCCAAGCTAAAGATTCTGCTGATTTGAAGCAGCTTGATCATGAAATTGCAGACGCTGTCGGAAAGCTCTCGGATCTCACAGCTTGTTTCAAGGAGGACGCAGCAATTGGCCGCGCGGTGCTCCCAAAGATGGACGATCTGAAGATTGGCATCGTGCTCGGCGCAATGCCGGCCGAAGAAGTGTCAGATTTGCTTAACATGCTTGTTGCCTACCCCACGCCTAAACAGTCCCATGAACGCACCGCCCTTCTCGACGGCCTTGCCCTGGCGTGTGTAGCTGTTGAGGAAGTTGGTCTGCCGGCATCGACTATCATCAAATTGATTCTGATTATCATTTTGGTCTTGATCGCGCTTCGCCGTCCTGACCTTGTCGAGCTGGTCACGGCTGTATTAAATGCGTTGGCTGCACTCGACCTGGCTGCGGCAAAACCGCGGTGCCAGTGTGGGCCTCAAAACGGTGATGACGGGCAACCACCCGTGAAACCGCAGGTTGATTGCGGCGATGATGTGCGCGTTCAAGGAAGGGGAACGGGGGTCGAAAAGCCAGAGGCGCTATTGGCGGCCTTGCGGGATGCCGAGCGAAAAGCTGATGAACTCTGTCCCAAAGAATGTCCCGCGACATTCGCGACGAGTAAGACTCTACCGAAATACACCAAACTGCCTAACGGGCAAGTGCGGTGTGACGGTGATTTCTGCTTTCGCTGTGGAAGATAGTTTCGGCGCCGCATGAAACGTCGGATGCGCCGCGTCGCCGAACGCGGCCCGGCGCATCTACGATATTGGAGCGGTAAATATATTTTTATAAAACAACTGCTTATAACAATAGTTCTGTTTCAAGGCGCAAAAATAAGAAATCAATAAATTTGCTGAGATTGCTTATTAAGTTCATCGTCAGCAGGTTTTTAAAAAGATTCAGTTAGACTGGAGTTTTTTGTGTATTTCGCGCTTTTCATGGAAGGTACCTTACATTAGTGAGTAACTATCGCTTTCAGTAGATTATTCGTTAATTCGTTACGCGTAATGAGCTCGCCGTCAGTCAGTATCAATGCGCGTTCAATTACATTCTGGAGTTCTCGGATATTACCCGGGAAATCATTTTAAACCGTTACATATTTAACGGATTCGGCTGTATTAAAACAATAGCCCAGGTGCAAACAATGATTAAGCCACTTTTCTAGAAAATAGTTAATAGACCACTTGTAATCCAAAATCTTGCGGTCGTTGGTAATGTGCCGTAATGCATGAGAGACATGCGGGTGTTTGTGGTCGCGTAAAACTTCGGCCGATTTTGCGTCGGTATATACACGGATTTTAACGGCTGGTTCCAGGTGATTGTCGGAACCATTATCGAAACAATGGGTTAATTCCAGGGTTAGGGTGTACGGATTGCGCTCCAGAATTTTCAAGTAAAGTTCGGGCTTGCCGCCCGCCATGGCGATTGCCGACTTGTCGATATGGTAAAGATTCGGCGCCAGTCGCAAAAGTTTATTGAAATTCGATTCACAAATCTCCTGTAGGCAATAAGATTTATTGACTGGATTTAGGGATTGCATTTAGAAAAGTCGCTACGGTACTTAGAAAAAATGCAGATACTACATTCGCTTGTAGAATGATGCAATTATTGTTTATCTGAGGGATTAGCCGATGTGAGTGTGATGCTAGGAGGCTATCACGAACGGATCAATTGAACTATTCATAATACGTCGCATTCGAACTCGTGGTCTCCCATAAGGTGACTTGGGTTACCGAGAAATTCTTTTCTTTCATATGAAGAAAAATCATTTTAGCGAGGCTTTCCGCTGTGGGGTGTGAATCCATGGCTAGGAACCTCTCATTTGCACTCGCCAATATCCCGCAAAGCGGGTCGTCCCGGTGGAGAAGAAAATTGTGATCCAAGTTTTCGTCAATGTACTGTGATGCAACCTGCTGCACATCGGAAAAATCGCACACCATCCCCTGTACGTCCAACTCCTTCGCAGCTACGGTAATCGAAGCTTTGACGCTGTGCCCGTGCAGATGTTTACATTTGCCGGGATGGTGCATCAAACGGTGGCCGTAGCAAAAATAAACGTCTTTGGTGATCGTGTACATGCTGTCTTATATCAAGAAAGGTATGACAAATATGCGTGCCCTAACGGGGTCAATCCGCTTTGATGCCTTTGATCGCGGCTGCGATTTCGTATTGATCGTTTTCGTTGGGGGTGCATCGAACGACTTCTATGAATGCTTTCATTGGCGGGGTGATATTGTTTTCTGGTATTACACGGATCTCAAGGGCTATACCCGGTTCCAGAGCTTCGCTCGCATTGAACAACAAACCGGCGCCACTGAGATTAACGCATGTAGCATCATTTATCTCGTCCGACTGCGGAAATTTGTAGGTCATCCTGCAGTGGGCGTCCATGCGGATGTAATTACGTTTTTCGTCATATTCCAACATCGTGCGATCTCCTAAGACTAACTGTCATGCACGACAAAATACACGCCATGCGGATGGCAGGTCAAGCGTGGCAGTTAGCCCGTATTTCTTATCAGAGGGTATGAGGGTGAATAGTTAACATCGATTTACGGTTAGTTTTAGTAAATTTAGCGTTACGACCTTTGGCGATAGCCCGTTTAGACGCAATCACTCGTTTTAGCCGATTGCGGCGCCCGACAAGAAGTGATGCTTAGAGATGCTGAATATAGGATTAGAATAATGTATGCGAAGTATTTTGGTTTTGACAAATTACCGTTCAATGTCCAGTTGCAGACGGATACGTTCATTTATGGCGGCAATGCACGCAGTGTCGGAAATAGTCTCACAAAAGCGATTTACGAAGGTCGCCGACTTATAGCGTTGGCCGGAACTTCCGGGATTGGAAAAACCGCTTTGATACAGCATTTAGAGAAAGACTTAAGCTCTGATGGGTGCAAATTTGTGTTCCTGGATAAAGTATCCAGTCGTGACCAGTTTATAAACAACATTTGTGCGGGCTTACAGATTGAGTTTCGGGGTGTGTCGGCGGCTGAAAAATTGCAATGCTTTAATGAGGCATATTTGAATCGACGATCGACTGCAAATCATGTCGTTGTGGTGCTTGACAATGCTCATGATATGGCCCGGGAACTTTTAAGAGACGTTCTATTGGTGGTAGCTCAGCTTGGGAATGAATCTAAATTTTTACAACTCGTATTAATCGGTCTGCCGACCGTGAGAACTGTTTTGGGACAGACTCCACTGAGCGAATTCGAAAGCGTGTATTGGTATTGTCTTGACGGTCTTTCGGTTGATGAAGCAGCCGCCTATATTGATCAACGACTGCGCTTTGTAGGGTATCGCGGTGTACCATTGTTTTCATCGGAGGCGGTGGAGCGATTGACACATTTGACCCAAGGTAATCCCGGTTTGATCAATGTATTGTGTGGTTTTGCCTTATTGCATATTAGCTTGGAAAATCTTCACGTCGTAGATCGTGACATTATCGAAATCGTCGCGAATAATTGTATGTTACCGGGTGAGCGGCAATTAGATGAATCTTTACAATCCGCGAATCTTGGTTGGCAAGCCGATATAACTGACGGGAAGGTAACTGGCCCGTTAATGACAAAGAGTGGAATAGGAGCCTGTTCAAGTTTGACTGATCGTTATGCGGAGTTGGGAATTCCAGTGCCGAATAGGGAGACTGTGCAAAATACTATCGAGTTAACGGATCATACTGAGAGTAATGAGCGACCATTTGTCGAGCCCAAGAAAGAGCAACCGAAAATACCGTATCGGATAATGTGTGCATCGGTTCTATTAGTTTTGTCCGGCGTTTTATTTACGATTTCCAGCCGATTTGGGTTGTTGCCCTGGTTTGTTCCGAATGCAGTAGAAATTAATCAACCAGTTGTTTATTCGGGCGAATTAAGCAGTGGCCGAAAAGATTCCAGCAGCGTTTTTCTGGCACTCAAGAAATCGCAAGTTTCCGTAGCCAGTGAGCTCCAAGCCATGCTGTCAATTGCGGAGAGCCAGATTGCGGCTCACCGTCTGGTTGCGCCGGTCGGCGATAATGCGTTGGAAACCTACCAGGGAATTTTGAATATTGGCCGGCAGCAGCTTGCAGTGCTCAACAAACTTGCGGCACTAAGGAGCCTAGCAATAATAACTTGAACAATTAGGGTGTCGCGGTTATGCTTTTCCG
>CAZVFR010000254.1:0-4940 GCA_964626505.1 uncultured Methylococcaceae bacterium
GAATTCCGCCAGAACAACACCGCAAGAATTACAGTTAGCTATTCTGTACGCTGTCGCGAACCCGGAATCCATCATCAAGGCCAACCGTAAAATTCGCGAAAGCTTTGTGCGGCGTCTAGGTTCACTGCTATACAATTTACAATGCCGCGCACTATTTGATCTGTCGTATTGGGATATAAACGGGACACCCAAGATCTTTCCACGCCAGTGTTCGACCTTGCTCAAACTAAAATCCAGCGACGATCTGATCGACCTTGAATTTAATGTTATATGCCGAAAATTCGACTATTTAATCCTGGAACTTCCCATATTTTCCGCGAACCGCCACGGTGGAAAATCGACCACCAATTGGAAGTCTGCGTTCAAAATGTACATAGGCGCGTTAAAAATGCAGCGGTATTGGGATACTAAATATCACGGTACCGGTAAACCATAGCATGGAGCCATCGGAGCTTTGGGATAAGCACAGCCAGGAATTGCGGGAACCGGCCGAGGCGCTTTTCTCCATACCCGCCTTCAAAACCGAAGTCGACAAATTACTCTCGTACGAAGTCGAAGGAGATTTTGTCCAGCTTCTGCATAACCTGGATATAACTCTAATAGTCACACGCGAATACGAACACCTATTGGTCGCAATTGGATCAAACGGTAAGAAATTAAAGATTTCCTACCTACCCATGCCTCACCCGTCAGGAATAGCCTGGGATAAAGCCAAACACACCCTCTATGTCGCCTCTACACGCAATCCTAACCAGATCATTGAATTTGGCGTCACTGATGGGTTACTTGACAGAAAAGATCTGACTTCAAAGCAAAATCCTACAAAAACTTTGACACCATTGCGCACCCGAATCTTGCCGGGCAGTCTATATATACACGATCTGTCACTGGTCGGAAAAAAACTTTATGCCAACGCGGTCGGCCATAATGCAGTCGTCGAACTTCCGCCCTACGGTGGCTTTGAACGAGTCTGGTGGCCAAAATGCATCGATACCTCAAGTGGACCGGAATTTGGTCTAAACTACATTCAACTCAATTCCATTTCCGGCGGCCCAAATTTGCATTCTTGTTTCTTTTCAGCTTCTTCGGCTAAAATCGGGCATCGAAGACCGGGCCATAAAAATTTCCCGGTCAAAGAGCGCGGCGTTATCTTTTCGGGTCAAACCCGCGAGCCGATAGCAACCGGCCTGACCCGGCCGCACTCGGCAAGATTGCATAAAAAGAAACTTTATGTGGATAACAGCGGCATGGGTGAATTGTGCCTGGTAAACCGCGGAAAACTTGATACCGTGTGCAAACTTCCAGGGTGGACTAGAGGCCTTTGTTTTAGCGGAAACCATGCTGTGGTCGGTACCTCGCGGGTCATTCCTCGATTCCGCCAATACGCACCGGGTCTAAAGGTCGAAAACAGTGTTTGTGGCATTCACTTTGTGAATCTTCAAAATGGCCAGTCTGAGGGCAGTATTCAATGGGCCACCGGAAATCAAATATTTGCCATCGAAGCGCTACCCGCGAATATTGTAGATAGCTTACCTTATCCCTATAATCACCGACTCCCCAGCTCTCGCAAGGTTAAGGAGTTTTTCTATGCGTACAACCCCAACCAACGGAAGTAAAAATGGACAGTAACTTTAATTTTGTCATGATAGGCGCCATGTATGAGAATGGCGGTAATACCACCCACCGTTTTCTTGACGGCCACCCACAGCTGTGCGTTTACCCCTTCGAATCACAACCCGGAACCAAGCTCGTAAATGATTACCTCAGCTCGACATTTCCGGTCAAATACCGTTGGCCGGTATTCGCGTTGGACGCGACACCTTATCAAGATTACAAGGCGATTATTGACGAAGAATGCAAGGTTAGATCAAGAACGCCGAATGTAAGTAAATTTCGCAACTGGGAGTTCGATTTTTCCGATGACGAACGCTGCGAAATTTACCAAGCCATGATTAAAGAATCGGGCCGCGGTCGAGCCAACAACGTAGCGGCTTTTTATAAATCTACATTCGAAGCTTGGCGCAATTTTAATCGCACCAGCGAGCAATCGTTTTATGTCGGATATAGCCCGATTATCGGTGTCGACGGTGACAAAATCCTGGATGACCTTCCCAATGCTCACGTCTTACATGTTGTTCGAAATCCATGGTCAGCTTACGCGGATACGAAAAAACGTCCCGTGCCGATGCCATTGGCCGGGTATATGTTGGGTTGGACACTGAATCAGTATTATGCACTGACATTCAAACAGAAATACCCGGATAGATTTCATATTATTCGCACAGAAGACACAATGGCCAATCCCGAAGGTGTTCTAGGCGACTTTTGTGAAAAACTCGGAATAGAACGTTCACCCACTTTGGGCAGCGTTTCTTGGAACAGCGAGCCACTCAAGGAAGTCTATCCATGGGGTACCATTCGGGTTCCTACACCCGAAGCAAACCGGGCTACAGCGAATGAATTAAGCGCCGCTGAAAAAGCCGAAATCGGACAATGGGCGGCACCCTACCTAGAAGCATTGGATTATAAAAGCTTTTTGTAATCCCGGGAAATGAAACGGGTCGTACTCACCGGAGCGTCTGGCTTTGTTGGTGCAAACTTAGCCAGGCGCCTACTCCGTGAAGGTTACGATGTACACGCAATCCTTAGACCCGAACATAAAAGCTGGCGCATACAGGACATATCTAACGAACTATGCATTTATTCGGTTAATTTGATTGATCGGGAAGGCCTGGAATCGGCTATCCGTCAAGCCCGACCGGATTTTGTATTTCACTTGGCGGCGCATGGCGCATATTCCGAGCAAGATAATTTCCAAGATATTGCCAATGCCAATATCATGGGTACAGCCAATCTTCTGGACGCGTGCCTAAACACAGGTTTTGAAGTATTCGTTAACGCGGGTTCCTCATCGGAGTATGGCTTCCAGGAAAAGGCGCCGACCGAGCAAGGTCTTGCGGTTCCGAATAGCACTTACGCTTGGGCCAAATTGTCCGCGACACTGTGGTGCGGGCTCGCAGCAAGGCAAAACGCTCAAAGAATCCATACGCTGAGGCTGTATTCAGTTTATGGCCCTTGGGAAGAACCCACACGACTGGTACCAACATTAATCACAAAAGGTTTGCAAGGAACCTTGCCTGCATTGGTCAATCCAGACATCGCCCGGGATTTTATCCACACTGAGGATGTCGAAAATGCATTCTTAACTGTCGCAAATACAGCCGGACTGCCGAACGATGCGATATACAACGTTTGCACGGGTAAAGAAACAAAACTTCGCGATATCGTCGAAATTACCCGGGAATTGTTATCCATTGATGAAACCCCGGACTGGGGATCCATGCAACAACGACAGTGGGATACAAATCGATGGGTCGGTACAGCACGTCGTCTCATGAACGATACCGATTGGCAGCCGAAAATTACTCTCGAAACTGGCATGGAAAAAACCATTAAATGGCTTCGTGACCCGCCCAACTATGGATACTATGAGTAGTTACAGGTACTTTTTAAGTTCGATGAATAGTTACTATTATGAATAAACTGAAAAACCTGCCCTGGCATGAACTAGCGGGTTACGCCACGCTAGCTGGTGGACTCTATTATCTGGTTCGAAGAAGCTTCACTCTCGGCGGACACTTCGTGGAAGATACTTTTATCACCTTTCGTTATGCACAACATTTATCAGAAGGTGAAGGATTGGTCTGGAACATCGGCGAACCACCGGCCGAGGGTTTCACCTCGTTACTACATATCCTCCTTCTTTCGATCGGCGATTTGCTAGGACTTCCCCTGGCTATCAATACTTTACTTATAGGGGTAGTTGGCTTTCTCGGCGTGATTGCTTGTTATTTCTGGTGTCACAAGCAGTTCGTTGGAACAATAAGGTTTCCGGCAATTTTTCTTGTCAGCATCTTTATACTCGATGGGCGATCAGCAATCCATGCCACTGCCGGCATGGAAACGGACTTATTCATGCTGCTGGTCGCACTATCGCAGATCGCAACCTATTTGCTGATTGCTTTTCCGTCAGTAAAAACTGCTGTTGGCTGGGGTTTTATAGGGCTTTTCTTGTTATGGGCCAGACCTGATGGTTTTTTCTTTTTATTCTGTGAAGCCGGTATTTTATTCGTTCTAGCCTTAATAAAATGGCGTGAGGCTAAGCTGACGCTGTTGCGAAACACCGGTGTGGCTTATGCAATATTACTCTTCGTCGGCTTAACCTATTTTGCCTGGAAATATCATTATTACGGCTATTTCCTGCCCAACACCTTTTATATCAAATCGGGAGGCTTAAGCTTAGATGGGCTGTACCATATAAAAGACTTTGCGAAACAGCTTTTCAAATATTTCAGTTTGCCGGTCTTGCTACTCCTGGTTGCAACCGATTTTCAGCAACTCAAAGCGTGGATTTACCGACCTTTGAGTATAGAAAAACTCGCCATCTGTGTTTTTCCACCGATTCTGTTTCTTGCTTATTTCGCCACAACTGTTCATGAAGTGTGTTATGCAAGCCGGTTTGAATACCCGGCTTACTTCGGCCTAATTTTATTTTTATCAATAATTCTTTCGGCGGGATTCTCAATCCAGAAGCTACAACAACGACTGTCTTTCCTACCGGCAACTCTAAGTATTGGGATATTTTCCGCGCTGGTCTTGGTGATATTCGGCTTTTCAACCCGATCGACCGCGGTCTATTTTCCCTGGTCTAAAATCATGAACGAGCAGCATTACATGCCCATAGCCGCGGCGCTTCAAAAAACCGGGCTAAAAGAAAAAGCCACATTGATTTTCGACTCCGCGGGTCTGGTTTCGTTTTTCTCCGAATTCCGCCACATTGATCCGGTTGGTCTAACCGACAATTATTTGAGTGGGCGGGAAAAATTAACCGCAATGCAACGCGAAAAATACCTATGGAGTCAAAACGGAGATGTCTATAT
>CAZVFR010000255.1:0-4927 GCA_964626505.1 uncultured Methylococcaceae bacterium
CGGTCGATGATGGTGAAGAAATCTCGCCTGCTTTTCTTGCCAGAGAGCAATCAGAGCAATCACCGACCTTTTAGAGCTCGTTGAGTAGTGACAATGAAATTTCTTTCACCCGCACTATGGATCAAGCTATTCCCGTTCTGGGCAATAGTGGTTTCGCTAATTGCATTCCATTTCCCGCACCTTTTTGCGAGCTTGAAGCCCCAAATTGTGCCGTTGCTTTCGGTCGTCATGTTCTGCATGGGCATGACCTTGACCTGGAAGCATTTTCTAGCGGTTCTCAAGCAGCCCGGAATAATAGTCCTGGCGGTATCGGCACAATACCTGGTCATGCCGTTTACGGCGTTCTGGCTGGCGAATATGCTGGGCTTGTCCAAAGACCAAACGATCGGCATGGTATTAGTCGGCGCAAGCGCAGGTGGCACCGCATCCAATGTTATCTGCTATTTAGCCAAAGGCAACGTCGCCTTGTCAGTGCTGCTGACCATAACATCCACCTTAATAGCGGTTGTAGCCACACCTTCAATCACATATTTTTATCTTCACGAAACTGTACCCGTTCCCATTTGGGACATGCTGACCAGTATCTTCCAGATCGTATTGATTCCGGTCTTGTTGGGCACTGGTATCAATAGTCTTTTTTCGCGCGGTATTGCGTTAATTAGGCCGTTGTTTCCGCTGGTTTCTTCTTTGGTAATCGTGTTGATCATCGCAATTATTGTCGCGATTAACGCCTCGACACTATCCCGAGCCGGCTCAATTATCGTACTCGCTGTCGCGCTACACAATTTCTCAGGTCTTACACTCGGCTACCTAATTCCCAGAATATTCGGCTACGATACACAAATCTGTCGAACCGTAAGCATAGAAGTGGGTATGCAAAATTCAGGGCTTAGCGTCGCGCTAGCAATCAAATATTTTTCATCCATGACAGCATTGCCGGGCGCTATTTTCAGCATCTGGCACAATATTTCCGGTGCGTTGCTCGCGAGCTTTTGGGGGAAGTCTCACCGTTCTCGCTAACCTGGACTTCTCACTGAAACAATGCATTCAACTTGACTGTAAGCGCTCAGCTTGGTGATATGGCACTTATTTTGGAAAGCCTGCACTTAGCTCTCAGAACTGGATCAAAAGTAAATACTCAGCCAACAGAAAAATACCCATAACTGCTCAGACGGCAATGCCTCTTTAAATCATCAGAATAGGACAAGCTATGGACACATCTTCCAAGAAAGTCATCTACGCCGCCTTGGCGGGTAATGCACTGGTCTCGATTACCAAGTTTACCGCAGCCCTGCTCACCGGAAGTTCGGCAATGTTTTCAGAAGGCGTGCACAGTTTAGTCGACACCGGCAACCAGGTGCTTTTGCTTCTCGGCCTGAAACGCGCGCAAAAACCTGCGGACGAGCAATTTCCGTTTGGCTACGGCAAAGAAGTCTATTTTTGGAGTTTTATTGTGGCGATATTGATCTTCGCGGTCGGCGCCGGCGTTTCGATCTACGAAGGCGTCCAGCATATCCTTTCGCCCGAACCAGTCGAAAACCCGATCATAAATTATGTCGTGCTCGCACTCGCAATGGTCTTCGAAGGCGCCGCATGGTATTTCGCCTTTACTCAATTCAGCCGAGCCAAGGGAAAATGGGGCTATATCGAAGCGGTCAAAAAAGGCAAAGACCCGTCCATATTCGTTGTACTTTTCGAAGATACCGCGGCAATGTTGGGCTTGATAGTAGCATTCGTCGGTATCTACCTTGGCCAAACCACCGGTAATCCCAATTACGATGGCTATGCATCGATCATCATCGGACTCATCCTGGGCGGAACTGCAGTCTGGTTAGCTTACGAAACCAAAGGCCTGTTAATCGGTGAAAGTGCAAACTCAACACTCGTTTCCGGGGTACGAAATATAGTCGGCGCTTATGCCAGCGTCGAGTACGTAAACGAAGTATTGACCATGCACATGGGACCGGATTATGTCCTGGTCAACCTCAGCGTTGATTTTGCGGATGACACCCGAGCCGAAACCATAGAAACAACTATCGCCGACATGGACAGCAAACTTAAAAGCGAGTTTCCGATTATAAAACGGGTGTTTGTCGAAGCGGAAGCTCGGAAGAAAGTTGGGGTTAGTGCTGGTTAGCCAAAACCAAATGGTTCACTAAAAAAAGGCCCATCCCTGAGCCAATATCCGAAGGCAACCTGAGGAGGCATGTCGCGCTTCCCGTCAAATCTCGACGAAGGCAAAGCCAAAAGCATACAATTCAATACTTACGGATAATGCCGCGTCAGTATTGTCTTTGTTAACTGAAATTTTAGAATTAGCGTCGACTTCATGCTTCTTTGTTATGTGTCGGCCAAAATCCCCGAACCGGTAGGTATTCGTCGATCGACTCGTCCGAAGGGCTGACCTCAAGGGTGTAACCGTCACCACGCGATTCTGCTATAGGATTGTTTTCTAAATCACGAACGACCACCACGTGCGGCCAAAATCCAACAGAAACCACATCCGGGTCGTCGTATTTTCCGGTCAAACGACCGATCCAAACGTCCGCACGGTTATCCTTAGTTGGATGCCGAGTTCAATAATTGGCTACCGCAATATTGACTCTCATCGCAGTTGCGCAAGAGGTTTCCTTAAAGCTCGGGTAACTTACCCGATACGGCATAAATCCGATAAGGTCTACATCCAGCTTGCCGCCTTTATAGTGAAACGCGCGTACATCTTCGCTGCTTCCGCGGCTACCGAATGTCGATACCGGTCCTTTAGCGACATAAATCTTTCTAAAAATATTATGATCTTGTACTGGCTTGGGACTCATAACCGCATTACCGTCGATTTCATCAGCCAGATCGATCGGGTCACCGGTAGTTTGGTTTATAGCAATAGCATCGTGCCCATTGGGCCAAACGATAGCCATGCCTCTGACCGGACTGGGCCCTAGTATTCTGTCCGGCGACGAACAGCCATGTGGAATTGTCAGGGCACTAATGCTGCTCGAAGAACCTTCCAATTCGTTTCTTACTCCCCAGTCATTTAGCGTGTTCTTCTTGAGCACCGTGGTATGGGCGATCGCTTCGCTTGCAATGATCACCGCAGTTAGTCCAATACCAATTAAATATCCAGTATGCCTCATTTTTTTCTCCTAGGTTTATTGAATAAATCCCTAATTGTTTTACACCGGAACCAAAGCCGTCAATTTAAGGCTGAGTTCTAATTGCTCGCTATCTCCCTGCAACCGTGACAATAGGAATATTTTCGGCTTTTGTTCCAGGTGATCGTCCCTTAAAGACCCAGGTATCAACTTCTGTGCCAATATTTTCGCCTTGAATATTAGGCAGTTTGAGCATGCCCGGATATAAAAGTCGGCAAATACCACGGCTGTGAAAGGCAAATGCCCCAACCGGATACAAGAAGCGTTTTTATTTGTGTAGAGGCTTGGACCTAACCGTTCACGCCCTAACAGTGAACGGTTATCGTAGGGTTGGCGTATGAAGTATTGACCATGCACGCTGGACAGGATTATGTACGGGTCAACCTGAGCGTAGGTTTTGCAGACGACACCCAAGCCAAAACCATAGCAACATGATATTAAACAATCCGGGGTGGAAACTTCTCAACACAGTTTCACCCGAATCCCAGGTATGTTTTGCACGCGATTTAACATAGAATACCTGATGTGAATATTTCACAAAATCCGTGTGAAAAAGTTCATATTGCCAATTTCCTCATGCCTTTATTCTGTGTAGGCAAATAACCAATAATCGGCTGAACGCAGACTACTCGAAATTGCGCCGAGTTGCCGCGCAGCTGGAATAGCTGGTTATTCGAAACGATTGTCTTAGTAAAAACGTGTTATGCATCTAATAACGAGGTTGTTCAATTATTGGCGTAAATACTTATCTTTAATACTAATTGAGGGATTGTGGAGCCGTGCATAAACATCAGGCTCTAGTCAAAATATTTTGCTTAAAGGAGGCAAAAAATGAGTGTCTATAGAAAACAAGAATCACTAAACATCAGAGCGACTGCTGCTCAATTGGCCGCTGAGCGTTCTCATCCAACGCACCAGGCAAACGGTGACGAACAGCGATATGCATCGGCAAATTACCCGATGAATTTTACCAAAGGATTGGAACACGATGTGAATACGGGCTTGGTTTCGGAACCGCAAGCATTTGAATCCTTCCGGACAGCCATTGATGAAGGTTTTATCGATCCATTTACTACGTCCGTAAAAGCTTCTTCAGACAAGGAACGCGCGTGGGAAGCACCAACAGCGGGTATTGTATACGAACTGCAAGGCCCCGACCCACAGGCTGTCACAATGCCTCCGGCGCCAGCACTAGGCGACATTGAACTAGCTTATGAAATGGCGGAAGTATACGAACTTGCTCTCCTTCGTGATGTGCCAATATCAGCACTGGCTGCGGGGGCGGCGGATCCTTCAGTGCTGGCTACAGTAGATCGTTTAAATGCGATCGGCTATGACCTGACAGGCGATGCCGGAAGGCCACGTAAAAACGTTAATGGTGATGTTACCCCCCAAACCGTGTTTCGCGGTTCATCGCCCGGTGTTGAGATCGGGCCTTACCTGTCTCAGTTTATGCTAATAGGGAATGACCAGCCAGGTGACCCGGGCGTAGCTCATGGTAGAGTACAATATGGCGCTTTGCAGATTGATCAGCGCCTGCCTGTAGCTCAAGCACAAAATTATTTAACCGATTGGACTACCTGGCTTCAAGCTCAGAATGGTCAAGCCTTGCGAGACAATGCTGCGCTTTTCGATGTAACTCAAAATAGGCGCTTTATCACCTTTCCTCGTGATGTGGCTACTTACGTACACGATGATGCTTTATACGAGTCCTATTTGAATGCCTGCTTGATCCTCTTGTCTATGGGCACGCCCTTTGACCCAGGATTTGCAAAGCT
>CAZVFR010000256.1:0-4875 GCA_964626505.1 uncultured Methylococcaceae bacterium
CGCTTATTACACGCTGACATTGAGCCACCGTACAGCCGAAAAAGCCAAGCTGGCTAAAGAGCTCAGCCAAGCGATTGAGAAAAATCAATTGGTTCTACACTTCCAACCCATTTTCGCGGCGTCAACACGCGCCTTACTTGGAGCCGAAGCCTTAGTACGATGGCAACACCCACAACGGGGATTACTCTTAGCCGATGAGTTCATTCCCATCGCCGAACAAACCGATCTTATTCTCAAGCTCGGTGAATGGATCTTATACCACGCCTGCGAAGCGGCACGATCTTGGACAACCACCGCAACAGACAATCTCGAGATCGCCGTAAACATTGCATCCAGACAATGTTATTACAGCATGCATTGTTTATCGACGATCTCCAGAATTCTTCAACAAACCAATTTGCCGGCGAACCGCTTGTGCCTCGAAGTTTCCGAAAACGTATTTATAGACGCACCACCCGAATCTCTGAAAGAACTCAATCAAGTGCGCAAACTCGGCGTTAAAATCGCTATAAGCAAATTCGGTATAGACTATTCGTCGCTGAGTTTTATCAGAACATTTCCAGTCGATGTTTTGAAAATTGATCGTTCCGTAATTTCTGAAACTCTGGATGACAAACCAGACAATACGTTAATTTTTGCAATTTTGTCCATGACCAAAGCCTTGGGATTAAAGGTGACAGCCAAAGGCGTAGAAAATGAAAATCAACTGGCCATTCTACAGTCTGGAGACTGTGACAGTGTTCAAGGCTTCCTGTTCAGCAAGCCATTAAACCGCGAACAATTTGAAAGTTTTATACGTCACTATCGCCCGTCGACATCGTAAACCAGATTCTCAGCGCCGTTGAGCACCAGAAAATGACGACCTTTTGCGCGTGATATCAGCATAACGCCCGCCTGTTTAGCCATATCCAAACCCATTTGGGTCGCGCCGGACCGGGACAACAGCACGGGGATACCCATTTGCGTCACCTTAATGACCATTTCGGAAGTCAGCCTCCCTGTGGTATAAAAAGTCGCATCGCTGCCGTCGATATCATTAAGCCACATGTGCCCCGCAATCGCGTCGACCGCGTTATGTCGACCGACATCCTCAACGAAAAATTCGATATTTTCACCGAAGCACAAAGCACAACCGTGTACCGCACCGGCACGTTTATAAACTTCGTTGTAGTCCCGCAACGCACCTAGCAAGCCATACAACGTGGACTGCTTCAAGCTCACGCGCGCAATTTGTATTTGCTGTAATTTGTCAATCAAACGGCCAAATACCGTACCCTGCCCACACCCGGTTGTCACCGTACGTTGACTCAATTGACTGTCAAAATCCGCAACGCTTCCATCCGTTACCACCGCAACCGCTTCGGTTTCCCAATCGACCTGAACCACTCGCAGACAGTCGATGTCTTCGAGAAAACCCTGGTTTTTGAGATAGCCTAGTGTCAATAACTCTGGATGGGTACCGATGGTCATCAACGTCACGATCTCCTTCTTATCGACAAATAAGGTCAGAGGCCGTTCCGCGGCCAACTCGATCTCGCGCTTATTGCCATTTTCATCCACAGCAACTGCTGTATGCGAAGCATCCAAACCGGCCTGCGTCATTTGAATATTGCGAACTAGCGACACCATTACTTTAAATATTCTGATTCCAGAGCCGCCAGATCATCTGGCGTGTTCACATTGCGAAAAATTTCAGGTTGATCGCTAAAATCAACTTCGCAAAGATTATGTTGATTCAGCCACGTATCTATTTTGCGTTGGCCCGAATTCATATAGGCTTTCAAACTGTCGACCAAACTGCAGTCCAACAACAGAAATACGGGGTGCAAGCGATCGCCGTCACTGGCCACAAAGCAGTCCGCTTCGGAGTTTTTGACTGCTTCGATCATTCGAGTCAACGATGGCCCACTTATCAAGGGGCAATCACAGGGAACGGTCAACAAATACGCGGTTGAACAATAATCCATACCGCTCAATATTCCCGCCAGCGGACCATCAAAATCACCCGTATGATCGGCAATCACAGGATAACCAAAAGCCGCATAAATATCCTGATTACGATTAGCATTGATCAAAACATGATCGGTGGCCGAATTGAGTGCCGCTAAGGCATAAGTAACCAGGGGCTTGCCGGCAAATTGGATCAAACCTTTGTCTCCGCCACCCATCCGACGGGCTCTGCCACCCGCAAGGACCTCACCCGTTACTGTTATTCCATTCTCCGCCATAACGATAATCTCTTGATCGATGTACGTACTAAGCCCTAAAATCCCTAGCTTCGTCATCCTTGTTTAGGTTTGGACCATGCGAATTTTGTCTTTATTGATTTTATGTAGCCTTGTGCTCGCCTGCGCAACCCCAAGCACTCAATCCACCGACACGATTCACTATTACCAAACAATTACAAAAAAACCTTACGATGATGTACTCGCTGAATTAAAAATTGCTATTACCGAACAAAATTTCCGTATTACCAGCCATAGCCGGGTTGGGAAAGTCATTCGACGACGCGATAATATCTCGTTTCCAAATTATGATACCATTCAGTTTTGTAACCTGACGCATGCAAAGACGCTTTTAGAGCTTTCCTCAGACACCTTGCGTCATATGCCGTGCAGTGTAGTTGTCTACACCGAGAACGATAAAGTAGTAGTCAAAACCAGATTATTGCCCACGGACACACCCGACCCAAGGATCAATACATTTTCGGAAAAGATCAACGGTATACTTAAAGGCATAGTCGACTTTGCCGTAGAAAACTAAATCAACAACTGTAAACACGCTACAACCACAATCCCATCAATTATACGCCCAACATCCTGTAGAAAAATATGACCGAAACACGATTAACACCCACAACTTATGTGCTGCTCTTTATTCTCGCCGGGCTTAGCGCTTGTGCAACACAACCACCGATTGAATCAGCCTCAAACGCAAATGATTATCCAACTCAAGCGCGAGTTGAGTACGTATTGCAATGCATGCAGAAAAACGGCGGACAAACCTACAATACCTTGTACCCCTGCGTATGCAGCATCGACAAAATCGCTGCTTCAATCAACTACGACGACTACGCCGAGGCCCAAACCTTTACGTATATGCGTAGCGCCCCGGGTGAAGCTGGCGGCTTATTCAGAGATCCTCCACGCGCCAAGGAACTCAGAAAACGTTTGAAAGAAATAGAAGGAAATGCGAAAAGTTTTTGCTTTGTTGGAGCTAAATAGTCGGTTGTCTGTAACGACCTGTGAACATAAATCGCAGGGTATGCAACCATCGCTCAGGAACAACATTAGCGGCGAGGAATAAACCCCCAAGGGATTCAATAGAGTCAGCTCAAATCCATCGCTTTGGATTTCAAATCATCCAGAGACACGGCCTGAAGTGCCAGTTCATGGGTCGATCGCAAAAATACCCTGGGTGCCATATCGTATTCCAATGCCTCCTTCCAACGCGCCGCACACAGGCACCATCGATCGCCCGGTTTGAGTCCCGGGAAACCAAACTCCGGTATCGCTGTGCTTAAATCGTTTCCGCGAAAGCGACTAAATTCCAAAAATTGTTTTGTAACTTGAACACAAACCGTGTGTGATCCAAAATCTTCGGGCCCCGATTCGCAAGTCCCGTTACGCGTAAAACCAGTCATCGGGTTGCACGAACACTCTTCAATCGGTTCGCCTAAAACATTTTTCTGTTGCATAGTTGCTAGTCAGCTTATTATCGTTCGGGGGAACCCCCAATCTATTGACCTAATGAGATAATTTATTATTTGGGGTTCCGGCCGTTACTACAATTTTTAGTAGTGCATCCAGTTTATCTTTCAACACGTCACAGCTGAACTCTACTGCATCCACTTGCTTTTGGAGCGCAATCACGACATCGTTCAAAGTTTGTATGTGTTCTTCCTGAAAAGCCACTTTGGTTTCCAATTCAATAAGTCGTTCTTCGTGCATTTATCAACCTCGAAATTGATTTTATTAGTAGACTACCACAACCAGGCTCGCGCGCATGTCGATCAATCGGTCAAAGCAACTGGCAAGGCCGCGCGTAATGGGTATAAAATCACCCCTTATTTGCCCTTGACCGCGAGTTGTTATTCTCGCGAGAAGTCCGCGCTAATCTTTCCATTTTAAATGTCCCGTCAAATTCAGCTCGAATGCCTATGACCGAAAACAGAGTTGTACAAACCATTGCGCTGATAGACGCAGCGAACAAACAAGATCCAAATCAGGAAACCTGGAACAGCACTACCATCCCAAAAGAATTGCTGTACAGCCAACGCATGACGGCTTGGCTGGAAAAACTGCACCCTGACGCGCCCGAAACATTGCGGATCGCGGCACGTGCGCAGCATATTTGCCGCTGGATGATTCCTCGGGATTCCTATCCCAGAACGCGCGCGGGTTATCTGCAATGGCGCACCCGCCTATATTCATTCCATGCCGACAAAACCGCGGTAATTATGCGCCAAACAGGTTACGATGAATCCAGCATCGAACAAGTCAAAAGAATGTTGCGGAAAAGAGGGTTAAAAAAAGAACCATACCCGCAAATCATCGAAGACATCGCCTGCTTGGTATTTTTGGAAAGCTATTTCGCTGATTTCGCGGCTGACTACGATGAGGAAAAAATTATTCCAATCGTCCAGAAAACCTGGAAAAAAATGTCTCCGCGCGCGCAACAAGCCGCGTTGGAAATGCAATTACCCGATGTAGCGGCGGATCTGGTCGCAAAGGCACTCGCATAACGGCATGAACGCCATCAATATAAGCTTAGTCAACTCGTTATATTCTATGACCGTGTAGCACCGCGCTAAACCAAAGACGCAGCCTGGCACTAAAGACCGATAAACGCTACTCTGTTTCGAAGCGATCAATC
>CAZVFR010000257.1:0-4836 GCA_964626505.1 uncultured Methylococcaceae bacterium
TTGTATCTATTCAGCACAAGCTATGTAACTGTTCAAATTACCGCTATTGGGTTTCCGAACAACAAATACATCGGGCAGTTTAGGCAAGTTGCTGCTAAACGGCCCGGTTGCTTTTTTTTGCGTGTTGCTTCGTGGGCCGTAGTCTTTGGCCATTCAAAAGTATTTTAGGCGTTTTTGTGATCCAATTAAGGAGCCATATAGGCGTGCGATGAAGTGTAATAAATGATGTTTAAATTTAGTTCAATTAGGTCGAGTGTATTTTGAGTATAGTGATCTTTTGGACTACTCTAGGTCAATGGATACGACCAAAATGTTTCCGCGTTCCAGATTAGTGCTGCTTTCAAACCTATCTTTGTGAGAGTTATCTTTGTGGTCAAACGATTAATTTTTCTTTTTATAGCGATTGGGTTAATCATTGGTTGCGCCGATGTTGGGAAGCCTCCGGTTTTGCACGATTCTGCCGTCGCGGCACCCACCAAGGAATCGAATGCGCATCAAGCGTTTTCTTCGGTGAATACAGAATTACTGTACGTGTTACTGGCGGCGGAAATTGCCGGGCAACGTGGGCGATTCGATGTTGCTTTGGAAGGCTACTTAAAGGCGGCGCAATGGTCTAAAAATGCGCAGATTGCAGAGCGTGCAACCCGCATTGCGCTTTTTCTGAAAAACTCCGACGATGCGCTTAAGGCAGTATCGTTGTGGGTTGAGCTTGATCCTGAAAATGCAGCCGCGCAAAAAGCGGCGGTTCTGGGCCATTTGCTCAACGGAGACCGGGAAAAAGCCATAACGCACATTAATCAATGGTTGGCGTTGAGTGATGACAATTTCGATCGTTCCATGATCGAAGTGGTGAAAATGTTGGACAAAGATTCAACCGCTCCTTTGGAGATAATGCAGGAATTGTCAGGCAATTATGGGGACCGGCCGACGTTTCTTCTGGGTTATTCATTGTTGGCTTTGAGCCGAAATCATACGGAAAAGGCATTAGAGCATGTCGACGCGGCTTTATCGATCAAGCCGGGTTGGGACAAAGCTCTACTGCTGAAAGCACGTATCATTTCTAGGGAAGAGGATGAAGGTGTTGCCAACCGAGCCTTGGCGGAATTGGTGGCAAAGAATCCCGAAGACCCTGAATTGGGATTTATATTCAGCCAATTTCTAATAAGAATCGGTGACTATAAGCAAGCTCGATCGGAACTGGAGCGGGTTGTACGGTTAGACCCGCAAAAATACGATGCGCAATTTTCATTGGCTGGTGTAAATCTTAAGTTGAATGACAAAGCTGCGGCTAGGGATTTATTTCTGCAGTTAACTAATGTGCCTGATTGGCGAGACCAGGCTTATCTATTTCTGGGGCGGCTTGACGCGGACTCGGGTCAATCTGAAGCGGCAATTGCGTGGTTTAATCGAATATCAAACGGCGCTTTGAAAATAGATGCTGAGTTAAGTGCGGTGGTCCAGTTGGCGAAGTTGAATCGTAATGCTGAAGCTAACGACCGACTCAACCAACTCAGAAAGCGATTTCCGGATGAGGTGGTTAGATTTGTTTTAATTGAAGCCAAAATTTTGACCAACAAAAAGGATTACAAAGGGGCGTTTACCGTATTAGGCGAGGCTTTGAAGGCAAACCCGGAGCGCGCCGAGTTGTTATACAGTCGTGCATTGGTTGCTGAGCGTATGGGTCGTCTTGATATTCTGGAGGAGGATCTTAAGACGGTTTTGGGTAAAAATCCTGACGATGTTAATGCCTTGAATGCGCTCGGGTATACGCTGGTTGATCGTACATCCAGATATGAAGAGGCCCAAGGTTATTTGCAGCGCGCGATTAAATTGCGGCCGAATGATCCGGTTATTATCGACAGTTTCGGTTGGCTGCAATTCAGGTTGGGCAACTACGACCAGGCGTTGCAATATTTGCGTAAAGCATTCGAAGGTGACCCGGATCCTGAAATTGCGGCGCACTTGGGTGAGGTGCTGTGGGTGTCCGGACGGCAAGTCGAAGCCAAGGGTGTATGGCGGAAAGCGTTGCGGGATGAGCCGACGAGCGAATATCTAGAGAAAATCAAGCGTCGATTTCCCAAAGCTTTTGAAGATTGAATCGCGGGTTATTTGTCGGGTAGCCGCTTGGTTGAAAACCGAAATTGTTGGCTAAAACAGTGTGTCGGAATAGTCTGCGGCGTCTCAGTTGTTATTTCATTCTGCTTTGTCTTTTAGGATCATGTTCGTTTTTCCGGGTTGAGCCGGAGCGAATTTTGAATTCCGAAGACCGAGCGGCGCTCTACCGCATAAAGGTATGGACGCTTCGCGGTAGAATTGCGATACAGTCCAACGATGAATCGTGGCAGGCGGGCATCGTTTGGCGGCATGATCGCCAAAAAGACCGTTTGATTATTTCGGGTCCATTCGGCCGCGGTGCGGCGCGAATTGTTTTATCACAGAATTATATTCGTGTTACCCGGGCGGATGGGGCGGTTGAAGAATCCGATGACCCAGATCGATTACTGCATGCTCTGTTAGGTGTAAGTATTCCTATTAATGGTCTGCGCTATTGGGTTTTGGGGCTTTCTTATCCTGGATTAGAAGCTGACACATCCTATGACGCATTGGGATGGCTGAGGGCGTTGAGGCAGTTGGGGTGGACTGTGGATTACCCGGAATATCAAGATGTCGAAAGTTTGATATTGCCTCGTAAACTTAAGGCATCTAGGGGTGATGCAAAGCTAAAATTAGTTGTCGATGAGTGGGATGTTGATGGGTGATCAGGCTGGAAACGCTGTTGTAATCCAAATAAAAATTGTAGATTGGAAATAATTATGGTTGGTGACAACTCTACGCACTCGGGTTGGGGGGTAGCTTGGCCAGCGCCGGGAAAATTGAATTTGATGCTTAGGATCGTGGGGCGACGACCAGACGGTTACCACTCACTCCAGACTGTTTTTCAGTTCATTAATCGGTGCGATCAATTAAGTTTTTTCCCGCGGACGGATAATCAAGTTTGTCTTAGGACGCTAATCCCCGGAGTACCTGAAGAGCAAGATCTGGTGGTTCGCGCAGCGCAACTGTTGAAACGTGATAGTGGTTTTTCAGGCGGTGTAGAGATTCAAGTCGAAAAGCGTCTACCGATGGGCGGTGGATTGGGCGGTGGTAGTTCAGATGCTGCTACAACACTTCATGTGTTGAATCAGCTTTGGAGTTTGGGTTATTCCCTGGAACAATTAGTCACATTGGGATTGCAATTAGGTGCCGATGTACCCATATTCCTAGCTGGTTTTAGTGCTTGGGCTGAAGGTGTAGGGGAAGATCTGACGGCTATAGAGCTTTCTGAGCCCTGGTATGTGATCGCAGTACCCGATTGTCACGTTTCTACCGCGGCTGTATTTGGAGATGAAGAATTGACAAGAAACAATATTCCAATCACAATGGAAAAATTTGCTTCTGGATGGTGCTCAAACGACTGTTTGCCTATCGTGATGGCATTGTATCCTTCTGTAAATACTGTATTCCAGCGCTTATCTGAATTGGCGTCGGCGCGCTTAACAGGTACGGGGGCGTGCGTATTTGCGGAATGTGACAACAAACTTAAAGCTGAACAAATTGCTGCCGTGATGTCGGATCATTGTGAGGTGTTTGTCGTTAACGGGCAGAATTGTTCACCATTACACAAAATGTCCGCCAGGCTTTTGGGCTCGGATTCTGCTGTGTGAAGGTGTTGAAGTACTTCATCATTTTAATTGGGGCGTCGCCAAGTGGCAAGGCACAGGGTTTTGATCCCTGCATACCCAGGTTCGAATCCTGGCGCCCCAGCCAATTAATCTTGAGCCTGTAGGGGCTTGTACAGGAGAGCTTGAATGACCGACGCATCGTCAATGATGGTGTTTTCTGGTAATGCCAATTTGCCGTTAGCAAATGGGATAGTTAAAAAGCTAAATATGCGTTTGGGTAGCGCTACGGTAGGCCGATTTAGCGATGGCGAAATCTTGGTCGAAATAGAAGAAAACGTCCGCGGTGCAGAAGTGTTTGTCATTCAGCCAACCTGCGCCCCGACTAATGAACATCTGATGGAATTGTTGGTGATGGTCGATGCGTTGCGTTGGTCGTCGGTAGCCAGCATAACCGCCGTGATGCCGTATTGTGGTTATGCTCGCCAGGATAGGCGACCACGGTCAGCGCGGGTACCGATTACCGCAAAACTGGTGGCTAAAATGATTGGCTGTGCCGGAGTGGACCGAGTCTTGACCGTTGATTTGCATGCCGATCAAATCCAGGGCTTTTTTGATATGCCAGTGGACAATGTATACGCATCGCCGTTGTTGTTGGGGGATGTCTGGCGCCAGAAATACGATAACCTGCTGGTTGTTTCCCCCGATGTTGGCGGTGTTGTAAGGGCAAGGGCATTGGCGAAGCGGTTGGGGGATATGGATTTGGCGATTATCGATAAACGTCGCCCGCGGGCTAATGAGGCTCGTGTAATGAATATTATTGGGGATGTTGCAGGTCGGTGCTGTGTGTTGGTCGATGATTTGGTGGATACCGCGGGCACGTTGTGTCAGGCTGCCAAAGCATTGAAAGAGCACGGGGCGGTGAAGGTGGTTGCCTATTGCACGCACCCGGTGTTGTCCGGGCGAGCAATAACAAACATAGAAGAATCGCAGCTTGATGAGCTTGTGGTAACCGATACAATTCCACTGCGGGCCGAGGCAAAGAATTGTGAAAAGATTAGACAATTGAGCGTGGCCGATATGTTGGCCGAGACGATCAGACGAATATCGTTACAGGAATCGGTGAGTTCGTTGTATGTGGATTGATTCAGTCCACGCGAAAGCGCTGATTGAAGTT
>CAZVFR010000258.1:0-4805 GCA_964626505.1 uncultured Methylococcaceae bacterium
AAGCCGACCAACCTTCCTGTGGAACGGTTCGGTTTCTGCGACGGTAATCATATATGGGGTTCTAAGCCCAAACCCTCGGAATTTTTCCATTCCTTATAAAATCAATCAGTTATTCCAGTTTTGTGTTGTCCAAAATAGTCTCAATCTCCATTTGGTTGTGATCGTTTAATTGTAAAGACTTACAAACCCCCTGCTGCTTTTTTTATTCTAATAATCGTTTGGCGAGATGTTTCGAATTCGCGAGCAATTTCAGCAATAGTGGCGCCGGCATCCAGCCGTCCGACGACGGCTGCTCGTTCTTTCGCATTTAACGCCGGTGGTCTGCCAAACCGTTTACCAGCCTCCCTGGCCCGAATAATTCCTGACTGTGTTCGTTCAATCAGTAGGTCGCGCTCAAACTCAGCTACGGCTGCGATAACCTGCATCGTCATCTTTCCGGCTGGACTGGTGAGATCAACACCACCCAGGGCAAGACAATGCACCCGTACACCTAAGCTCGCGAGTTGCTCGACGGTTGCTCGCACATCCATTGCATTTCGCCCAAGCCGATCAAGTTTAGTGACTACCAGCACATCGCTCGCTTCCAACCGTTCGATTAATTTTATAAAGCCTGGTCGCTCCTTCGCTGCCACTGAACCACTGATGCTTTCTTCGATCAATCGGTGTGCCTGAATGGCAAAGCCAGCCGCTTTGATCTCCAAACCCTGATTCTGGGTTGTCTGGTCGATCGTCGAAACGCGACAGTAAGCAAAAACGCGTGACATAAGCTGATTCCGTCCGAAAGTGACGTACGAATTATAGCTTGCATCCGAAATACCTTTAGCCTACTTTCGTACCCCTATAAAAAGGCCTGTCCGAAACCGATCCCTTTCGGATGGATTCGAAGACTGATGCCTCTTAAAAAGTTCTTATCGTATTTTAACAATTTTCAAAATAAGTCATCGCATGAAAAGTCTTGGAGATCACCTCCCTCCGCCAACGCGTGCCCAAAACAGTAAACGGATAACCGTCTTATCAGAAGCGGAGAAACATGCACTTTACGATGTACCGGATTTCGATGATTTTCAGCGTGCCGAGTATTTCGCCATGACCGAGAAAGAATACGCCCTCGCATTCCGGCGCAAAAGTCTTCGGGCACAAGTCTATTGCCTGTTGCAGATCGGTTACTTCAAGGCAAAGAAAGCCTTCTTCCGATTTTCTCTGCAAGACCTATCGCCGGAAGACATCACCTTCATCATGCAGCGGTATTTTCCAGGGATAGAACTGGCACATCTATCATTAGCAATGAAAGGTCGTACCATCAACTACGATCATTCATTTCCCAAGTCAGCGGCAAAAAGCAGTTAATCGGAAAAACCGATCTAGATGTCGCGATCAGCAACCAGTGCGGTAGACTGATCGCTAATGTGGTGATTGCTTACAATTCTATTATGCTATCGATGATGCTCGACAAGCACAAAGTAGTCGACGACGAGAAAATTATTGCTTTCCTCCAGAAAATCTCTCCGGTGGCCTGGCAACACATTCATTTTTTGGGGCATTACGCCTTTTTAAATAACTATAACCCAATCGATCTTGAGGCGATGTTAGCCAATATAAAACTCTGGTAATTAATTGATTTTATAAGGGATAGGAAAATTCCGAGGGTTTGGGCTTAGAACCCCAGTTTGGCTTGTTTTTTTAGTAACGTTATAAAAACGTGAAGATTTGGTGAGTTTGTCGTGATTTCTTCCGCCTACACTGGATTACGTGGATCAGAACCAATGCGTTCATACCAGCATGTGTCATGAAATTGAGCCGGGCCGTCATTCTACCCACAACTATCAAGTACATTCCGGATGCAGGATTGTTTACCGAGATTGAGGAGATGCTTTGATGAAAATAAACCCTATACGATCAGCATTACACATCGCAATGATAGTGGCTGGCCTGTTCGGCATGACAATCGGTCAGGCGGCGCAACCGATAGCCACCTATGAGATTACTATTCATAACATGACCAGCGGTCAGCCATTCACGCCGCCGGTTGTGGCAACACACCGACACGCGACAGATGCCTTTGAGGTCGGTACGCCGGCCAGCTTCGAGGTCAAGGAAATAGCGGAGAACGGTAATGTTGACCCGCTTACCGAGGCTTTCGCCGCGGACAAGCATGTATTTGAATCCAAGGTCGTGCCATCGCCCAGCGGTCCTCCACCCATCCTGCCGGGAGCTACTCTCAGCTTCGAGATCAGCGCATCCGCATCGGCCAGATTCCTGTCCTTTGTATCGATGCTGATCTGTACGAACGACGGTTTCACGGGTCTCGATTCCTTGCGCCTGCCAAACCATGTAGAGGGTCGGCAACGATTCGTACGGTGAACCGCCACTTATAACGTACGTTGTTGATTTTACTTCATATAATGACATGCGATAAACACCAATTCATCAAATATTTTTTCCATTTCCAATGATCTTATTACATTGTAAAGCAATAAGATAGCTGTCTTGTGGCCTTTTATCTCACGAATCGTTGCCGACTCTCAACGCGAACAGAGCCAAATTTATTGCCTTAACACTTCGTTTAATATTACTAGGAAAAAAACTATGAAGCATCTATCAACATTCAGACTCTCAACGATAGCACTGACAACTTTGACGATAGCCCCGCTGGCATTTGCCGATAGCATTCCATCTGTTGTCGTAACAGTTGAAAATCAGGCTGCACAACGGGGTGCTTTACAAACTCCAGTTTGGGGTGGCATTCACGACGGAACGTTCGATCTCTATGACCGTAACGTGGCCTTGGGTGATACAGAAACCAACCCGGAGCTGATTTCGCGCGAATCGGTAGAAAGAATTGCCGAAGACGGAATCACCGGACCCATCACCGAAGAATTTGCAGAGTTGCAACCGGGCGCGGCGCAAACAACCTTTTTGGCACCCGGCGGTCCGTTTCAGCCAGGCAGCCGATCTAGTACCACATTGAATATCAACGACCCCTCAATTGAACGGTACTTCAGCTACGCGTCCATGGTGATTCCCAGTAATGACGCGTTTGTGGCCAACGGAAGTCCATTGGCCCATGAAATTTTCAATGAACGCGGTCGTTTTGTGGCTCAAGATTTCATTGTGGCTGGTAGCGAAGTGTTGGATGCCGGTACCGAAGTAAATGATGAATTTGCCGGTAACACCGCGTTCTTGAATCAAGCTGGACCGAATATCGGGACTGAAGAAAACGGCGTCATTACATTGAGTCCAGGGTTTGCCGCTCCCGGTACATTGTCCTATCCAGACGGTGTTCTCAACCACCCTGCATTTGCCAATGCTGATTTCACCGCAGCAGGCGCGCGTACCTTGCAATTTAACTTTCGTTACGTTGATTTGGGTCGTCGAGTGCGCCTGAACGCGACACTTTCGCCGGAGCAAGAAGTCGCGTCAGAGTTGATTGATTCAAATGCCAGTGGCCGCGCTTCTTTGACGGCTCGTAACGGTAACCGAGTTAATATAAGAGCAAGGTTTCGCAGACTAAGCGGCGCGCCGGTCATGGCTCACCTGCATCTTGGTCAGGCTGGCGTGAACGGTCCAATTGTGGTTGATCTCACTGCAGGTTTGCGACGTAACTCGGTTAGATTTAATATTAAGGACAATGATGTCATCGGCCCACTAGCTGGCTCCGAAGATCCTTTCCGCAGCTTATTAAATGAGCTTGCTGCCGGCAACATCTACCTGAATATTCATACAGCTGAAAACCCAGCAGGTGAACTTCGCGGTCAAATAAGCTTGCGTTGATTTCTTCAACACAAATTTTTTATACAATCATGCCACCGATGAAAATCGTGGCATGATTGTTCAAAATAGCTGGCCGGACGATTCCGGCACCTTAATACAAACAATTGGATGCCCTAATATATTTTTTTCTAGTGAAGCCTATACGAGTGCATAAAAAAGTGGGGTGTATTTCTGTCTACTTTCCTGGTCCTACGATCTGGCCCAGTGACCTCATAGCTGTACAAAATGGCCATCCGATTGGAAAGCCGCCAATCGGCGATCAAATCTGCAAGATGGGAAACATTCGGTGCCTTCGGCAATACCTCGTTGATCAACCAGGCACGCAGGCAAGCTTCAGCTTTACCGTCAAAGGTGCGAACGCTTAGAAATTGGAGAATTTCATGTCGATGGCGACGTCCAGAACGGCCCGTCCAGTCATAAGCATCCAGCGTTGTGGATCCGTATCGAGGGTCGGCAACGATTCGTGCGAAATAGGGTCGCACGCCGAATTGAGGGTCGGCCGGGATTCTGACGGAATTGGCCAGAATCGGCTTTAATGCTTAGTCTCGCCAGAACGATGTGAAGCGTTCCGACGACAATTCCGTGTATTTGACCGTGTGTTGTATGTTCTTGTGACCCAAATAATGCTGGATGGCTCGCGTATCATGACCATCATTGGCAAGCTTATAGCCACATGCGTGGCGCAGCATATGTGGGTGAACCGGAAATCCAATTTTTGATAGCGCACCAATTCGCGAGATAAGTTTTCGAAAGCCTGATGTTGTCATCGGCCCGCCGCGCTCGGTAATAAAGACATACGGAGATTTCTCTTCGCAGCTTTCGCAGCACGCGAAGTTCCGGTCCACGAAGCGGGTGTACACTCGGCACACCCTGTTTAACGCGATCAATATGAATCAGCCCTTGATCGAGATTGGCTTGATCCCAGCGTAACGCACACAATTCGGATGCTCTAAATCCGGAATAATTGGGGTCTACCATCGAATTTAAGGAATTAAAAAACTTGTAGGGCTTGTGGGTATGTGGGCATCAGGGAT
>CAZVFR010000259.1:0-1261 GCA_964626505.1 uncultured Methylococcaceae bacterium
CCGAATCGCTCGATGCCAACTAATATGACTTTATTGTGTCGCGTAGTTTACAGAGTTTGCCATCGTACACAAGTGTGAATAATTCACATTTTTGGTGTGAATTATTACCGCGACTAGTTTCGATTTTTGTCATGGGCTGACGATCCGCCCATAAAAACCATATGAGGCTACTTTCTGCGAGCAAAATAGGTTCTGTGTTCAAAAAGAGCTTGTTTTGTTGGCGTAAAGTGTCCCTCAGGCATTAAAAAAGGCTTAACCATTTATGGAAAAGCCTTATAAAATTTGGAGCTGGCGATAAATTTCGACCGGCTGATTACAAACCCCGCTCTTGCGAAATCGGACTCTATACCGATAAAGACGGCAAATTTTTTGTTTTTCCAAAAACCGCTTTTTCATCCACGTGATTCGAAATTCCGGCTTCACGAACCAATTTTCGGAAATTATCCGAACGATTAGTAATACTTGCGGCCGCCAGCATCAGTTCCAACTCGACCGACGGAACCGTACGCATCAAATTTTTGATCAGAGTGAGATTAACACCCTCTCCGTCAATATCACCCAGAGACAGGGCACGGGAGAAACTGTAGAACTGTTGTAGCCTCGAATTACACAGCTGACTGTACCGAGTCCGTCGGCTGCTATTAGCCAGTGAAGCCTTAATCGCTTCGGCTGCCGCGGCAGCATTGTAGAATGCGTTGATAACTCCGTGCGAATAAATTGGATCGACGAAGGTCGCTGCATCGCCAATACAATAGTAGTTATCTCCGCAAGGGGCTGTCGAATAGTACGAATAATCCGGCCGAAACTGCAGGGAGCCCGGAATGAATTGTGCTGATGACAATAAGTCCTTCAGATAAGGCACGCTTCTACAGGTTTCAAGGAAAAACTGCTGACGTTCCTTTTTCCCCATCCCTTTGGTTCGTTCGGTGTGGATAATCAAACCCACACTGGTTTTCTCGCGCAAAATAATATGCCAAATCCACCCATCTTGGTAAGACAGCACAAACGTAACCGGGTTTACCGTATCGAGATCACTCGAAGCATGACTCTTACCGTCTGCCCCAAAATACCGGGCGTTTTCGAAATAGCCCCACAATGACAAGAATTTCAAATTTGAACTAACGAGCTTTCTATGCTTCATTTGAGAAGCAAGCAAAGTAGTATGACCTGTCGCATCAACAACATATTGGCAGGCAATCGAACCTTCTCGGCGTTGATTTTGACGCCTATGAAAACATCGCGCTCGCGCGACTGCGTGGCA
>CAZVFR010000259.1:1271-4773 GCA_964626505.1 uncultured Methylococcaceae bacterium
GGTAGTGGGCTACAGGTTTTGCAGGCACTGAGAAATCGATTCGTTTAACCGAAACTCGTTCAAATATCTGCGCACCCGTTACTTCACTATGACGCAGTAGGATATTATCAAATGCAGCTCTTTCAACATGCAACGCGGGCCTTTTAAAACCGAAATCGGCGAAGGATATTTGATGAATGACGCCATCCCATACAGTAATGCCCCCAGCCTTTCGGATAAACTCTTCCTGCTCAATTTTTTTGGATACACCCAGTCGATCTGTATATTTCCAGAAATGCGGAATCAAGCTTTCTCCAACTTGTTCTCTCGGGTGTTTAACTTTTTCGAGCAACACCACATCAACACCTTGCTGCGCCAGTAGAGTTGCGCAACTGCTGCCGGCGGGTCCTCCGCCAATTACGAGTACATCACAGTATTCAGGTAAGCGATTCAATTTTCTTCTTCTCCTCGGCAAACTCTGTTGGGGTCGAGCCTTGCTGGATTCGAAGGTTAAACCAGCGGTTTGCCTGTTAAAGAGCTAATTTTGTGTTTAAACACAACCGACCAACGCGGTACCGAGATTAGATAGTTAGCGTATTTTTCACCAAATTCCGCCCTTAATTTGGGTTCTTCGTAGTAAACAACACCCGTATGGAAAATCACAAGCAAAATAACCAAATACAACATCAGTAGGAATGATGAAAACATAATGGCTTCGCCTAAGATCATCAATATAATACCAATATACATCGGGTTACGAACATAACGATAAAGACCTACGACTACCAGTTGTTTTGGTGGATCGAATGGCGAAGGTGTACCCCTGCCTTTATTGAAAAAGTCCCAAAAGCACCAAAGACAGATAGATAACCCTGCTAACGTAGGCAATAGACCTAGATTGTTTGGAAAGAAAGACAGCATCATTGCAAAGGGTGCGGCGCTTTTCACAATGGTAGAGGGCACTATCACGGCAACGGTACCGGGAACAAGCACTATGAATACCAATGTTTTGACAATTAAGGAAAGCCTTTTTCCCATCTGTTTTATATGGATTGACAATATTAGATTAACGTAGCTTTTTATGAATACCCGCTTGGTTTTCAATAGCCTCAAATAATGTAACTCGAGTCGTCCAGTTTGCAGGTAATATACTATATCTAATCAATCAGGCGAGAAAATTTCAATTCTGGAAACCAAGGTGGATGCAGAGGTCAATAAATACGATGTGATTATTGTCGGCAGTGGCATTGGTGGCCTGACCGCGGGTGGGCTACTGGCCCGAGCCGGTAAAAAGGTATTGGTATTGGAACGTCACGACCGACCGGGAGGTTACGCACACGGATTTCGGCGTAAGCGTTTCGTGTTCGACGCAGGTGTGCATCTAACCAGCGGTTGCGGATTGGACGGCTATCGTGGTGGTCAAGTTATTCGCAAAGTATTGCAGGCGCTTAATGTTTTTGACGAAGTTGAATTTATACGCATCGACCCGTTTAGCGTTGCCAGTTATCCTGGCATCACCATCGCCCTACCAACGACGATTACAGCCTTCGTCGAAGCCGTGGGAAATCGATATCCGCGGCAACGTCAGGGTTTAATGTCATTATTGAAATTATGTCTGCAGATTTCCGAAGAATTGGCGGTCGCTGAGGAGGTAATGGCGGAGGCGGGGCAGGAGCAGGCTCGGAAGTTGTTACCCGCCTTGTTTCGATACCGCAAATTTACCCTGGCGGAAGTGTATGGCGATTTTATCAGTGATCCTGAAGTACAAGCAGTTTTTGCGACTAATTGGCCTTATTTAGGGTTACCGCCAGAGAAGGTCTCGTTTCTGTACTGGGCAACCATGTTGATTGGTTATCTAGAGGACGGCGCTTATTATTGCACCGGCGGTTTTCAGGTGTTCGCGGAAACACTGGCCAAAGGGCTAAAAAACCACGGCGGCGAAATCCACTATAAGACAGGTGTAAAGCAGATTAATGTTTCTGACCACCAAGTTACTGGCGTCACGATCGAAAACGGCGAGCGTATCGAAGCCCCGGTCGTTATAAGCAATGCCGATATGCACCAGACTGTTTATCAGCTAGTCGGCAAACAGCATTTCGCACCCAGATTCCTGAGTAAATTATCAAAATTTTCAGCGTCTCTATCAATATTTGCGGTTTATATCGCCACCGATCTGGACTTGAGCGACACCCAATTAGGCCATGAATCTTTTTGTTATAGCCATATTGATCACCAGCACAATTTTAAAAATACAAAAAATGCCGATGTGTCCTGGATCAGCATCACAATACCCACATTGGTTGATAGAACATTGGCCCCTGAAGGCCGACATGTCATCATGATCACCACCTTATTACCCTACACGATTAATAAACCATGGAAGCATGAGAAAGCAAAATTTATCGAACGTATGTTGGCGCTGGCTGAACGACACTTGCCGGGGCTGCATCAACATATTCTGTTTCTTGAAGCCGGATCACCCACAACCATGCAGCGTTACACGTTGAATCATCAAGGTTCGGCTTACGGTTGGGATGTAACTCCCGAGCAGGTGGGACCCAACAGATTCTCAAATCGCGCTCCCATTGCCGGGCTGTACTTTGCCGGCCATTGGTGCAGTCCTGGCGGCGGGGTTTATGGGGTTAGTGTCTCTGGAGTGCAAACGGCACAGCAGGTTTTAAATATTAGTCGGCAGGATGAGTTGTGGGCGCATCTACAGGGCGCCGGGCAATTGGATCAGGCGATGCGGGAGCGATAACAAGCACATGATGGCATCCAAGATCTTGCAGGTCGTGGGCAGGTGGGTTCGCTATAGTTACGAATGGCTGGTAACCCTTGCGGGGGCGTTTTATTTTCTGTTCGGTGGCGTATTGTTAAGCTTTCTGGGCTTATGTTTTAAGCCGTTTATCAGCCGCAAGCATGCGCAATACCTGGGTCGTTACGGCATGCATTATCTGACCTGGTTGTTTTTTGCCGGTTTGCGATTGACCGGCTTGGTTAAGTTAGATGCTAACGAGTTGGATCAATTGTGTAATGACAACGGTCTGATCATCGCGCCGAATCATCCGTGTCTGATGGATGCTGTATTTGTCAGTTCCAGATTACCCAATACTGTCTGCGTAATGAAGGCTTCGGTACTCAACAATCCGGTGTTCTTTGGCGCCGCGACTATGGGTGAATTTATCCGCGGGGATAAACCGATTCAGTTTGTCCAGCAATGCAAAATAGCGTTGCAACAAGGTGCTCAGCTTGTATTATTTCCGGAAGGCACGCGTAGCCGGAACGAATCGATTAATGTTTTTAAGGGGGGCTTGGCACTGATTGCGCAGCAATCCGGCGCAACGATACAAACTGTTTTCATCAAGACTGATAATTTGTTTTTGAGTAAAAACTGGCCAATTTGGAAAAAGCCGGATTTTCCATTAATTTACAAGATTGAACTGGGTCGGCGATTCCAGGTTGAAGAACAGGAAGATCACAAAGCGTTTACTCGACAATTGGAAAACTATTTCAAAAATGGTCT
>CAZVFR010000260.1:0-4704 GCA_964626505.1 uncultured Methylococcaceae bacterium
TACACTGCGCGTTTTCTCCTTGTACTCGGGTAAATTTGAGGGCAATCTGAGCAGTTACTAAGGTCGATGATGCGTTTTCAAGCTTTTAATGTTGCTGTTTGGGTTACTTTCCAAACACAGTCGTATCGCAGCCTAACCGATTGCTCTTTGTTTATCCCAAAGTTGTGAGGATAGGATCGAGCATAAGCAGTACGCGGTGAAAAAATAGAAACCCAGACCCAAACTCGCATTCATCTGAACCACATCGTCGCTGCTCTTGGTCGCGTTTGCGGCCATAGTACTCACGATTATCGCCATTACAAAGACATCACTCATCGACCATTTACTGATCAAAGCGCTGATTTTTTGCAATTGTACTTTGCGGTCCAAATTTCGAATTAAGGCGACGAACACGATCAAGCAAAGTTTGCACGCCGGTACGACCACTGCAAAGAGCCCAATCAACAGGCCTACGAATTCATTGCCGGTCGATATCAAGTCCTGTATGGTCTCCAATACGCTACGCGTTTTGTCGAAAACGTCTACGGTACCTTCGATATGGATTTGTTGCAGCAACCCCTTAGCGAATTGTGCAGCCATTGAATTCCGGCCATCGGGTGCAAAAAGCGAATTAACTGCCAAGTCAACCATTTCAGCTTTGTCGACTGTAGCTTTCAACGTTAGCATCGGTAGTGTTAATCCGGGAATCAAAAATATTAAAGAAAGAATAAAAAACGCAATCCAAAGTTTATTGTGCATGGTGACTCTCAGTGAATGGTCTACGGAACAAGTTTTATAAATAGTATCGTATAGCCTGTTTTTGGGTGCTAGGTTCTTGTGTTCTCTCCGTACAATACACAGTTCCGAAGTGGAATTTGACTCGTTAAATGACCACCGAAGTCGTGCCGACTGGTAAAATCCCCGAACTTACGGTAAATTCAACTAAACTTGTGCGTTATACTGTTCGCCGATATAGACGGACAAGATTTTCGTTTTGAACAATTATCGTTAATTCTGAGGAATGATCACCATGACTATCAACCGACTATTGGTCTCCGGTCTGCTGTTGCTCGTAGCAATTCCTAGTATTTCATCCGCTTTGACGGTTGAGATCAATGGGAATAGTTTGGTACCTACAAGACTGGGTGATCCGTGTATCGATATTACCGGCGACTATCCCGGATTCAATATCGTGCCCAGCGAGGTCGGTAAAACCCCTCAGATTTGCTTTAACAGCCGGCGTCAAAATCATCTAGAGATTCACCACGTGACCTTCGTTTCTACCTCGATGGGTGCGGCTGATTCTAGTAATGAGGTGGTGATTACGTTTACACACGATTTTCCACCAGGGCCGAATGGCGTGGTTACTACGCGCGCGCATTTGTTTGGTTTTTTCAGTACGGCTACCGGTGTGGGTACCGCAGCGGGCAATAAGATCAAATTTTTGAGTTTCTTTTCTCAAGATAATAACTACGATACGATTGCTGAACCGTTTGAGCATGCGGTTGGAGATACCATTGATTCGGGTGTCTTCGAATTTGGCGCAAAGAAACAGTACTTGGTCTCGGGCCCAAGGGCGTTGAAAGGCGTACTGAGTTTTTCATTCAATCGCCTGGGCGATAAACTGACCTTACCTCTCGCAACGGGTGTTAAGGTTGACCGCGGTTCACGTTTTATTGATCGTGTCGACGCGCTCACGGCAGGATCCGGCGAGCAATAAACTATTCGTGCCCAAAGGACGGCCGTTACATTTATACCCTATTCTATTCCTAAAGTCCGTTTGGAAAGTTCGGGCTAGGAATCAAGTCTGGCATTGCGTGCAATAGAATGTTGAGCGTTGTCCTGTGCGCCTGCATTTTATGGTTGTGCCGCACACGTGGCATGGCAGCCCATTACGTCCGTAAACATTGAGTGTGAGCTGAAAATAACCCGGACGCCCGGCTTCGTTTACAAAATCACGTAGTGTTGTTCCACCTTGGCTGATCGCATCGTTCAAAACCCCCGTAATAGCTAGCACGAGTGTATTCAGCCGAGTCTTTGAAATGCGCCCCGCGGCCCGATTCGGGTGGATGCCGGCCTTGTATAGTGCTTCGTTTGCGTAAATATTACCGACACCGACTACGATGCGACTATTCATTAGCACATTTTTGATCGCAACTTTGCGGCCCTTGGCTTGCCGGTATAGATAATCCCCGGAAAAATCGTTTGATAGAGGTTCCGGGCCCAAAGATTTTAGTAATTCGTGCTGGTATGGCGATTCAACTGTCCAAAGCATACATCCGAAGCGCCTGGGATCATGGAATCGAAGGCATTGACCATCATCGAAAACGATATCGACATGATCATGCTTCATGGGGTTTTTGCGGGCCGGAACAATTCTAAGGTTGCCGGACATGCCCAAGTGTGCGATCACGGTGCCTACTTCCGTAACCAGTAATATATATTTGCCGCGCCGCTGTACACACTGGAATCGCTGACCTGGCAGTGCATGTTGCAGCGCTTCGGGAATAGGCCAACGTAGATTAGATTGGCGAACAATTACGCGTTGGATGACCGGCCCAACAACGAACCGCGTAATACCGCGCTTGGTGGTCTCAACTTCGGGTAGTTCCGGCATGTTGGTTTAGAAATTCAAAGTCAATCCTGACGATTAGATTGAAGTTCCTCGTCGAGATTAATCCGATACGTGTGCGTCTTTCCAATATCGCTCGGTTTGCATCTCAATCAGGCGCGACACAGTGCGCTCGAATTCGAATGCACCTTTGCCTTCGGTATAGAGTTGATCGGGTGGCGTTTCGGCAGTGCAAATAAGCTTAACCTTGTGCTCATATAGTGCGTCAATCAAGGTTACGAAGCGCTTGGCTTCGTTGAGTTTGTCGATTGTTAGCCGAGGGATGTCGTACACAATCATAAAGCCAAAATCACAGGCGATCTTCAAATAATCGGCAGTGCCCAAAGGTCTTTCGCACAGATCCGAAAACCCTGCCATCGCTATATCGCCGTGTGCGGCGGGCAAATGAATTTCTCGCGCGTTCACAATTAGTGTGGCGGATTCCATTTCGGTTTGTTGGGTAAGTTCCTCGAAACTTTGTTTTATGAATGCCGTGGCATCAGTACCCAACGGTGTGTAGTACGTAGTTTTCAATGCGCGCATGTGTACCAATCGGTAGTCTTTTTCCGCGGCTAACTCAAGCACGGCGTTGCGTTCTTTGATCAATTCTATAAAGGGCAGGAAACGTTGCCGCTGCAAACCGTTCTTATACAGATCATCCGGGTGCCGATTGGATGTTGCTACCACGATTGTTCCGGCTTCGTACAAGGCCTCGAATAAACGGCTCAGGATCATGGCATCTGTAATATCGGTTACGTGAAATTCGTCAAAGCACAAAAGTGTCGCTGATTCGCTGATTCGCTGACTTAAGGGCGCAATAGGGTCGCCTTCATTACCCTCTCGCCATTGGTGCATGAATCCGTGTACTTCAAGCATAAATGCGTGGAAGTGCACGCGGCGCTTTTTAGGATGTTCACAGTAATCGAAAAACAAATCCATTAGCATCGATTTGCCGCGTCCTACATCGCCGTAAATATACAATCCTTGAGGCTGTTTAACGATAGGTTCGTCGGCTGTCGGTGAGAATAGCTTTTTGACGAATGACTGCTGTTTAGGTGCCTGCTTTTGCGGAGAATAACCGGCGATTTCGTGTAGTAGTCGCTGCAATTCGCGTAAGGTCGGGATTTGGGCGGGATCGAGTGAAATATGGTCTTGTTCGACCATCGCCATATAAGCGGCTTCCAATACGCCAGTCTGACTGAGGCTAACGCTGGTGTCGTTTTGCATTGTTCCGGAGTTATCAGACACGCGTAGCGGTTCCTGGCAAAATTTGCCATTATAATGGTTGGATGCCGTGGTGGGTCAAGACTGGCGTGATGATTTATTGTGGTCTCACTGAAGAGTCTTGTAGATCCAGGTCTGATAATTGCGCAGAACGCAGAACGCAGAACTCAGAAAAACGGTAAACTCGCCCAAAGCAAAAATTCCTTTTAAGAATATTGCGGGTCCCCTATAGTATAGCGTAGCGTCGACAAATTGTAGCGAACGATCCCGGCGGGAAAATAATGAATGGACGGGTCGTTCTTAGAGGCACTGCTTTTTATTTTCGGGGAGAAAAGAGTGGAAACAAAGACAATTATAAGTCTTGATGATGTAAAACGGGTCGTTGCGGCAGCCGAAGCTAAAGCTAAAGAAAATGGCTGGAATGTTGTGATTGCCGTGGTTGACGATGGCGGTCACCTGATGTATTTGCAGCGCGAAAAAGTTCAATTGGGTAGCATCGATGTTGCGATAACCAAGGCTAAGGTCGCATTGATGTTTAGACGGCCCACGCAGTTCTGGGAGGAAACTGTAGCGGATGGTCGCCAAGGTTATCTGGCCATGCCGGGTATGCTGCCGATTGAAGGCGGCGTTCCCTTGATATACCAAGGTGAAATCGTCGGTGCGATCGGGATCAGTGGTGTTAAATCGAACGAAGATGGCCAGATTGCCGCAGCTGGGGCTGCGGCTTTGTAGTTATTCGTTAGTCGTAGCTGCCGTGGGCAGATTTACCCGCTCGCGGTAGCAATTTCTCGTCAGAATTACATAATTCCTCTGGCAATATCTCAGCAATGCTTTAAGAGGCTGTCTGGTCAAAAGTGATATTGGCTGCAAACGTCCCAAAATGGCCCATT
>CAZVFR010000261.1:0-3896 GCA_964626505.1 uncultured Methylococcaceae bacterium
GAAAAATTAGAGAAAAATTAGGGTCAGGTCGGAAAAATTAGGAGAAATTAGGGTCAGGTCGCGAAATAAGAATTCAGGAGATGCTTTGACAAACTCAGCCAACTTTGCCGCGCATCATTTCAATCTTCACACGGCCGCGTCGCAACCACATTCACCAGCGTCTCTTCCCGCACGGAAGGAACCGAGAAGCCTAATATTTCCATTAATGCCAGGTCACTCCGACTCCACCACAGATAGGGAAAGGCAACGTTGCTTTTGTCGAAAACAAAACCGGTTTTGCGCAGCAGCTTCAGATACTGAAACGCCATTTTTTGCATATCCATGGGATGCCGGAACAACAGGCAGATTATCCATGAATGGATGTATTTCCGACACGATTCGGCAAATAACAATCGGCCTCCCGGCTTCAGAATTCTGAACATTTCTCCGATTGCCGACTGTTGATCGACAAAATGGTGGAAGGTCTGATGACAAAGAATCAAGTCAGCCGATTGGTCTGGAAGACTGATTGATTCCGAGCGACCTTTAATAAGTTGAACTTCGCAACGGCAATGTTTTGATTTTATTCTCGCGACTTTCAAGACGGTATTGTCGATATCGATACCGATAATCTTGTCCGGATCAAAATGCCTGTCAAGGACTTGTAGCGCATGGCCGTATCCACAGCCGATATCGACGATACAGGAATACCGTTCTTGTCTTGAATCGATCAGTTTCTCCAGGTCGCTAATTGCGACTTTAAGAACATGCTTGGTCCAAGTTTCGGTGGTCAGAAACCACATGCCGAAGCGTGATTCTTCTACCCAAGTTTGTACTTCAATCATTGCAACGGTAATTTCGAGAAATGATTTCCTGACTACGCGCCATAGAATTCTAACTGCATATTCTATCCTCCAGCCTGTTTCACCCGCCATCGGCTTAAGCTGCCGTTGCTAATCCAGTAGCCCAGCTGGAGCAGCAAGATCAAGCCAATGATAAGCCATAAATACCCGAGCCCCGTATTTCCAACTTTGAACGGAAACACAGCATTGTAGGTCTTATCCTTAGTCGGATGTTTGGTCGTGACTATTCCAATATAGTCGCCAGGCTCCGCGAAACTGAAATCCACCTTGAATTCGGCATCCGGTCGTTTTACCGGGGGGTGATAGAAAACCGTGGCACGATCGATCTCTTCAAGTTTTACAATATCTTCCCACTTGGCATAGCGACCCTGATTTGTCACATCTTTGATAATACGGAAATCAACTGACATGTCTTTCAGACTGTCGTGCAGGTAATCAAGCACAAACACGGTAACACCCGTATCCGGAAGATCCTCGCAATATTCCTTAGTACCGCTGGTTTGGGGTTGATAAACGGTAAAATGCGCCTTTAAGAATCCGATTTCGATAATGCAAAGATCATCTTCGCTAACGATACTGCCATGCGCCAGTACGTCGACGCACCAGAACGATAGAAACAGCCAGCTTAGACAAACTGTCTTGGGTAATCTATAAAACATAGTTTCAATAGTTTGTAATTTAGGGATGGAATACTTACACAATTCGGCTAAGACTCACAAACTTTTTTCTGCGCGAAGACCTCTATTGTCCGCTACACCGCGCTATAATACGCACCGATACCCTGGGTAAACTTCGTATCCGAAACCCTACCTACCACACAAATCAATCGGAACTATGACCAACCCACTATTAGAGCGACACGACCTCCCGCCTTTTTCCAAAATTGAACCCGAACATGTCGAGCCTGCGATTACCCAAATTCTCGACGAAAACCGCGGCGCTATCGAAAAATTGCTGGCAGCAAACAATGCCTACACCTGGGACAATTTGATCCAACCACTGGAAGATCTGGATGACCGGCTTAATCAAGCCTGGTCGCCCGTAAGCCACATGAATTCGGTCGTAAACAGCGACGCGTTACGCGATGCCCACAACGCCTGTTTGCCCAAGCTCAGCGAATACTCCACCGAGCTGGGACAAAACAAAGCCTTGTATGAAGCGTACCGTAGGGTTCGCGATAGCGATGCCTCTCAAGCATTCGACCCCGCGCAGAAAAGAATCATTGCAAACACCTTGCGTGATTTCCGGCTGTCGGGTATCGCGCTGGAAGCCGATAAGCAAGCCCGCTACAAAGAAATTGCGCTAGAACTGTCTAAGCTTTCCAGCAAATACGAAGAGAATGTGCTGGACGCGACGCAGGCCTGGAGCAAACACATCGAAAATCCGGATGAACTCAGCGGTCTACCCGAATCGGCGCTTACACTGGCGCAACAAACTGCGCAAAGCAGGGATCTGGCAGGCTGGTTGTTCACCCTGGAATTTCCTTCCTACATCGCGGTCATGACCTTCGCCGACAACCGGGAATTACGCAAAGAAACCTATACTGCTTTTTGTACCCGCGCTTCAGATCAGGGACCACATGCCGGGCAATGGGACAATTCGGAATGCATGGAGAAGATTCTCCAGTTACGCCACGAAAAAGCGCAACTACTCGGCTTTGACAACTACGCAGAATTGTCGTTGGAAACCAAAATGGCGGATTCCCCCGAGCAGGTCATAAAATTTCTGGAGGACCTCGCACAGCGTTCCAAACCCTTCGCCAATGGAGACCTCAATCAATTACGAGAGTTCATTAGGACCGAGCACGGCGTGGACTCATTCGAAGCCTGGGACTTGCCCTATTATTCCGAAAAATTACGCCAGCACCGCTTTGCGTTGTCACAAGAGGAAGTCAAAGCCTACTTCCCGGCCGATCACGTTATCAACGGACTTTTTGGGGTCGTAAAACGGCTTTACGGTTTAGAGATTACGCAGGTTGAAGGTATAGATACTTGGCACCCGGAGGTCAAGTTTTTTCAGATTTCGGACGCCCAAAACGAGATTCGGGGTCGGTTTTACCTGGATTTATACGCTCGACCCAAAAAACGCGGTGGCGCGTGGATGGATGAGTGCATATCACGAAAAGTCACCAAAAAGCACACCCAAACTCCAGTCGCTTATCTAACCTGCAATTTTTCGCCACCGGCTGGCGACGATCCGGCATTACTGACTCACGATGAAGTCATCACCTTGTTCCACGAGTTCGGGCATGGACTGCACCATATGCTCACACGCATCGACCATTTGGGCGTCGCGGGCATACACGGTGTGGAATGGGACGCGGTCGAATTACCCAGTCAATTTATGGAAAACTGGTGCTGGGAACGCGAGGCCGTGACGCTGATCTCGCGTCATTATCAAAGCAAGGAAACTTTACCCACCGAATTATTCGACAAAATGACCAACGCCAAGAACTTCCAATCGGGTATGCTCATGGTTCGACAATTAGAGTTTTCGTTGTTTGATTTTCTGATCCATAACCAATTCGATCCGCAAGTTGGCGGGCGAATCTACGCAACACTGAAAAAAGTCAGGCAGCAAGTTGCGGTCGTTATTCCACCGAATTTCAACCGCTTTCCGCACGGTTTTTCGCACATTTTCGCGGGTGGCTACGCGGCCGGATATTACAGCTATAAATGGGCAGAAGTATTGTCCGCGGATGCCTTTTCGCTGTTCGAGGAACACGGGGCTTTTGATCCCGCAACCGGCCGGGCTTTTCTACAAAACATATTGGAAAAAGGCGGCAGCCAAAATGCTATGCAGCTGTTCGTAGCCTTTCGTGGGCGCGAGCCGGAGATCGATGCCTTGCTGCGACACAGCGGTATCGCTGCATGAAATATAGAGATCTGCGCGATTTTCTAATCCAGCTCGAAGCGAACGGCGAACTCAAACGCATCACCGTGGAGGTAGATCCATACCTGCAAGTGACCGAAATTTGCGACAGGACACTTAAGCAAAACGGGCCCGCGCTATTGTTTGAAAACCCGAAAGGTTCGGACATCCCCTTGCTGGCCA
>CAZVFR010000261.1:3906-4693 GCA_964626505.1 uncultured Methylococcaceae bacterium
GTTTGGAACACCCGACCGGGTTGCGATGGGCATGGGCGAGGATTCGGTAGAAGCGTTGCGGGAAGTGGGGAAACTCCTGGCCTTTCTGAAAGAACCCGATCCACCCAAGGGCATGAAAGACGCTTGGTCAAAGTTACCCGTCTTCAAACAAGTGTTAAACATGACTCCTAAACGGGTCAATCATGCACCCTGCCAGGCGGTCGTGCTAAGCGGCGGCGAAATCGACCTGGGCAATTACCCGATACAAACCTGCTGGCCGAATGATGCGGGTCCACTGATTACCTGGGCACTGGTCGTTACACGCGGACCGCACAAAGAGCGGCAAAACCTCGGCATCTACCGCCAGCAGGTTATCGCAAAGAACAAGGTCATCATGCGCTGGCTCGCGCATCGCGGCGGTGCTTTGGATTTCAAGGAATGGCAGCAGGCAAATCCAGACAAGCCCTTTCCAGTCGCTGTTGCCCTGGGCGCGGACCCGGCCACCATACTCGGCGCGGTAACACCGGTTCCGGACACCTTATCCGAATACGGCTTCGCGGGGTTGTTGCGCGGTAGCAAGACCGAAGTCGTGAATTGTCAGTTGTTCGACCTGCAGGTTCCAGCTAGCGCTGAAATCGTTTTGGAAGGGTTTATCTACCCTAATGAAACGGCCCCCGAGGGCCCGTTTGGCGACCACACCGGCTATTACAATGAAGTCGAGGAATTCCCAGTATTTACCATCGAGCGCATCACGCAACGCACTGATCCAATTTACCACAGTACCTACACCGGTCGGCCACCGGATGAA
>CAZVFR010000262.1:0-4616 GCA_964626505.1 uncultured Methylococcaceae bacterium
GCAACACGAACAAGATGCCAGCATATATCAGCGGCTCACGCAGATCAGCCTTTACCAACCAGAAAAAGTGCACAACGCCTAATACCGCGGTAACGTATACCAGCCGATGTAGTTTTTTCCAATTGCGCCCCAGCCGCTGCACCATTTTTCGGGTCGATGTTAACGCCAACGGGATCAGCAGCACATAAGCCGCCATTCCTACCAAAACATAGGGACTTTTGGGAATATCGTCCAGCATTTGCTCCCAAGAAAAGGACAAATCCAGAACCAGATAAACGCTCATGTGCACAGTCGCATAGAAAAACGTGAAAAGGCCCAGCATACGCCTGAAACGATGCTGAAAAGTCCAATTGAAAAGCAGTTTCAACGGTGTACAAGTCAACGTAATCATCAAAAAACGCAGCGTCCAATCGCCCGACCGAAAATGCAATGTCTCGATGGGGTCAGGTCCGAGATTATCCTGCGCTGCATCCCAAACCATCCAGCCAAACGGCGATAATGCCGCGCAGAAAACCGCAACCTTCGCAGCGCTCCAATAAAAATTACGTTGATTCACTGTCCCGACTCAGCAAACTAAAAAAACACCTGTAAATACTAAGATTGTTCTTAAATATACCGACTTAGATCCATGCCGGCATATAGATGCCCGACCAGTTCAGTATAGCCATTGAACATTTCAGTCTCCCGCTTTGGCGTGAAAATGCTCCCGCCAATTACACGCTCCCGCGCTTGGCTCCAACGGGGATGGTCGACCGACGGATTCACGTTGGCGTAAAACCCGTATTCGTTCGGTGCTGCAATGTTCCAAGCTGTCTTCGGCATTTGTTCGACCAGCTTGATTTTGACGATCGATTTGATATTTTTAAACCCGTATTTCCACGGCACAATCAAACGCAGCGGCGCACCGTTCTGATTGGGTAGTATTTCGCCGTACAGACCCACGGCCAAAATCGTCAGCGGGTGTGCCGCCTCATCGATGCGCAGGCCTTCCACATAAGGCCAGTCCAGCACCGAAACCCGCTGACCCGGCATTTGTTCGGGGTCGTGCAAGGTCGTAAACTCGACGAACTTCGCTCGAGATGTGGGTTCGAACTGCTTTAACAAATTACCCAGTGAAAACCCAATCCAGGGGACTACCATAGACCAGGCTTCGACACAACGCAGCCTATAGATTCGCTCTTCCAAAGTTTGCGTCTTAAGTAAGGTTTCTATATCGATTACACCTGGCTTAGCAATCTCACCTTCAACCGATAGTGTCCAGGGACGTGTCTTGAAATTTTTCGAATTTCTGGCCGGGTCGCCCTTACCCGTACCGAATTCGTAAAAATTATTGTAGCTGATTACATCTTCATAATCGGTGGGTGTTTCATCCAGCGACAAACTGCTTTTGGCCGCATTCGAGAAAACCTTTGAGTTTTCAGCCACAGCCAGCGGCACTAGGCCTGTACCAAATCCAGCCATGACAGACCCGGCCGCCGCCTTGATCAGTCGCCGGCGCTGCTTGAACAACGCTGGATCAGTAATCTGCGACTCGGATAGGGATAGGTCTTTTTTTATACGCATAGCTTTTCAGTAATGTTGATTATCGAACACAAGATAGAGACCGTATAAGCCGATCAAATCTTTCCGCTGGGACCATCTATTGTGAAATACGCTTGACGTGTCCACGACTACTCATTATAAGGGCATTAGTAACCATTTAGCATAGCCTATGTAACTTTCCGGTAGGGATACGGAATTATGACGCGTTACCACACATCGATAGGCGTTACCTCGTATTCGTTTGGGACCCTGACGAATCTGCTCGCCAAGGCAACGCCTGAAAGAAGCGGTGACCAACTAGCGGGAATCGCGGCCGAAAACGATGAGCAACGCGTTGCCGCGCAAATGGTTTTGGCCGATGTACCGCTGCTTAGATTTCTTGAAGAACCGCTTGTTCCGTACGAATCGGACGAGATCACTCGCTTGATTCTGGATGAGCACGATACAGATGCATTCGCACCACTGACGAACCTGACCGTGGGTGAGTTCCGCGACTGGCTGCTAAGTTACGCAACCACCACGGAGACTTTAACTCAACTCGCAAACGGATTGACGCCCGAAATGGTTGCCGCGGTCAGCAAACTGATGCGCAACCAGGATTTGATTCTGGTTGCTAAAAAATGCAGTGTCGTGACACGGTTTCGAAATACCCTCGGCAAGCCCGGCAGATTATCGATCCGGCTACAACCCAACCATCCGACCGATGATCCACAGGGCATAGCCGCTGCCATTCTGGACGGTCTGATGTACGGCTGTGGCGATGCGGTTATTGGCATAAACCCCGCGACCGACAGCCTGGAAAGCACCGCCCAATTGCTGAAATTACTCGACGATTTGATCCAACGATATCAAATTCCTACGCAGTCTTGCGTACTCGCACATATCACAACTCTGATTAAAGCCATTGAAACGGGCGCACCCGTGGATTTAGTATTTCAATCCATCGCGGGTACCGAAGCGGCCAACGCGGGCTTTGGGATCAACCTGGCACTGCTGGATGAAGCGCACCAAGCAGCACTGGCGTTAAAGCGCGGCTCCGTGGGGTCAAATGTCATGTATTTCGAAACCGGCCAGGGCTCGTGCCTGTCGTCTGATACACACCACGGCGTGGATCAACAAACCCTGGAAGTCCGAGCATACGCGGTAGCGCGCAAATTCGAACCACTACTGGTCAACACCGTAGTCGGCTTCATAGGCCCCGAATATTTGTACGACGGCAAGCAGATTATACGCGCCGGACTGGAAGATCATTTTTGCGGAAAACTGCTGGGACTGCCTATGGGTGTTGATGTGTGCTACACCAATCACAGCGAGGCTGACCAGGACGACATGGATAACCTGTTGACCTTACTGGGCGTCGCCGGATGCAATTACTTCATGGGCGTACCGGGTGCCGATGATATTATGCTCAATTACCAATCCACATCGTTTCACGACAGCCATTTTCTACGCCAGGTCTTGGGCCTAAAGCCGGCACCCGAATTCGAGCAATGGTTGCGGAACGTTGGAATTATGGATCTAGATAACCAGCTGCTACCCGCGGACTCCAAGCATCCCTTACTGCAATCTACCTAGGCATGGCCAATCCGAGAAACCCTATCGTTCCAGACCCATGGGGACAACTCAAACAATACACATCCGCACGCATCGCGCTGGGTCGGTCGGGTGGCAGCACACCGACGCCCGAATGCTTGGATTTCAAACTCGCGCACGCCAGAGCACGCGACGCGGTACACGAACATTTCGAGATCAACCAACTCGCGGCCGAAATCGAAATGTTAGGGATCGATACCTTGCTGGTAAACACCCGGGCTTGCGACCGCACCATATTCCTAAAGCGCCCCGACTTGGGACGGCGCTTGGATAGCACATCTGAAAATTTAATGAAGCAACATGCACGCCGCTACGATTTGGTTATTTTGGTTAGCGACGGGCTTTCCGCTTTGGCGGCACATCGGCAAACCAAAACGCTACTTGCTAAACTACTTCCGACGCTACGCGAAGACAGATGGACGCTCGCGCCGATTGTGCTGGCACGATTCGGCAGAGTCGCGTTGCAAGACCCCGTTGGCGAATTGCTGCATGCTAAGATTGCGTTAATTTTGCTGGGCGAGCGCCCCGGCCTGAGCTCGCCGGACAGCCTCGGTGCTTATTTTGTATTCAACCCGCGTTTGGGCAACACTGACGCTCAACGCAATTGCGTATCGAATATACGTCCGGAAGGGCTTTCACCACCCGCAGCCGCGGATACGCTTTACTATCTGTTGTCTCAAGCCAAATCCCGCGGAATTTCCGGTATTGAACTCAAGGATGAGCGCAAGCCGATTTTGGAATCATTACCATGAAAACGAATAGTGGAAATTACTCAGCAAACTTAATCAACCGTCATAAAACCCGATATCAACACATATGCCCAAGATACTTCTAACCGGAGCCAGTGGATTCATCGGCACCCATTGCATTCAGCCTCTGCTGCGGAAAGGCTTCGAAGTGCATTGCGTATCGTCTAAAAGCAGAACCGCTCGTGTAGCTGAAATTTGGCACCAGGCGGACTTATTGTGCGAATCAGAAATCGACAACCTGGTTAAAAAAGTGGCACCGTCACATATGCTGCACCTTGCTTGGTACGCTGAACCTGGAAGCGTTAACGATCCCAGCAATCTTTTATGGGCAAAATCCGGGCTGGAATTGGTTCGATTGTTCAAGAAATATGGTGGGACTCGCTTGGTGATCGGCGGCAGCTGTTTGGAGTACGACTGGAATTACGGTTTTTGCTCCGAATCACGCACACTCCGCAATTCAAACAGCTTGTACGGCTGTTGCAAAAACAGCTTATTTGAAATGACTTCAAGGTACGCAAGCGTCACTGGCCTGAGCTTCGCGTGGGCCAGATTGTTTTTCATTTACGGACCGTGGGAAAACCCGAATCGATTGGTTCCCTACGTAATCAAGTCACTATTGGAAGGCAATACGGCTCAGTGCTCGGACGGAGCACAGATCCGCGATTATCTGCACGTACAATATGTCGCAGACGCTTTGGTAGAACTAATGACTAGTAACGCTGACGGGGATTT
>CAZVFR010000263.1:0-4614 GCA_964626505.1 uncultured Methylococcaceae bacterium
GCCTGCGTTTTACGGCGAGCAAAAAACCCTAGCGCAGCTGGTAGACGAAACCGTGGGTCGGATCATTGGGTTTTTCGGTATTGATGCTGAGGGATTGTACACTCCGTGGACGGGTTTAAATTCATAGTAAACCTTCAGCTCACCACTATTCGGTTCCAACCGGCGACTTTAGGTGAACACAGGTCGATTTTGATGGTCCGGTGTAGAGTAAACACGAAAGTTACTGAAGCAAGCTTTGGAGTACAGCATAGCGATCTTAAGAAGTACGGCTAATGGCTTCTATTACCATCCTAATGAGGTTTATAGCTGTTTTAGTCAATGGTGCAACGCACAAACTTGGTGCGCAACTCGATTCCTACCTTGCTATTAATAACCTCTAATATCAATCCACGAACGCATACAAGCCATTAAAATCAATGCTCATTGAAATAATGCACCTGTCTAGTATTTAGAATCGAGCCATTTGCACCAGCACGAGGCATTTGTTCCGAATCAAATACACGGCTTTAGCTTGATTGCACTGATAAACCGTTGTATTTTTATGATGTAATAGACCTATCCACTATGGCATGATATCTGCTGTGCCACTTATTAAAGCTGCAAATTCAACATTAAGATGAGTTTTCGAATTAAACACAAAGCCGCCGGGTACCCAACATCCCTATTCGTGCTTCCAGTGCGAGGAGTTATAGCGTGAGTCACTTTTTAGATCGACTGTTGTTTTTTAGAAAGAAACAAAGCACCTTTGCGAATAATCTTGGCGAGGTGAGTAACGAAGACCGTTCGTGGGAAAACGGTTACCGTCAGCGCTGGCAACACGATAAGATTGTGCGGTCTACGCATGGCGTGAATTGCACCGGATCGTGCAGCTGGAAGATCTATGTCAAAAACGGCTTGGTGACCTGGGAGGTTCAGCAGACCGATTATCCGCGCACGCGTCCGGATTTACCCAATCATGAACCGCGTGGCTGCCCCAGGGGCGCGAGTTATTCTTGGTATATCTATAGTGCTAACCGGCTGAAATACCCGCTGATTCGTAAACGCTTGCTGCGATTATGGCGGCAGGCTCGCAAGACCATGGATCCGGTTGATGCTTGGGAATCCATCGTGACCGATCCAAGCAAAACCGAGGAGTACAAACCGCGTCGAGGTCTTGGGGGATTCGTACGGTCCGATTGGGACGAAGTCAACACAATCATCGCAGCGGCTAACGTGTATACCATCAAACAATATGGCCCTGACCGTGTGGTTGGTTTTTCGCCCATTCCTGCCATGTCGATGGTGTCCTATGCCGCGGGTTCGCGTTATTTATCGTTGATCGGGGGCGCATGTTTGAGCTTCTACGATTGGTATTGCGATTTACCGCCGAGCTCCCCTCAAGTTTGGGGCGAGCAAACCGATGTACCGGAATCCGCAGATTGGTATAACTCTAATTATTTGCTGTTATGGGGCTCCAATGTTCCTCAAACGCGCACACCCGACGCGCATTTTTATGCCGAAGTGCGTTACAAAGGCGCTAAAAGTGTTGTTATTACGCCGGATTTTTCCGAGGCTTCCAAATTTGCCGATATCTGGCTGGCGCCCAAACAAGGCACTGATTCCGCTCTCGCCATGGCATTCGGCCATGTCATTTTCAAGGAATTTCATGTAGACAATCCGAACGAGTATTTCCAGCAGTATGTGCGCCGCTACAGTGATATGCCGATGCTGGTGCGCCTGGATAAACGCGAGCAAGGCTATCTTGCCGCCAGCCGATTCCTGCGAGCGTCGGACCTGGATGCAAACCTGGGGCAAGACAATAATTCGGACTGGAAAACCATTGCAATCGACAGCAAAACCGGTGATCTGGTGGTACCGAATGGTTCAATCGGATTTCGCTGGGGCGAGCATGGCCAATGGAATATCGAAGAAAAAGAAGCCGGTGAAGGACGAGAGGTTGAATTTACGCTGAGTCTGGTTGACGGCGATGAAATCAGTTCAGTGGCATTCCCTTATTTTGGCGGTGCCGCCAATGAGTATTTCCACAAAACCGAACACCAGGATATTTTGTGCCGCAATGTACCGACGCGTCATATTACCTTGGCCGATGGTGAAGAAGCCGTGGTGGCAACCGTATTCGATTTATTGGTGGCTAACTATGGGATCGACCGAGGTCTCGGAGGCGACAATGTCGCCAGTTCCTTTGATGATGACCTCCCCTACACGCCCGCCTGGCAGGAGAAAATAACCGGCGTCAAACGCCAGGATGTTATTACCGTAGCCCGGCAATTTGCTGACAATGCAGCCAAAACGAAGGGCAAATCCATGATCATCGTGGGTGCGGGACTGAACCATTGGTTCCATCAGGACATGAACTATCGTGGTTTGATCAATATGCTGGTGATGTGCGGTTGCGTCGGCGAATCCGGCGGCGGGTGGGCTCACTATGTGGGTCAGGAAAAACTGCGTCCACAGACCGGCTGGTTGCCTTTGGCTTTTGGCTTGGACTGGAGCCGCCCGCCGCGGCATATGAACGGCACTTCGTTTTTCTACAATCACAGCAACCAGTGGCGTTACGAAAAACTGAATGTCAGTGAGATTCTTTCTCCATTAGCGGATCCCAAACAATTCGGCGGCAGCATTATCGACTACAACGTTCGCGCGGAACGCATGGGCTGGTTGCCTTCGAACCCTCAACTCGGCGTTAATCCCTTAGGCATCGTTGAACAAGCCGAAAAAGCCGGTCAGGATCCGGTTCAATATACCGTTGATCAACTCAAGTCGGGCGACTTAAAGATGGCCTGCGAAGATCCGGACAATCCGCAAAACTTTCCACGAAATATGTTCATCTGGCGTTCTAATCTGTTAGGTTCCAGCGGCAAAGGGCATGAATACATGCTCAAGCACTTATTGGGGGCCAAGCATGGTGTTATGGGAAAAGATCTCGGCGATACTGGTGGAGCGCGCCCGGAAGAAGTGATCTGGCATGACCAGGAAGAAACTGGGAAATTGGATTTACTGGTGACATTGGATTTCCGCATGTCCACAACGTGTCTCTACTCGGATATCGTGCTGCCTACGGCAACCTGGTACGAAAAGGATGATATGAACACATCGGATATGCACCCCTTTATCCATCCGCTATCAGCCGCTGTTGATCCGGCGTGGGAATCGCGCACCGATTGGGAAATCTACAAAGGCATCGCCAAGAAATTTTCCGAAGTGTGTGTTGGACATCTCGGCGTGGAAAAGGATCTGGTCACGGTACCCTCCTTGCACGATACCCCGGGCGAGTTAGGTCAGCCATTCGACGTAAAAGATTGGAAGAAGAATGAATGTGAAGCGATTCCCGGAAAAACCATGCCTAACCTGGTGGTTGTCGAACGGGATTATCCAAACACCTTTAAGAAATTTACCTCGTTGGGCCCACTGATGAGTAAATTGGGTAATGGCGGCAAAGGTATCAGCTGGAATACCGAGACTGAAGTTGAATTGTTGGGCCAATTGAATCACAAAGTAACCGAGCCGGGTATCAGCCAGGGCTTGCCACGCATCGATTCCGCGATCGATGCCGCGGAAGTGATATTGGCCTTGGCGCCTGAAACCAATGGCCAGGTCGCCGTTAAAGCTTGGGATGCGCTGAGTAAACATACCGGGCGTGAACACAATCACTTAGCAAAGCCCAAGCAAGACGAAAAAATACGCTTTCGAGATATTCAAGCGCAGCCCCGCAAAATCATCTCTTCACCGACTTGGAGTGGGCTGGAAGATGAGCATGTGAGCTATAACGCTGGTTATACCAATGTGCACGAGTTGATTCCATGGCGCACCTTGACCGGGCGGCAACAGTTTTACCAGGATCACTCGTGGATGGTCGCTTTCGGAGAAGGGTTCTCGACTTATCGGCCACCGATTGACACCAAAAATATCGGCCCGATTATGAATAAAAAACCGAACGGCAATGCCGAGATCGCACTCAATTTTATTACGCCGCATCAGAAATGGGGCATTCACAGCACTTTTACCGATAACCTGTTGATGCTGACGCTGTCCCGCGGCGGCCCCATTATCTGGCTCAGTGAAGTGGATGCTAAAAAAGTCGGCATTGTGGACAACGACTGGGTGGAAGTATTCAACCTGAATGGAGCACTCACGGCCCGGGCGGTTGTAAGTCAGCGTGTTAATGAAGGTATGACCATGATGTACCACGCCCAGGAACGTACCGTCAACGTACCTGGCTCGGAAACGACTCAAACCAGAGGTGGTATACATAACTCGGTGACGCGTGTGATTCCCAAACCGACCCATATGATTGGCGGCTATGCCCAGCAAAGCTACGGCTTCAATTATTACGGTACCGTCGGATCAAACCGGGATGAATTTGTCGTGGTGCGTAAAATGAGCAAGGTTGATTGGTTGGACGATGAACCCGCGGTCCAAACCGAATCGGTGACAACTGAGAACGTAGCGTAGGCATAGCCCGTATTTCTCACCAGAGGGCAAGATGATCGCGCAGAGATTTGTTTCTACAAGGGATTTTCTGACCGAGTGGAATACGGATTGTCTTTCCGAGGGAAAACAATTCCTTGTGGGAACAAAGATCAAGCGAGGGCTTGTCATTCTGGTGAGGAATGC
>CAZVFR010000264.1:0-4612 GCA_964626505.1 uncultured Methylococcaceae bacterium
CATATGGATGACAAAGGCTGTGCGGTTGTAGCCGCAGTCGCATGCGGTGAAATTAACCCTGACCGTTATTCTCGGTTTAAAAAATTACGTGAGAAAATGCACATCGCGCCACGATAATCCTGGCATTCGAGCAGCATTTTTAATACTGATTGGTCGACTATCCCGGCGGCCAAGTCAACCGCCGGCCGCCCATCAGGTGAAGGTGCAGGTGATAGACTTCTTGCCCTCCGTCTGCGTTACAATTTATGACGACACGATAGCCACCCTCTGCAAGACCTTCCGACTTCGCAACACTTTGAGTTGCTACAAGAAGCTCACCAGCCAACGCCTGATCGGTCAATGCATTGATCGTGGGAATGTGCTGTTTCGGAATAACCAAGACATGCACTGGTGCTTGTGGATTAATGTCTCGAAAAGCCAACACCCGATCAGTTTCGTAGACCTCATCCGCTTGAATTTCACCCGATACCATTTTGCAAAACAAACAATCCGTCATGTCACAACCACCTCAGTAAATTTCAAAGAAAACTCGATAAGCGCTGATCTGAGCAGTTGCCTTTAGGCAACCGCCTAAAATTCTTTGCGTCCACTGAACGCATGCGATATCGTTCCACTATCGATGTACTCCAATTCACCGCCTAAAGGCACGCCGTGCGCGATTCGGGTCGCCCGCACCTCATTGCGACGCGCCATTTCACTTATATAATGAGCAGTTGCCTCACCTTCGACAGTCGAATTGGTCGCTAAAATCAACTCGCTGAGTTCACCCGAAGCCAGCAACTTTCCCAAGTTTATCAAACCCAGTTCTTCCGGCCCAATCCCATCAAGGGGCGACAAATGCCCGTGCAGTACAAAAAACGTACCTTTAAACACGGTGGCTTGATCCACTGCAAATACGTCCGCTGGCGTTTCAACAATACATAACAATGACCGGTCTCTGGATGGATCCCGACAAATCGAACACAGACTTTCTTCCGTCAGCGTCCGACAACGATCACAATGTCCAATGCGCTCAACAGCTTCCAATAATTTTTCGGCGAGTTGCCTGGCGCCATCACGGTCGCGCTGTAACAGGTGAAACGTCATACGTTGGGCGGTTTTCGGCCCTACACCCGGCAAGCAGCGCAAGGCATTGATCAGTTGCTGTAATAGTCCCGATTGCACGTCGACAAATCAAAACGGCATCTTGAATCCACCGGGCATTTGCATCCCGGCCGTCAAACTCGCTAGTTTCTCCTGCTTCATTTTGTCGACACGCCGCACCGCATCGTTGAACGCGGCCGCAACCAAATCCTCAAGCATATCCCTGTCATCGCCAATCAAACTGTCATCAATGGTAATATTGCGCACCTCGCGCTTGCCAGTCATTACGATTTTTACCAGGCCACCACCGGATTCACCAGAGACTTCCATTGCGGCTAATTCTTCCTGGGCTTTCTGAAAATTTTCCTGCATCTGCTGCGCTTGCTGCATGATATTTCCAAGTGGGTTCTTCATAACAGTACTCCGTCAAATGATTAATCGTTATCCAACGGTTCGGTAGAACCCGGGATAATTTTTGCGTCAAAGACTTCGGCTAAGGCGCGCACATTGGCGTCTTCAGTTATCGCTGCTTCTGCTGCCTGCTGCCGTTTTTCGCGTTGGTTTTCCAATAGGGTCGCGGGTGTGTCTTGACCGGTTGCCCCGATCTCAATAACGACTTTGATGGGTTTTTTGTAATACTCTTGAATCGCACTCTGCAGCCGCTCTTCAACCCGCTTGCTGTGTAGCTGCTCATGACCGGGTGCCAGCACTAAGGTACAAAGCTTATCATCAAGACTCTTTAAAACACTATTATTGGCCAATTCTCTGGCTATGCCCGTAATCCCCATCGCCGCAACCGTCTTCAGCCACGACTGACTACCCGGTCGTTCCTTGTTGGGCGAATTAAGATCACGAGATAATCGAAGCTCATCATTTGCGGGAAGCGAAGCGGCCTTGACCTCGCCTTGAGTCACCACGCCGGCATTCTCTTCAACCGGTTTGAACGCCAACATCCGCAGCATCACCATTTCGAAACCACTGCGTGTATCCGGCGCCCACTGCAAATCACGCTGCCCTATCAGGGCGATCTGATAGTATAACTGCACATCCTCGGGGTCCATCAGCGGCACGAGAGCACGCAACGCATCCGCATAGTCCTCATCCAAGCTAATTTCAGGAACCGTGTGAATTATTGCCAAATTGTGCAACATCAACAATAATTGTTGGAGCACATTCGAAAAATCCGACGCATACGCAGCCAGTTCGTTTACAGTAGCTAAAATCCCCGCCGCATCACCAATCGCGAGACTATTCAATAGCTCCAACAGCGGCTGTTTGGCCACAGTGCCCAACATCGAATCGACCTGCTCAATGCGCAGTTGACCCGCGCCATAGACAATAGCCTGATCCAATAAACTTAACCCATCCCGCATACTTCCTTGCGCTGCCAACGCGAGTGCACGAAGCGATTGGCCATCATAGTCGACTTTATCATGGTCCAGAATGATCTTCATCTGCTGTACAATCTGATCAGGCTGCAAACATTTGAGATTAAACTGCAAACATCTGGACAAAACCGTTAGCGGAATTTTTTGCGGATCTGTAGTCGCCAGTAAAAATTTTACGTGCGGCGGTGGTTCTTCAAGCGTCTTGAGCAAAGCATTAAAACTATGCCCGGAGAACATATGAACCTCATCGATCAAATATATCTTGAAGCGGCCTTTTGCGGGGGCATATTGAACATTATCCAAAAGTTCACGAGTATCTTCGACCTTGGTTCGTGACGCCGCGTCAACTTCAATCAGATCGATAAACCGTCCCGCATCTACATCGCGGCATACCGAACATTCTCCGCACGGATCAAAATGAACACGAGACTCACAATTCAGCGCTTTCGCCAGTATTCGCGCGATAGTGGTCTTGCCGACCCCCCGGGTCCCCGTGAATAGATAAGCATGATGCATGCGATCGTGTTGTAGGGCATTAGTCAGCGCTTTCACCACGTGATCCTGCCCGATAACTTCGGTGAAAGTATGCGGCCTCCACTTGCGCGCCAAAACCTGATAACTCATCAGCTACCCAGTAACCAGTTCGCGACGCGGCGTAAAGAATCCGTGCAAGGGTAGAGGGAAAAAAACGGCCCGGTGAACGCGATTTCTGCGTACTCGGTATGCAGACCACAAATTACCGAAAGTGGACTACATTCAACCAAATCAACAGCTCGCTTCATCTACACTTTAACGATTTGAAAGTAAAGCCCATTAGCCCGCATTTCTCACCAGAATGACAAGCCCTCTGGTGAGAAATACAGGTTAAGGCGGCAGGCCGTGCCAGCCACACCCCGGCACACGAATCCGCTGCTACCGCTGCTCCCTTCCAGGCCTGACGGGGTTCACAGCGTATCGTTGCGGGGGGACCGACACGGCTTACCATAATGGATGAAAATCTAATCGAACGCAATGCGTAACTCTTTAGCAAACCACTGTTTGGCTGCATAACTGCGTCAATCTGATCAGTTACATAACCGCAATCCAATGGATCGAATTGAGGTCGCGTATTATGCTGGATACGTGACCGAGTTTCAATAAAGGCTAGCTCTATTAATTCTGAATAAAAACGGTTGAGATCCAAAATTTTAAATGGCTATGAACAGTTTACAGGTTGCATAACTGATGGATGTTTCCTATCTGATTTTCAAGACTGTCGACAGCAGGGATGCTGTCGCCAAGGCTACATGGATGTATCTACGCCGTGTCTTGAAGGTCAGATAGGAATCAACCTGTGGTTTGTACAGAGCCATTAAATTTAAAGTGTAAGGCGTGTTTGGAATAGTTTTTCTATTGAGAGCACTTAGCAACGCGGCTATTGGAAATCTTGAACTCAAGATGCTTATTCATGTAATTATAGAGGCACCCTATGATTAGTACTGCGTATAACCACGGCAGAAGTCCTTTGAAACCTGAATTATTACTTTTGAGACACGGAAAATCCGACTGGAGCATACCCACACTTGATTTTGATCGCCCGCTCAAAAACCGAGGAATACGCGGTGCAAATCGCATCGGAGTTTGGCTGTTGCAAAACAACGCAATACCGGATCATATTCTAAGTTCACCTGCAAAGCGCGCGATGCAAACCGCCCAACAGGCCTGTAAGTCCATGGGTTTAAACGCTGAGATCATCACAGAGGATGAACGCATTTACGACGCAACCATTCAAGACCTAATGGATACGCTGCGAAATTGCCCGCAAGGCGCTCAGCGAGTTCTAATGGTCGGACACAACCCGGGGCTGGAATCATTGTTGTTGTCACTGACCCGATCGACTATAACTGTGCCGGACGATGGGAAACTGCTTCCCACCGCAACCCTGGCAAGGCTGGAACTCGCTGTTCCGTGGGCCAATATAAATGCGGCCCATGCCGAACTATTATCGATTATTCGCGCAAGAAATTTAGCGGAAAAATTTACCTGACTGGAGGGAACATACCGCGCAGAAACAGTCGCTTCAACGCACTACAATAACCACCACGGTAATATCGTCAGTACGCGGTGCTGGATCTATATAATCCAGCACGCTGAAACGAATT
>CAZVFR010000265.1:0-4597 GCA_964626505.1 uncultured Methylococcaceae bacterium
ACATTGGCGGCGATGATTGATTACGTTAATTCCAATGATTACGCACACATTTTGACGGTGGAAGATCCGATTGAATTTGTGCACCAAAGCAAAAAGTGTTTGATTAACCAGCGGGAGGTTCACCGTGACACACATGGTTTCAACGAAGCGCTGCGTTCGGCGTTGCGTGAAGATCCTGATGTGATACTGATCGGCGAATTGCGTGACTTGGAAACCATCCGACTGGCGCTTACCGCAGCCGAAACCGGGCACTTGGTATTCGGTACCTTGCATACATCGTCCGCGGCAAAAACCATAGACAGAATCATCGATGTATTCACCGCCGCGGAAAAATCCATGATTCGTTCCATGCTTTCGGAATCGTTGCAGGCAGTGATTTCGCAAACGCTGCTCAAAAAGATTGGCGGCGGGCGTTTGGCGGCGCACGAAATAATGGTCGGTACCGCGGCGATAAGAAATCTGATCCGCGAGGATAAGGTGGCTCAAATGTATTCCGCGATCCAAACCGGTCGTAAGGACGGCATGCAGACCTTGGATCAAAACTTGCTCGAACTGGTCGATAAAGGCTTGATCACGAGACAAATAGCTAAAGTTCGGGCTGTTAATAAAGCTTCGTTTTAGCCCAAATCCGTATCGCAAAACATAATGCAGATTAACCGAGGTTATTTCGATGGATTTTAAAGCGTTGCTGCAATTGATGGTGCAGAAAAAAGCATCAGATTTATTCATTACTGTAAATCGTCCGCCGTGCATCAAGGTCGATGGTAAGTTGCAGGAGATATCCAAAACAAAGTTGACTCCCGACCAGGTGAAACAGGTTGTTTTGGGCGTTATGAATCAGCAACAACGCGACGAATTCGAAAATACCAAGGAAGCCAATTTTGCAATCAGTGCGTCGGGGCTTGCCAGATTTCGTGTCAGTGCGTTTGTTCAGCGCGATATGCCGGGTATGGTATTACGGCGCATCGAAAGCGATATTCCAACGGCTAAGGATCTGTATTTGCCATCGATCATCAACGAGCTGGCGATGACCAAACGCGGTTTGATCATTTTCGTCGGCGCAACCGGCACCGGTAAATCAACCTCGCTGGCGGCCATGATTAAGTACCGAAACGAAAACAGCAGTGGTCATATTATTACCATAGAAGACCCTTTGGAATATGTGCACAGTCACGCAGGATGTATCGTGACACAAAGAGAAGTCGGGATTGATACGGAATCTTACGAAGTCGCCTTGAGGAATTCACTGCGCCAAGCCCCCGATGTCATATTAATCGGAGAAGTTCGGACTCGCGAAACAATGCAGAACGCGATTACCTTTGCGGAAACAGGTCACTTGTGTCTTACAACTTTGCACGCTAACAACGCCAACCAAGCACTCGATCGAATCATGCATTTTTTCCCGGATGAAATGCATGATCAATTGTTTATGGATTTGTCGCTGAACTTGAGAGGGATTATTGCACAACAATTGATCAAACGTACCGACGGAAAGGGGCGTTATCCCGCGGTAGAAGTTTTGTTGAATACGCCTTTGGCTTCGGATTTGATCCGCAAGGGCGAAGTCCACAAATTGAAAGCGTTGATGAAGCAATCACGCGAACAAGGCATGCAAACTTTCGACCAAGCGCTATTCGATTTGTACAGTGATGGTAAAATCAGCTACGAAGATGCATTGAATTCCGCCGATTCCATGAACGAAGTCAGATTGATGATAAAGTTGGGTGGTGAAGGCGGAATCGATAAATTTTCTCAAGGACAGGATGGTATTCTGCTGGTCGACCAGGAAGATTAGCCTGCATTCCGCTCGGCCAGAAAACCTTTTGTGAGAATAAATCTCTGCGCGATCATCTTGCCCTCTCGTTAGAATTTTGGGCTAGCCCTCTGATAGGGAATCTGGGTTAGTTTCCCATTTCCTTTTAGACCCTGCTGCCCGTTCCACAATTTCCAATGCTTGCCTTGCCAATGGCCATCGATTAGTGAACTTCAGAGTGCGCGATAGACAAAGGTGTAGCAAACCGTTTGAGCTTATTCCATAAATGAGCGATTTTATCGTGTCGTATTTCTATACAATTTTCGGTTATTTGTTTCGCAGATTAGTTAAAAACAAATAGAAAACAATAATATATACCGATGGCATGGAAATAGCCTATTTATCATTTCTGTTTCTGGCGACATATTAGTCGCCTTATTGGTGTCAAGGGCGATGTAAGCGGTGTGAATATGAAGCGCATTGATCAATTGGCGCGTACTTTAATAGTATCCAAGGTTTAAGCGACGAACCATGTATTACCGATATTTCCAATTCAAGATAACACCATTTTCTCTGGCTCCGAACCCGAATTTCCTGTTCCACAGTTCCAGTCATCGCGCGGCATTTTCGCATCTTTTATACGGTTTTGACGATAATGGTGGTTTTGTCGTGCTTACTGGTGAGGTGGGGACTGGAAAAACAACCCTTTGCCGTCATCTGTTGTCACAAATCCCCGAAAACGTTGATATGGCTGTATTAGTAAATCCACGCTTGGGTATTGTAGATCTGCTAAATTACATCTTTGACGAGCTTGGATTGCAAGCCCCAGCCGATAGTCAGAACCTCAGAGTCCTGCTAGCATCGTTCAACAATTATCTACTTGAGACCGAAGAAAAGGGGCGGCACACAGTAATTTTAATCGACGAAGCACAGAACCTTAGTGTTGATGCATTGGAACATTTGCGTTTATTGACCAATATCGAAACCGATAGTGGCAAATTATTGAAAATCATCTTAGTTGGGCAGCCTGAGCTGAATACGCTTTTGAGTCGAAAAGATATGCGCCAACTTGATCAAAGAATTACGGCCCGGTATCACCTTTTGCCGTTATCGTATGGTGAGACTCTAGATTATATTCATCACCGGTTAACCAAGGCCGGGGGTGACAAGAGCATATTTCCTGATCGCGTAATTCGCAAAATTCATCGGTACTCAGGAGGAACGCCGCGGTTGATTAACGCACTATGTGACCGAGCACTGATGGGTTGTTACGTAGCTGATACCATGCAAGTTAATAAGGAAATTATTGCCGAAGCAGCGCATGAAGTGATCCCGCGTCGATTTGAAAGACTATGGCTAAAATATGCATTACCGGTTATCGCGCTGATTCTGACGTTCTTATCCGGTGGCGCAGTGTTTTACCTCATGAACCAATCTTTGGCAGAGACACCGGGCTTGGTACAATCCTCAGATGTTGATTTACCTGCTATTGATGCGGGTGACACAAGCTTATCTGTAGGATTGCAGCCAATAGACGTTGAACTGGGAGCGGCGTTGGATGACGCTGAACCAAGGCAAAGCACAGCACCATTGGTTGGTCCATTACCGCCTACCTTAAACAGCAAAGAAGAGTTGGCTGAGGCCGATTTGGCCGTGGTGCCGCACAACAATGAAGTTATTCACGCTTCAAAATTTACTGAAATTATAACTGATTCAAATTTGGATAGGGTTGTTGCATTAGGGCATCTTGCTCGACAATGGGGGTTAAACGAATTCTCTAGTCTGGGTGATATTTGCTCGATCGCAAAGCTAAACGAACTGCGTTGTATGATTGAAACTGCGGATTGGGATGAGTTGAGACTGCTTAATCGACCTGCAATCCTTAAACTTAAGTCGCAAAGAGGTCGCGAGCGTTATATTACTCTAGTCGGTTTGGAAGGTGCGCACGCTATAGTTGCGCTTGCAGATGACACAAAGTATGCTTTTCCTATCGATGAAATTTCGCGTTTCTGGAACGGGGAGTATTCATTATTTTGGAAGCCGCCGAGTCCGAATACTAGTTTGATCGCACCGGGAGCCTATTCTCCGTCCGTTCGGTGGATAAGAGAAAAGCTTGGCGAGCGGCAAGCAGTAAGCAGTGCGGCGGATAACCCAGACTATTACAATAATACTCTGAAATTAAGTGTGACCGCGTATCAGCAAAGTCATGGATTATTTCCGGATGGTATAGTAGGTATGCGAACCGTAATTTTATTGAACAATTCTGCTAATACGCCCAATATTCCGCGGCTTTATATTGATGACGCATCCGGTGGCGTATAGATTACTCGTTTATGGAAGCAAACGAATTTTTAACGATTGTTGATTCGACACCCTTAGTTTCGATTGATTTAATAATAAAAAACAATGCGGATGAGATTCTGCTGGGAAAGCGCGTTAACAGTCCCGCAAAGGGATATTGGTTTGTCCCCGGCGGAATCGTTAAAAAAAACGAATGTTTGGATCGTGCTTTCGAGCGAATTTCACAGAGGGAAATAGGTATTAGGCTTTGCAGGTTATCCTCTCGATTTTTGGGTGTATACGAGCACTTATATAGCGATAATTTTCTAGATGTCGATGCAGTGAGTACACACTACGTCGTGCTGGCGTATGAAACGTGTTTGCTGAATGGTTCTCAGATCCAACTCGATGAGCAACATTCACAAGTTAAGTGGTGGCCAGTCTCCGGGTTGCTCAACAACTCTCAGGTTCATACCAATACGAAAGCCTATTTCTAGGACACCTCTATTAATCCATGAATAAGCATCTTGAGTTCAAAATTCCCAAGTGCTGCGTTGCACAGTG
>CAZVFR010000266.1:0-4568 GCA_964626505.1 uncultured Methylococcaceae bacterium
AACGAATTGAGCCAGCCAAGGACGCAAAGCGGACGATACCAATAACACGGCTGACTGCCCCTGCATCTCTAATTGCTGACTACTTTCCCGCAAAGATTTCTGCACCTGTTCGGCTAGTCCAGGCTCGATCCCCACTACTGTCTCGCCAGCGGACTCGAGACTTTGATGCAACAGTTGTTCCAGTTCCGGCACCAATGTTATGACTTGGAGTTCCGCATCGATGCCATTGATTTTCTGAACAATTGAACGTCCCAATGCAAATCGGACCGCCGACGTCAATGCGCCGGGGTCTTGACTTCTGGGTCCAAACTCCGCCAATGTTTCGGCGATCGAGCGAATATCGCGGATAGAAATCTGTTCCTGTAACAAGTTCTGTAATACTTTCACAACTACCCCCAAAGGTAGAATTTTAGGGACTAAGCCCTCTACAAGTTTTGGCGCGATTTTGGCCAGACTATCCAACAATTGCTGTCCTTCTTCATGACCGAAAAGTTCATGTGCATGACTTTGGATCGCGTGACTCATATGGGTAGCCACTACAGTGCTCGTATCAACCACGGTGTATCCCAAGGTCTGTGCCTGATCTTTTTGCTCGGGCTTGATCCAAACGGCCTCCAAACCAAAGGCTGGATCCTTACCTTCTATACCCTGCAGTTGGCCAAAAACTCGACCGGGATTGATGGCCATTTCGAGTTCAGGATAGATTTCCGCCTCACCAATCGTCACACCCATCAATGAAATTCGGTACGCGTTCGGTGCAAGATCGAGATTATCGCGTATGTGCACTGAGGGTACGAGAAAGCCTAATTCTTGAGATAATTTTTTACGCACACCCTTAATCCGTGGCATTATCTGGCCACCCTGACTTTTGTCCACGAGTGGAATCAGTCGGTAACCGACTTCGAGTCCGATCATATCCACGGGCATGACATCATCCCAAGTTAACTCAACATTTTCAGGCGGCGGCTCGGGTACGCTTTGCTCTGCTTCAAACTGCTCTAGTGCCCTATCTCGTTTGGCTATAAAGTACGCAACTACCGCCAAACCGCAGGCCAGCATCAAGAAGGGAACATTGGGCATACCCGGTATCATGCCGAGCAAACCAATGGCACCCGCACTGATCGCAATCGGTTTGGGATTATTCAAAAACTGTGCGCTGAACTGTTCGCCCATATCCTGTGAGCTGTTGGTTACCTGCGTGACAATGACGGCTGATGCGGTTGACAATAAAAGCGCCGGAATCTGAGCCACAAGACCGTCACCGATAGTCAGTAATACATAATGCTGGGATGCCTCCGAAAAACCCAGGTCGTGCTGTGTGATGCCGATGAGCACGCCACCGATGATGTTGATGAACAAAATCAATATTCCGGCAATCGCATCACCACGTACAAATTTGCTGGCACCGTCCATAGAGCCATAAAAATCGGCTTCCATGGCTATTTCAGCACGACGGGTTCTGGCATCTTCCTGCGATAGAAGTCCGGAATTCAAATCCGCGTCGATCGCCATTTGTTTGCCTGGCATTGCATCCAACGTAAAACGCGCACTCACTTCGGATACACGACCCGCGCCTTTGGTCACCACGACAAAATTGATAATGACCAATATTCCAAAAACAACCAGACCCACGGCAAAATTACCACCAATAACAAAGGTCCCGAAAGCTTCGATAACTTTACCTGCGGCATCGCCACCGTTGTGCCCATGCAACAACACGATGCGGGTCGATGCAACATTCAGCGCAAGACGCAAAAGCGTCGCAACCAGAATAACTGTTGGGAAAATTGCGAAATCCAAGGGTCGAGTCGTATAGATCACAACCAATAGGATGAGTAGAGATAAGGTAATATTGAAGGTAAACAGCAAATCGAGCAGAAACGCCGGCAACGGCAACACGATCATCGCCATCATCAACATGACCATCAATGGTGCGCCGAGGCCGGCATCACCAATGTATTTTAATTTATCAATCAACACGACGCTATTCACAAGGTTTCAAACATCCAAAATTTCAACTCGGTTGCCGATCAGCTTCATATTCATCCGGTATCGGAAAGTCGTTGGGCAACTCCGGGGGCGATGTTCCGAACACCTGAGTCGCCCGTAACTGATACACGTAAGCCAATACCTGGGCTACAGCAAGGTATAGGCCATCTGGTATTTCGTCGTTTAGTTCGGTTGAATGATAAAGCGCGCGTGCTAAAGGCGGTGCCGCGATCACCGGTATTGCAGCACCATTGGCAAGATTACGGATGTGGGCAGCAATCAAATCCACGCCTTTGGCGACTACACGTGGAGCAATTCCACCATCCTGATCATATTTCAATGCAACCGCAAAGTGTGTGGGGTTGGTAACAATAACATCAGCCTTGGGCACCTCATCCATCATGCGGCTGTGAGCTAACTCGATCTGCATACTGCGAATACGGCTTTTGATCTCGGGTCGCCCATCAGTATCTTTCATTTCATCCTTAATTTCCTGATGCGTCATTTTGAGCTTTTTCTTGTGATCCCAAAGTTGAAACGGAACGTCAATAACGACAATAAGGCCAAGCGATGCACTTAAAATCAAAATTGAAAATCCGATTAATTCAGCTCCATGGCGAATTGCCAATCCCAAAGGTTCACTGTTTAATCCAACAAAATCTTTGAGATGAAGCATAAATAACCAAAAAGTGATGCCAAAAACTAATAAAAACTTAAGTAAGGATTTGAGCAATTCAATCAACCCACGAACCCCAAACAGACGCGCCACACCTTTTATCGGATCGAGTTTTTCGAGCTTCGGCTGCAGTGATTCGAAACTAAACGACCAACCACCCAAGGCTAAGGGTCCAACTAGCGCTGCCAGAACCATGACGACAAGAAACGGCGCCAGCATTTTTCCAGCCGCAAACATCACGCCAGAAAAACTCCGCAGCATCGCAGAGCTGTCGAAAATATCCGCCCGTGTGAGTTGGAATTGATCGCGCATGATCAACCCAAGCGTTTCCGTTACGTTTTGCCCGAAAATCAGAATCGCAAGCGAACCCGTAACTAACACCACAAAGGTATTCAATTCTCTTGAGCGCGCGATCTGCCCCTTATCACGGGCTTCGGTTAAGCGCTTGTCTGTCGGCTCTTCGGTGCGTTCTTGGCCGGATTCTTCAGCCATTTACAATCCTATCCTGGAGTTCTCACCAAAACGCGAAATGATCGCGCAGAGATTTGTTTTCACGAGGAATTTTCTGACCGAGCGGAATGCAGACTGTCTTTCCGAGTGAAGAAATTTTTTTTGGGCACAAAGATAAAACGGTGGATTGTCATTCTGGTAAAAATTTGGGTTATAACCGCAGAATACTACCCAAGATGCGGTAGCCTTCGCTCAGCAGCTCGGAAAAATATTCAAGCACACTGGGTAAGGTCAACCAAATAAACCACATGCCAAGCAAAATGGTTACCACAAACCCAATCGAAAACACATTGAGTTGGGGTGCTGCACGCGTCGCAATACCAAAACCCAAATTAACCAATAACAACGCAAAAATCACCGGTAAAGCCAATAACACTCCACCTGCAAAGATACGGCTTCCCCAAGCGACTAAGGTCCAAATGCCGGCCTGTGTAATCCCGTCGATGGCTATTGGTATCGTACGAAAACTGTCCAGCAACATCTCGATCAGAAGCAAATGCCCGTTCATACCCAAAAATAACAAGGTTGTCAGCATCAGATAAAATTGAGCGACAACCGGGACTTGAATCCCAGTCTGCGGATCTACCATTGACGCAAAACCCAAACCCATACTGTATGCGATACCCTGACCACCATAGACAACCGCGGCAAATACCAATTGCAAAAAGAAACCGGTTAATAGGCCAATGAAGACCTGATGCACCGCGATCATAATTCCGTAATAGCTAAATAGCTCGAATGCTGGTGGATTGGGTAATAAGGGCATCATCACGACTGTGATGGCAACCGCGAGAACCACTCGAACACGCGGGGGAATTGACTGACCACTGAAAACTGGAACGGATATGAACATCGCTCCGATACGCAACATCGGCCACATAAACAATGCGACCAATCTCAGCAGTTGCTCTTCACTAAAATTCACGGCTTAATACGATCTGCCGCTTTCGAGAACCAATATCTGTACACCTACCCAATGCTCAATTTAACCGATTAAGGTCGGAATATTACGCACCAAAGTTTGAATGTAGTCGACCAAGACAGTGATCATCCACGGCCCCGCAATAACCAATACCGCACCGATAGTGATGAGCTTCGGTACAAAAGTCAGCGTCATTTCGTTGATTTGGGTCGCCGCCTGAAACATCGCTATGATCAGTCCAACAACCAACGAAGACAGCAATATAGGCGCAGTCAATTTTACCGCCACCAACATCGCCTCCTGACCCACCATCATGACCGTATCGGGCGTCATTATTCACTCCAGAATCTTAATTTTGAGGGCAATTTGAGCACCTACGGGTATTATTCAATTTGCTGAGTAGCTATTTATCAGGTTTGAAAACGCAGCAAAGCTACATCGATTTCAAACATAGAAACTCGCGGCCAGCAT
>CAZVFR010000267.1:0-4544 GCA_964626505.1 uncultured Methylococcaceae bacterium
GTCGGAACGGGTTCGTCAAGAAAATCAGCAACCAATTCGGTGTTGTGGTACATGGGTGAAGATATACCCTATGTACCCAACAAGCGTACCGGTGGTGTTTGCATTGGCGGAAAAATTGCGCCGATATTTTTCAACACCATGGAAGACTCAGGTGCATTGCCGTTTGAGTGCGATGTGGACAAATTGAGTATGGGTGATGTGATCGATATTTATCCATACGAAGGTAAGGTGACTAACCACGAAACCGGTGAATTACTGGCTGAGTTTGCGCTTAAGACCGATGTTCTTTTGGATGAAGTCCAGGCCGGGGGGCGTATACCTTTGATTGTCGGACGCGGTTTGACTGAACGGGCGCGTAAAGCACAGGGCCTGGAATCCTCGCCGGCCTTCCGCCGGCCTGAAATCGCGGGTGATTCCAACAAAGGTTATACCTTGGCACAGAAAATGGTCGGTAAAGCCTGTGGTGTCGCGGGTATCCGCCCCGGCACGTACTGCGAACCGCATATGACGACTGTCGGATCTCAGGATACCACGGGTCCTATGACGCGCGATGAACTTAAAGATTTGGCGTGTCTGGGGTTTTCCGCGGATTTGGTGATGCAGTCGTTCTGTCACACGGCCGCTTACCCAAAACCCGTGGATGTCGATACCCAACATACCTTGCCGGATTTCATCATGAATCGCGGTGGTGTGTCGTTACGCCCTGGAGACGGCATCATCCATTCGTGGTTAAACCGTATGCTGCTGCCGGATACGGTGGGGACTGGGGGTGATTCGCATACACGGTTTCCGATTGGTATTTCGTTTCCGGCGGGTTCGGGGTTAGTCGCGTTTGCGGCGGCCACCGGGGTTATGCCCCTGGATATGCCCGAATCCGTATTGATCAGGTTCAAGGGTGAAATGCAGCCCGGAATTACGTTGCGCGATCTAGTCAATGCAATTCCTTACGCGGCGATTCAAAGAGGTTTGCTCACGGTCGAAAAGAAAGGCAAAAAGAATGTGTTTTCGGGCCGGATACTCGAAATCGAGGGTTTACCTGATCTGAAAGTTGAACAGGCCTTCGAACTTTCCGATGCATCTGCGGAGCGTTCCGCGGGTGGTTGTACGATACGCTTGAGCGAAGAGCCGATCCGCGAATACCTAAACTCGAACGTCGTTATGCTCAAATGGATGATCGCTGAAGGCTATGGCGATGTGCGGACTATTCAGCGGCGCGTCAAGGAAATGGAAGCCTGGTTGGCTAAACCCGTACTCATGGAAGCAGACGCGGATGCGGAATATTTCGAGACCATCGAAATTGATTTGAACGAGATTAAAGAGCCAATACTTGCCTGTCCGAACGACCCGGATGACGTGAAACTACTGTCCGACGTTGCGGGTACCGCCATCGATGAAGTATTTATTGGTTCCTGCATGACCAATATCGGTCATTTCCGTGCCGCGGGTAAGCTGTTGGATAAATTCAATAAGGTATTGCCTACGCGTTTATGGATCTGCCCACCGACGAAAATGGACGAAGCACAGCTGATGGAAGAGGGCTACTACAGTATTTATGGCAAATCCGGCGCGCGTACCGAAATGCCGGGATGCTCGCTTTGTATGGGAAATCAGGCGCGTGTTGAAGAAAATTCCACGGTTGTATCGACGTCAACGCGGAACTTCCCAAATCGACTGGGTAATGGTGCCAACGTGTTTCTCGCATCGGCCGAGTTAGCCGTCGTGAGTTCGATTTTAGGTAAGATTCCAAGTGTGGAGGAGTATCTGGAATATGCCAAAGAGATCGATATCATGGCGGCCGATACCTACCGATATATGAATTTCGATCAAATGGACAGTTACCGCAAAATAGCGGATGGTGTAGAGTTCAAAGAAGCGGTGTAGCACCAGAATCGTTTGAACGCATCTCCACCTGAACCCCTAGTGGTTGGGTGGGGAATAGTTATAATTGTCTATTGAAGTCGTGTTTGTATACCGTGATTAGAAAAATTGCGATAGCAGCACCTAGAGTATCAGCTAACCAATCCATCACATCTGGAGTTCGGCCCGGAACAAGTGATTGGTGAAATTCGTCCGTAATGCCATATAAACTGCAAAAAGCAATCGACACCAGAATTAACACTCGTCTTTGCGAGACTAGATGACGGAAGAACCGGCACGCCAGCCAGCCCATTGCTGCGTAAAGCGCAATATGAATAAGCTTATCCTGGTGCGGAAATAAAAATGGATCAGGTGTGCCTGAACGACCGGAAAGCCAGAATATCAACCCACAGTATAAAGTCAGTGGCGTTAGGTCATTAACGGTTCTTCTCATTTGGTTCGTATTCCCCGTTACCCAACCGTGTGAATAATATTTTCGATTTGGCAGCCCAGTGTTTGTTCACCGGATCTATTGAAGTTAAGCTGGACGTCACGCGAATCGCCGCACGATTAGCCACGGAAAACCGCTTGGTTTTTATTTCGACCGGCGAACCCCAGCCCATTGGTAATACTGTATTCCCACTTCGGCCGATCTTGGTTGAGCCGAGGAAGCTTCCTCGCCGCGGGCTTTCTACGCCTGAAGGGCGGGCTGCGTTGCTGCATTCGATTGCTCACATTGAATTTTACGCGATTCACCTGGCTTGGGATATTGTTTATCGGTTTCGCGGCCAACCCGAAGCGTTTTATCGCGATTGGCTCAAAGTAGCTGCAGAAGAGGCGCTGCATTTTAGTTTGCTGAGCCAGCGGTTGCGGGATTTCGATGTTGACTATGGTGATTTTCCCGCGCACAAAGGGCTTTGGGAAATAGCCGAACTGACCACGGATGATCTGTTGGCCAGACTTGCGCTGGTACCTCGCACGATGGAAGCGCGTGGTCTGGATGTTACACCGGGTATGATACAGAAATTTCAGCAAATCAATGATACCGAAAGCGTAGTCGTATTAGAACGCATTTTGCGTGATGAAATCGGCCATGTTGCTATCGGATCACGCTGGTTTCGGTCGCTTTGCGAAGCAAAAGGTCTGGATTCCGAAGATACTTATATTGGTTATGTTAAGCGTTTATTCAATGGCAAGATCCGACGGCCAATCAATCGAGAATTGCGTAAACAGGCCGGTTTTACAGATAACGAGCTTGCACGTCTGCAGAATCTCGAATAGTTTCGGCTGAGGTTTACGACCCAGAAGTCTGGTTTGGCGCGGGTAGAAAGCGGGAATATAAGTAACTTAGCCCGATAAGGCAGAGTCCTAGACCAAAAAAAGAAACAACACGGTAGAGTCCTTCAAGCTCCGACGCGTCATACAAAAAGACTTTGCCGACCGCGACGAGTATGACGCCCAATGAAGCGTAGCGAAGCATCTTGTCTTTTTTCGCAATACCGCCAAATAAAAGCCCAATTCCAAGCACCAACCAGACCGCGGAGTAGGTATAAATCTCGGCGTTCGAGGTCGGGCCAACATTCAAGTACTCGCCGTGGAAAAGCTGGCGAACATTCAGGGTTACGAGTGTAAACAACAGTACCAAAATAAAACCCTTAACTGCGCTTGCCCACCGCTGTTTGTGCATAAAATCGAATTCGCGCGCAGCAATCCAGGCCCAAATCAATGACAATCCATAGGGTAAGAGCAACGCGTTGAAAACCGCAATTCCAACGATTTGTTGACTGTCCCAGAGTGGGTTATGAATCAGCAAATCGAAGTAGGAGATACGAAATAAAGCGACCCCGCATAATACCGCACCGCTGTGGGTAAACGCCGTACGCAGCAACCGCCTGCCGATCCAAAGACACACCAAACCATATACGAATAGAATATTGGTAATGACGCCGCGTTCAAAAAAACCGGCTTTGATAAACAGTACGTTCTGATCTGTGTGGAAGCTGTTACGCGTAAAATAATACCCCATAACAGCGATCAGCGTTACCGCGCAAATCTCAAAGTTTTTGACCAGTCTGCTATCCTCTTGCTGCTTCAGCAGATTGGCGCTGACTAGAAACAGTGCTGCGGGTAAACCTAGCTGAAACAGCGGCCATTGAACGATTGGGACGCTAGTTTGCAGACGCAGTTTTGCCTCGACAAGACTGTAAGCGGTCAATTGCACCATCAGAATGATCTGCGGTAGTAGCAGCAAACCGAATACAATCGCGATTACCGCGATGATAGCGCGTAGCGCTTTTATATCCACGCGTCGATTAATCCACGCAATCGCCAACATTTCGGTCGCCACGGCAACCGATAAGAATTCCCGTTCCAACTCGATAAACAACGCCAGCGAGAACAGACTGCTTGCGCTGGCTGCAAGCACAGCCAAGAGTTGTTGTTTTGATTCTGTGGGATCAAAACCAGCACTGCTTTTTACCAGCGCGTACAGCATCACACCGGCCAGGACCAACGCCGTAAAACCCCAAAATAATGGGATTTCGATGAACGTTGTAGTTGCGAGCTTATAATACGCCAGCAAATAATAGGATAAGCCGGTAACGCCCAGTAAACTTGCCCAAAGCAAGGGTTGTCTGGCCCTCCACATCAGGAAATACCCACTAATCATATACAGTACCGCGAATGTC
>CAZVFR010000268.1:0-4452 GCA_964626505.1 uncultured Methylococcaceae bacterium
ACCGCCTGCCCGCCACTCATGGCCGAGAAATAACCGCTGAGCCACGCAGCTTGCACCGCGGTCAACGGCGAACCAGTCAATGAATTTAGCAAGGTCGATTGCTGTTGCGAAAGCGGACTGCCCAGTTGACCCGCAAACGCCTGGCCGCTGATGGCGGGCATTTCACTCGGCGACGCTAAGTCACCCTCGGGTGTCAACGGGCCTTCGATCTCGATGGGAAGATGCTTGGATATCGGCATGCCGCTGCCTGCCGTATCGTCCTCCATGAAGCGGCTGGAAATTGGGCCATAGGCCATAAAAACCATTCCGGGTTCCGCATCTTCGCTTTTGCGCTCTTTGCAACTCACGATGGCTTCGGAACCGCTCGGGGATTTCATGCGAATCGTGTCCCCTTTAGTCAACCCAAGCCTAGCCATATCGTTCACGTGAAACTCTACGGTCGATGTTTCGTCGCGGTATGCTTGTTTTAATTTTCCCGCGTTTAATGTGGTACCTTGCTTACTGGTTCTAACCGGTACCAGGATCATGCTGTTGCCCATTATTTCCTCCGCAATGGCCAACAATTGGTCGACCGCAAACCACAAGCATAAGAAATACGCAGCGATTTCTCAAGTGCAGTTTATCCTCACAGTCGAGATAGTGGGGTCAAAGGGCCGGTATGCTGGCTCTTATTGACCTGACCGCGGATGGGTCTAGATCGTCCATTCTTTGCTGATGTTTACACAATGCGCCACGGAATCCCAGGTAGTCAGGGCTCAGCTCCAACAATGTCGGAATGTCGTGTTGGCGCAGGGATCCAGCCAGTCCGACCAGCAAATTAAATTGCTTTGCACAAGTGACAAATTGAGCTAATTTTTCTCTGGAACAGATCTGTGGCAAAGCCCCATTTGTTTTATCCATAGTATCCAGCATAACCCCGGTAAATCCCGCGTCCGCCATTTTTTTTATCCAACACAGGTCCAGCTCTTGGTCCCCAAAAAATACAGCAATGAGCTGGGTACCGTTAGCAGCCAGCGCTGTCAATTCGTGTATTGATGCGAGCCAGTCACCGCCGGGAAAGAATCCGATTTTCACGTAGTCGACACCGGTGGTCTGCATGTCTCGCACGGCGGCACTGACGACTGCCGGTTTCACGGGTAGGTCGCCGATGGTGGCGCTGACCACGTGGTGGCTACCTAGAGTTTTTTTAATTCGACTGATATCGGCCAGTTTCAGCGCGCCTAATGCGCCGGCTGCCGGCGCTTTTAGGTCGATAATATCTACACCGATACCCGCAACATGAATCGCTTCGTCCATATTCGAGACGCTAGCCAACATTCCAGTCATAGACCGGCCGCCTTTTCAGGATTTTTTTGTTGAAATTCTTCGATCTTTTCCATCAACCAAGCCCAGGCTTCGTGTTCGTTGGGACCCGCTGTTTTATCCATTCCAATGCTTAGGTAATCAAGCTCAGTTTTGATTTTTTGCCAGGGTAACAGGTGCAGGCGACTCACCAATATTGCCGCTTCCAGTACCGAATATTGGGCGCGATTAAATCCCAAGAACGGCGCGTGGACTGCCTCGTGAATTACATTGCAGTATAATTTGGGGCGTCGTGGATCATCTTCAATTCGCTGCAGTTCCAGCTCGGCGTGCGCGAGTGCGCCGGCAAGTCGTTTGCCATCCAATTTGTCGGCTACGCAGAGCGGCCAGTTTTTGCGGCCGGTTAAGCAACCCGCGAATATACGAACATCATCCGTATAGTTGATGATGGCCTGCCCACTGGAACGTATATTGTCCAATGTTGTTGACGGCTGGAACGGCATGATCAGCAGTTGCTCTGCGCAAACGTGAACGCCCATCGGCGTAATATGGACCACGCCTTCAGAGTTTTGTGTGGTGATAATGGTTTCTCTAATCATTACTACTTGGTCTTCTTTAATGTTGTACCGGCTTCTTTATACGCACTTAAATCTTCAGATTCTTGTTCTACGGCGCAACCCCAGGTTAAGGCTTCATCCTGGACGAAGCGTTTGCCGAGTTGCCAGGCGATCTGAGCCCGGCCCAACTGTACACCCAGGTAGAAGGCGTGTCCGCCATCGTCATCCACGTTGAGCTTGGGAAAGAGATCGAAAGGGTCTGTTGCGGTATTTATGCCGTCACGATTATAGACGTGTATGCCTTCAGTACTGGTTTGAATTCTAAAACTTGGGTCGCGTATCTGTGCGGCGAGTTCTTGTATTTCTGCCCGAGTGTACGGAAAGGGTGTGCATTCGTGCAAGGCCATCAAACTATTAGTGATGTGTTTGGGCAGACTGTTTGTTTGCTTTGCCGCGTACATCATTCGTCTTGCCTGATCGGCTTCTTTAACCGCTTTGCAGGCATGCTCGCTGACTTGTGTTGCCAATATATTGGTTATCTCCAATTCCGAACACACCCCCATCAAAAGCGCATTCATACCAGTCGTGTCGGCGTGAGTCAATTCCGTTAAGTTTCCGACACCCATAAGGATTTCCGCATTGGGGTAGCGTTCGCGAACCTGCGCGTAGCGTAGTATTGAATCAACGAATCCAAAATGGATGGGATCCAGTATCGGATCCAGTAAATATTTTCGATTCTTGGCGTTCATCGCAGCGACTGCTCTATCCAGCGAATCAAGGTCAGCATGTTTTGCGGGTATCAACACCGGTATGGCATCGACCTGGTCAAGAACCCACAGGGAATCTTCGTGCAGACTGAGCATAAAATCCGCGCCGGCTTTACCCCCAATTAATAAATCTTCGGTTTCGAGCGAGTCGATACTCACCGCGAAGCCTTCAGATTTTAGGCTTTGAATCGTTTCCGCCAAGTGTGGAAAGGGTGTATTGGGTAAGCAGCCGACATCGATAATGTCCGCGCCATCGTTTGTATAGCTGTGTGCTTGCCGCAAGATTTCATCTATATTCAGGCGCGGTGCGTCGGTAATTTCGGCGAATATTTTTAGTTCATACTGACTCAGATCCGGCTTGGCCGCGGTTTTACCAAAATATTCGGGGAGGTCCTTGAGTTCTTTGGGTCCACGTTCGAACGGGATAGCGTAGGTTTCAGATAAGCTATCCAGATCACCCAGGCAGCGACCCGGCACGATGATGCGGTCCGCGCCGAATGTCTCTTTGAGTCGGCGTCGAATCATGTCCGCGGTCATTAGGGCCGCAACGCTGACACCGATCTGGTGAACCGTGTAGGTGAACTCCGTGGGTTGCAGATATTCTAGGACCTGATGCAATTGTTTTTCGGCTAATTTGCCGGTCAGAAACAGGAAATGTTCAGGCATCAGTCCCGCTCAATTAAATGCGGTTATGGATTCTATTTTGACGAACTAAACGGAGGGCGATGGAAAAGTATATCAAGATAGAATCTTGAAGCCCAGTCAAAACCAAGCGATACCTAGTTTGTAGAACATGGAGTCGGTATGCTCAACGACCACCGTAGAGAACTTTATTGATTGTTGGTCGCAGCCCGGTGGTTTGCGTACACTCAATGGTCGGATTGACCATTGAGCGTGAAAAGTTGGAGTGGGACTTGTTAGTACTTGGCTCGTAACTACTCAGCGAACTTAAAAAATCCTGTAACTGCTCAGATTGCCCTCAAATTTATTCGAGTACAAGGAGAAAACGCGGAGTGTACCGGGGTACATGAGCATTTTCGACACCGTAATCGGATAAATTTGAGGGTAAGCTGAGTAATTACCTTGGTTCAAGCCACTTTGAATCGTTGTACAACTTCGTCTAACTGAGTTGCAAGATGGGTAAGTTCGTCCGCGGCCTGCGAGGACTGTTCGGCACCGGCTGCGGTTTCGTGTGCAAAAGTCGAGATATTCACAACATTGCGATTTATTTCGTCGGCGGTTGCGCTTTGCTCTTCGGCCGCGGTTGCGATTTGTAGATTCATATTTTTTATATTGTCAACAACGGATGCAATGCTTTGTAATGCTTTGCCGGCTTCAGCGGAGTGGCCAACGCTGATATCAGCCCGGTTACGCCCTTCCTGCATAACCGTGACTGCTTCGTTTGCACCGGATTGTAGCCGTTCAATCATCTCTTGTATTTCCTGGGTTGATTCCTGGGTCCGGCTGGCCAAAGTGCGAACTTCGTCTGCGACAACCGCAAAACCCCGGCCCTGTTCGCCGGCTCTGGCTGCTTCGATTGCCGCGTTCAATGCCAACAGGTTGGTTTGTTCGGCGATACCGCGAATAACATCCAAAACCGCGCCTATGCTATCGCTTTCCTCTTTTAACTTGGTAATGAAATCAAAGGTACGCTGGACTTCTTGGGCAAGCGTGTTAATCGATTTTATGGACTCCGCCATGACCTGATTTCCGGCAGCGGCTTCGTTGTCTGCACTGTTCGCGGATTCGGCCGCACTTGAGGCGCTACGTGCAACTTCCTGGATGGTAACCACCATTTCATTCATCGCTGTGGCCACTTGTTCGGT
>CAZVFR010000269.1:0-4420 GCA_964626505.1 uncultured Methylococcaceae bacterium
GTCGCGGAGCCATCCAGTTATTATCTAGGTCTGGCTATCTTACCTTTTGCCAGCCTCAGTCGACAACGACTATCTTTCAATCCGAATTTTTCTAATCCGGATAACATGCAAATCACTTATGATAAATGGATCCAGATGACATCTAGTGAAAACTGAATAGCGGCTCTTGGCACACTAGAGCCAGTCGCGACAAGTTTTATTTCTAATCTGATTGGCTGCTTCCAGTAAAAGTAGTCATTCGAATGTGACCAAATCAGACACTGTCTGTCAGATCTAGTTTGAGCCAATATACTTAAAACGTCTGTCGCTGCTCTGATTACCCACTGGTGAGAACTGCGGGCTAGACACTTAATTCACTGAGAAATTTTACTCGCCATCATTCGAAACGTTCCGTTTTTTGTTCGCGTATTTGGAGGTTTTGAACCGCGGCGGTCGGTGCTAGGTTTTCGTATAATACCTTGTACACTTGCTCCGTAATGGGCATTTCAATTTGAAGTTTGTTCGCGAGTTGATATATTTCTCGTGCCGCGGACACGCCTTCGACTTCCTGACCTATTTCATCAATAATCTCCGGGATTGACTTGCCTTGGCCCAGGCCTAAGCCCAGGCGCCGGTTTCGAGATTGGTTGTCTGTACACGTGAGCACGATATCGCCCAAACCGGCGAGTCCCATCAGGGTTTCCTGTTTGGCATTCATAGACAATCCTAATCTGATCAGTTCAGCCAGCCCACGCGTTACTAATGCGGCCCGTGTATTTGCACCGAAGCCAAGTCCGTCCGCTGCGCCTGTAGCAATTGCCAGAACATTTTTTACCGCACCGCCCAGTTGAACGCCTACTATGTCGTCGCTTGTGTATACCCGGAATCTTTGGTTATGTAAAACTTTGGCTATCGAATTTGCGAAGTCAGATTCCGGTGATGCAACCGTGATGGCTGTTGGTAGGTTTTTCGCGACTTCCATGGCGAATGTTGGCCCTGATATCACTGCGACAGGGGTTTGTTTGCCCAGTGTATTGTAAACGCTTTCGTGTAACAGGTGGCCACTGGTTGGTTCAAGGCCTTTGGTCGCCCAAGCGATGGGGATGTTGGCTGTTAAGTGTGGCTTGATGTTACCCAACGTATTCAGAAATGCATGGCTGGGCACTGCGATTACTATGATGTCTACGTCCCGAATTGCAGCTGCTAGATCTGTATCGTAGCGCAGAGTTTCCGGTAGTTCGATTCCGGGCAGATAGCGGTTGTTGCAGCGTGCGTGTTTGATTTCAGTGATGTGCGCGGGGTTGTGCGCCCACAAAACTGTTGAGTGGCCGTTTCGGGCCAGCAGTAGTGCTATCGCGGTTCCCCATGACCCGGCACCTAAAACACTGATTGATGTCATGTGAGCGCCTGAGTTTAGTTGATTGTTTTGCTTGTAGGCGCTTGATTTTGTTTCATCTGCTCCGAATGTTGGGCATACAAGGCATCAAAATTGACGGGTGCCAACAGCATCGGTGGGAAACCGCCTTTCGTAACAAGATCGGAAATCACTTCCCTTGCATAAGGAAATAACAGATTAGGGCAAAAGCTGCCCAACATGGGATCCAGTTCTTGCTGCGTCAAACCCGAAATGGAAAAAATTCCGGCCTGGCAGACTTCAACCAGATAAGCGGTTTTCTCGCCTATTTTTACGGTAACAGTTACTTTTAGCGCCGTTTCGAAAAGATTATCCTGCAAGGATTGGGCGCTGCTGGAGAGGTTGAATTCAACGTTCGGGTCCCACGTTTCGGTAAATATTTGCGGTGAATTGGGTGCTTCAAACGAAATGTCTTTAACGTGTATTTTTTGAATTGAAAATTGTTTCTCTGCTTGTGGGTCGACTTCTGATTCTGCCATGGGGTTGCCTATGAAGTGTATTGGTACGGATACTCAAAGTGTGTTTACCGAGGTCTATTCTCTAGCCCGCGGTTCCCACCAGAATAACCATTCCTCGTTTAGTCTTTGTTCCTGCGAGAAGTTTTCCTATCACGGAAATACAGCCCGTATTCCACTCGGTCCACAAGAGTGTAACTGCGGTTTATAACGATCTTGAACAGGTTTATAGAGGCTGTCTGGTTAAAAGTGATATTGGCTGCAAACGCCCCATAATGGTCCATTTTTCCGATTATTCTCGTTAAATAGATCGACTATTCGCCTCAAATAATCGATAAATGAACTCATTCTGGATCATTTTCGCTGGAATACATTTTAACAAGATAGCCTCTTAGAAATTAAGCTTTTTGTTTGGCCTTCTTACGCCGAATTGGCAGATGTAAGTCTTCCCAGCCCTGCATGCCGCCACTTAATGTATATACATTTTCAAAGCCTACTTTAGTCAATTTCTTGCAGGCTTGCGGTGCACGGGTTCCAGTTTGGCAGGTGACGATAACGGTCGTACCTCTATACTTTTCGAGTTCTTCAATGCGTTTGTCGAATTTAGCGATCGGAATATTCAAAGAATTTTCGATGTGGGCTTTCGCGTACTCGTGAGGTTCACGTATGTCCACTAAGGTGGTCTCAGTTTCGTTAATGAGTCCAACCGCTCCAACAGCCGAGGTTGTTTTATATTTGCGGACAGATGATTCGAAAATGTCCTGAAGTAAAAGATAGGTCACGACCGCCAATACGGAAAAAAGTATCCAATGGTTAGTCGCAAATTCGATGAGGCGATCTACTGAAAAATCCTGTGTGTTCATTATGCTTTTGGAAAAGAGGTTTAAATTTGGTGGTGCTTGGAATTTAGTCAGGAAATCTTATTCGCAGAAGATGTCGTTCATCATGCGGATAAGTAATAAAGCACGTTCATTATCGATATGAATAGAGCCGATAAGCGTCTTTCCAGCTGGTCTGGTTTATTTCCGAATCTATTGAACTTAATATTTCTGGTTTGCCCATACGGCATTGTACGTTGTTATTTCGTGGGTACATTTAGATGGCACAATTAACACCGCGAAAAAGAATAATAATAACCTTTTTGCGATAATTTTGCGAAGACAGCGTCTAATCAATTATTCAGACCCAATGATTCCGTACGATTTCACGCGAGTCCGATTCGGGGTGTTTGCCTAGGCTGGGTGAACTGGGTACCATGACAGGGTATTGCGATAACTTTGTATTTCCAGTTGAATTTCCTCGAAGTCCGCTGGTCAATCATTACGTTAATAGATCCTAAAACGATGCGGCCCGGTAAAGTTGTGTGTTTTGTTGCGCTTGGGCTATTGTGTATTTCTGGACAGCTATTCGCTAATAAAACCACAAAGAGTGGGGAGTTACACGAGGTTCAAGCGCGTATCAAGGCCATTCAAAAAACGCTCGGAGACCTTGAGCTTAAAAAAAATTCACTAACGGCTCAATTTCGGGATAGCGAGCGCCTATACGGGGAAATTTCAGCGGTTTTGAGAACCTTGAAACAGGATATGCGCGAACAGGAAAAGCAATTGGTCGATGTGCGTCGACGGCGCGACGAAGGGAAGGAGTCGATTCGTGCTCAAAAGGGCGCGCTGATCAAGCAGATCCGTGCTGCGCATACCATGGGTCGCCAGGAGCCTGTCAAACTGGTATTAAATCAGGAAGATCCAGTAAAAGTAAGTCGTTTGCTGATGTATTACGATTATTTTAATGGTGCCAGACTCGCCCAACTAAATTCGTTCGCATCGGCGTTGAAGGCATTGCAGAAATCTGAAGCTGAGCTTTTGCAACGCTCGGAGAATCTGAAGCGATTGCGTCAAGGGAAAAAGGTTGAATTAAAATCGCTTGCTGAAACCCGTGAAGTACGCAAAAATTTGCTGGTTAAGCTGGAAACCGATTACAAGGACCGCAGTTCCGAGCTCAAGCGACTTAAAACAGATGAACGACGACTACAGAAACTGCTGCGTTCGATCGCACGAGCGATTGACGATGTGCCATTCAGATCAGGGAAATCTAAGCCGTTTGGCAAATTGCGCGGAAAACTGAACTGGCCGGTTAAGGGGCGGCTCTTAAAACGCTTCGGAAATCGCAAGGTTGCTGGTCGATGGGAAGGTGTTCTGATTGGTGCGAAGGAAGGTACACAGGTACGTGCGGTATCTAAAGGTCGCGTGGTGTATGCGGATTGGTTGCGTGGCTACGGTCTGTTGATAATCCTTGATCATGGTAAGGGTTATATGACACTTTATGCGTTCAATGAGAGTCTATATAAAGAGGTTGGGGATAAAGTTGACGCCGGCGATGCGATATCGACGGTTGGACGTAGTGGTGGACGGTCCCAACCGGAACTATATTTTGAGATTAGGAAGAAAGGCAAGCCCGTGAACCCGGTTAAGTGGTGTAAAAAGGTTCGCAAGGGGCGGATTGGATAATTACTTAGGCTCTGTTCGCGTTCGTTGTTGGTACCCAATAAATACGCCTTGTGTAGATATTCCTTAAA
>CAZVFR010000270.1:0-4415 GCA_964626505.1 uncultured Methylococcaceae bacterium
TTATTAATAGAGGTACCCTTAAGTGAAATTAATGGAAATGCTAAATTATTTGAGCCGATTTAGCGCTCAATAGTGGTGCGCACTAATATAGTGCAATTTGGTGGTGAATTGCTGAGAATGTTGTAAACTAGCGCTTTTTCCAAATGATCTATCCGGGGGGAACTTGTGAAACTGATTACAGCGATAATAAAACCGTTCAAACTTGACGATGTTCGAGAAGCGCTTTCCGAAATCGGTGTGGCGGGTGTCACCGTTACGGAAGTTAAGGGCTTCGGTAGGCAAAAAGGTCACACCGAATTGTATAGGGGAGCGGAATATGTGGTGGATTTTCTACCCAAAATAAAAATCGAGATCGCCGTGTCGGCCACACAGCTTGATCAAGCCGTAGATACCATCGTAAAAGCAGCTAATACCGGCAAAATCGGAGACGGAAAAATATTCGTAACCAATCTGGAGCAGGTCATACGCATACGTACCGGTGAAACTGGTGAACACGCATTGTAGTACTCTGGAGAATAATAATGAGATTTTCATCAAAAAAATTGATGTATCTTGCCGGCGCTGTATTTTTATTGCCTTCAATCGCGCTGGCAGATGAATTGAATCAGGCCAATACTGCGTGGGTATTGACTTCAACCGCGCTGGTGCTTTTTATGACCATTCCCGGGTTGTCGCTGTTTTATGCCGGGCTCGTACGCGCGAAGAATGTGCTTTCCGTACTGATGCAATGTTTTGTGATTACTTGTGCGGTCTCAATAATGTGGCTAATTGGTGTCTATAGTTTGGCGTTTGACGATGGTGGCAGCTTGCAAGCCTTTATCGGCGGAACGGCAAAGTTCATGGCCATGGGTATCGATACCAACAGCCTAACCGGAGATATTCCGGAAACAGTATTTTTTATGTTCCAAATGACGTTTGCAATTATCACGCCCGCACTAATCGTCGGTGGATTTGCTGAACGGTTGAAATTTTCAGCAATGCTTTTGTTTAGCTTGTTATGGCTGGTATTTGTCTACGCGCCGGTTTGCCATTGGGTTTGGGGCGGTGGGTGGCTTTCCGAACTGGGATTCTTGGATTTCGCGGGTGGTTCGGTTGTGCATATAAACGCGGGTGTTGCCTCCTTGGTCGCGGCTTTGGTGATTGGTAAACGCCGCGGATTTCCTGATACCGCCATGCCGCCTCACAACCTGACTATGTGTGTGTGCGGTGCTGGAATGTTGTGGGTTGGTTGGTTCGGGTTTAATGCTGGCAGTGCACTTGCGGCAGATGGTTCCGCCGGTATGGCTATGTTGGTTACGCATATCGGAGCGGCATCCGGTGCGTTGATGTGGATGTTGATTGAATGGGTTCGGTATGGAAAACCCAGCGTTTTAGGTATAGTGACGGGCATGGTCGCGGGTTTGGGTACGATAACTCCGGCGTCTGGATATGTCGGTCCAATCGGAGCCTTGGCGATAGGCAGCACTGCTGGAGTAGTATGCTTTTTCGCGACCCAGTATTTGAAACGTGTATTGAAAGTTGACGATTCATTGGATGTTTTTCCGGTCCACGGTGTGGGAGGAATAATTGGAACAACTCTAACGGGTGTGTTTGCCGCGGCTTCGTTAGGGGGTGTTGGGCTCGCCGATGGAGTCACTATTGGTGATCAAGTGATTATCCAGCTTATCGGTGTCGGCGCGACGATTCTATGGTGTGCCTCGGTCAGCTTCGTGATTCTGAAGATTATTCAGGCGGTTCTCGGATTACGCGTCGATGCGGACGAGGAAATACAAGGGCTGGATGTTGTCCTGCACGAAGAGACCGGCTATAACATGTAATAGATTTTGCCGCTGCTTCGCTAGAAGATCGGAGCGGCGGCGTGGATTATCACGGAATTCTAAGATGACGTTCTGGCGTCGATTTCTTCCTGGTCGATATCCAGCACGATGTTATCTCCACCTTTAAACTCGTTCAACGAAGATATTGCTTCGGCTAACACTGATTGTCGTGCATTGTCCAGCACATCGCGAAGGTTGCTGGAGTCATTTGGAGTATCAATATCCCCCGGTTGTTCCTGACTGTCCTGTAAAAGGTTTTGTAAAGCCAATGTTTTGGCTTGAATGGATGCAGATGCGGGACGTTTAATGTCATCCGATATTTTAGGCAGATGACTTAATATTTCCAATTGTACCTGTGGTGATATTTTACTATCGGAAAGTGAACTGAATGCGCTGATTAGAGACTGAATACCCTCCGCGTGGGCTTTGTAAAATTCACCGGTACGCGCACTTATTATCATCGTGGTTCGTTTTGCCTCGGTACCGGCTTCGAGCATCGCAATCTGTCGTTTTCTTTCTGCTTTCTGGAGTTCGCGCGCAGTTTGAATCTGTTCCTCGGCTTGTACCGCTTCCGCCCGCGCCAAGCTGGCTTTGGCCTGCGCTTTTGACCGTTCGACAAGTCTCTCCGCGGACCTAAGCTCTTTGCTGTGCTCAGCCTGCTCTAGCGCTTGCTCCGCGGCGATTTCGGATTGGTGTTTGCGCAACTGCATTTCCGCTTGAATCTTGGCCGCTTCAGCCCGCTCTGTCGCATCTAATATTGCGAGTTGGTTATCTTTTTGTAGCTTTAGCGTATCCTTTTCGTTATTCAATTCTTGAATCAAGCGTTGACTTTCAATTTGTTTTTTAGTGATGTCGAATGTACTTTGCTGCTCGATTTCGTTACGGATTTTTCGTTTGGCCTGAGTCAGTTTAACCAGTTTAGTCAGCCCCTCGGCATCAAAAACGTTATCCGGATTAAAAAATTCTTTGCCAGTTTGGTCCAGGTGGGTGATAGACACCGATTCCAATATCAAACCGTTCTGGAGGACTGGTTCGGTACACAGACTTTCGATTTTGGCCACAAATGCGCTACGCTGAGTTTGCATCTGTTCCAGTTCGAATTCAGCAGCGGCGGTTCGCAGTGCATCAACGAATTTACCTTGAAGGATATCTTTGAGGTCATATACGGAGTTACTGTGAGCACCCAGCTGTCGAGCGGCAGTCGCAATCGATGCTTCTTCGGCTTTTATGAACACGTAAAAATCGACCTCGATATCGACCCTAAGCCTGTCTTTGCTCAGCAATGCCTGATGATCTACTTGTCCAATGGCGATACGTACCGTCGCTAAATTCACCGGAATCGATTTGTGCAGGATAGGTAAGATCCAACCGGGGTTATTTAATAAAATGGTTTCTCCGCCGTACCCGGAACGGACGTATGCAAGGTTTTGAGTCGGTCTTACATAAACCAGGGAACAAATGAATCCACTGAGTACAATCAATACGAACATGGATATGAGGGTTATGATCAATAGAGTGCTCATTATTGTAGGTATAGTAGATTTGAGACTGGAGGCTCTAAGGTAAATCTAAAAATAAAAAAAAGCAATGAAAAATAAAATTTTATCTTTTATATTTATGATCCTATGTGAATACTTTTGGGTAGAATATCGTTTTAGTAATATAGACCTTTGAAATATGACGTTATTGCTGACAACTGTGGAATATGTTGATGCGTTTCCTAATTCAAGGGCATGGCCAGCTCTCAGATGCACTTTTGAAAGGCTGAAACTTGAAATATCTTCTATAAATACCTCAACTTAGTCCGAATTTTACCCGATTACAGTGTCGCAAAATCGCCCGAAGCTGTTTTTGAAAAACTAAAGGCCGGCCCGCACGGACGCGCGAAGTAAAAACGTTTATCTACCCCGGTATACTGAGGGTTGCGTCCTTGCATTCGAATAAATTTGCGGGCAGTCTGAATGGCTACACGGGATAGTTTGTAGTTACACTTACATTAAATCGGAGAAATAGATGAAAGTGGGGTTTGTGGGTTTGGGCGCGATGGGCGCATCGATGGCGCGCAACATCGATACAGCGGGCTATTTGGCGGTGGTTTGGAACCGGACGCCTGGGCCGGCTGATAAACTAGCCAAAGAGCTGCAAGTCCCAGTTGCTGAATCTTTAGCTAAACTGGCTCGCCAAGTCGATATTGTGCTGTGCTGTGTATCAGCGGATTCCGATGTGTCACAGGTTATCAATGGGCTGTTGCCGGGTCTAAACGCTGAGTCGACGGTTGTAGATATGTCCACGGTTAGTAGTGATACTGCGATTGCTGCGAGCCGGACTCTTGCCAATGTTGGCGCGGCTTTTCTTGATGCACCTGTGTCCGGTGGTGTCGAAGGCGCGCGTAACGGTTGTCTGGCCATGATGATTGGTGGCGACGCTAAGATTTTAACGCGTGTTCGACCGGTGCTGGAGGCTATGGGCAATCAAATTGTTCACATGGGGCCGGTGGGCGCAGGACAGTCTACGAAAGCTGTTAACCAAATCATGGCGGCAGGTATAAATCAGGCTGTTACCGAAGCATTGGCCTTTGGACAGCGCGAAGACCTGCCA
>CAZVFR010000271.1:0-4412 GCA_964626505.1 uncultured Methylococcaceae bacterium
GGGTTATTGGATAAAATCCTGCCCCAAAATGGCGTACAAAAATCAGTACAAACCCTCGCAAGGATTCATCAATGGAAAATGGGGATTAATGGATGGGAAGTAAAAACGTCGCTACTCAGCAAACTTAAAAATACCTGTATCTGCTCAGATTGCCCTCAAATTTATTCGAGTACAAGGAGAAAACGCGCAGTGTACGCAGGTACATGAGCATTTTTACTTCACGCGTCCATGCGTTCCGCCCTTCGGGCCAGCCTTTGGCTGTTCAAAAACGCTCCAGACGTTTTTGTGACGCCGTAATCGGATAAATTTGAGGGTAAGCTGAGTGGGTGAATAATAATATGATATGATTGATCGGTTATTATTAGTCAGTAAAATTAGAGAATAAGAATGGCAAAAGAAGATCAAATTGAAATGGAAGGGAAGGTCATTGAGACTTTGCCTAATACAATGTTTCGAGTCGAACTGGACAATGGGCATGTGGTTACCGCGCATATATCCGGAAAAATGCGCAAACACTATATACGCATCCTTACTGGAGATCGCGTGAAGGTTGAGATGACCCCCTACGATTTGAGTAAAGGCCGCATTACCTTCCGTATGCGCTAATTCCTCGGCATTTCCTCGAAATCCAATAAGCTAAGTTAAGCTTCCTCAACCGAAAAATCATACAATCCAATACCATTGCGCTGAGAGAAGCGGTTAGTGCCGCAGAATCTACTGGCATAATAAGCGCTTACACTATTCGTTTTCGTGCACCGCAAGTTCCTTGCTTTCGATCGCAAAAGACAATTTTCCATCTTCTACGAATAAACGTACCGTTCCACCGCGAGCCAGTCTGCCGAATAACAGTTCTTCAGCCAAAGGTTTTTTAATATGCTCCTGAATCACTCGACTCATGGGTCTTGCACCCATTTTCGGGTCACACCCATGCTCGGCCAGCCATTCGCGGGCCTCCGTATCCAAATTCAGTGTTACGTTTTTATCTTCCAGTTGTGACTCCAATTCGAAGATAAACTTATCCACAACATTGCAAATGATCTCCAGATCCAAGGGTTTAAACTGAATTATCCCATCGAGACGATTGCGAAATTCCGGTGAAAAAAGCCTGTCAATCACCTGCATGCTGTCGCTGGAATGATCTTGCTGGGTAAATCCGATAGAAGCACGGCTATTCTCAGCTGCGCCTGCATTGGTCGTCATAACCAGGATGATATTTCTAAAATCGGCCTTACGCCCATTGTTATCGGTTAAGGTGCCGTGGTCCATAACTTGGAGAAGTAGATTAAACACATCCGGATGGGCTTTTTCGATTTCATCAAGTAATAATACCGCGTGAGGATGTTTGCTGACCTCTTCAGTCATCAGACCGCCTTGGTCAAAACCCACATAGCCTGGCGGCGCACCGATCAATCTGGAAACCGTATGCCGCTCCATGTATTCGGACATGTCAAACCGAATTAGCTCTATCCCCAGCACATTCGCCAATTGACGTGTCACCTCTGTCTTACCCACTCCAGTAGGACCCGCAAATAGAAATGCACCTACGGTTTTTTGCTCGTCGCCCAAACCCGCTCTGGACAATTTGATCGCGGAAGCTAAGGATGAAATAGCCTCGTCCTGTCCAAATACCAGCATCTTGAGATTCTTTTCCAAATCCTGCAGCATGTGTTTATCATCGGACGACACGGTTTTAGCGGGAATCCGAGCTATTTTAGAGACAATACTTTCAATCTCAAGGGAACCAATCGTCTTTTTTCTGTCAGCTTCAGGAAGCAGGCGCTGACCCGCTCCGGCCTCATCGATGACATCGATCGCTTTATCTGGGAGTTGCCTATCGTTGATATACCGACTCGAAAGTTCCGCTGCGCTGCGTAAGCCACTAATCGCGTATTTAATATCATGATGCTCTTCGAATCGGGATTTCAATCCTTTGAGGATTTCGAATGTTTCATCAACCGAAGGTTCGGGTATATCGATTTTCTGAAATCGTCTCGCCAATGCGTGGTCTTTCTCGAAGATGCCGCGGTATTCTTTGTAAGTTGTGGATCCAATACAGCGTATAGCTCCCGAAGCCAATACCGGTTTAATAAGGTTCGATGCATCCATCACTCCACCCGATGCTGAGCCGGCACCTATAATCGTATGGATTTCATCAATGAAAAGAATTGAATCGGGTTGTTTCTTCAATTGCGCGAGCAAAGATTTCAACCGCTTTTCGAAATCACCCCGGTATTTCGTACCCGCAACTAAAGCACCTAAATCCAATGAGTAAATTACGCCATTACGCAAAATCTCCGGAATCTCTTCTTCGACTATTTTCTTAGCCAACCCTTCCGCGATAGCAGTTTTTCCAACGCCAGCTTCGCCTACCAGTAAAGGATTGTTTTTGCGTCTACGGCACAGCACCTGGATGGTTCGCTCAATCTCATCATGCCGCCCGATCAGTGGGTCAATTCGACCCAGCCGGGCTTCCTCATTCAGATTGGTCGAGTACTTCGCTAGTGGATCGTCAGAATTTCTAACATCGGTTTCATCGTCGGTTAAACGCTTGATCTCGTCGTCAGAATCTTGAGAAATCTTGGAAATGCCATGCGAAATATAGTTAACAACATCCAAGCGGGTTAGATTCTGCTTATTCAACAAATAGACCGCATGTGAATCCTGTTCACTGAAAATCGCGACCAGGATGTTCGCACCCGTCACTTCTTTTTTTCCAGACGATTGCACGTGAAATACAGCGCGCTGTAGTACTCTCTGGAAACCCAAAGTCGGCTGCGTTTCTCGTTCTATACTCGCGGGTATTAACGGTGTCGTTTGCTCCAAAAACTCGACCAGCTCTTTGCGTATTGCTTCGATATCTCCGCCACAGGCTTTCAAGACGTCAACCGCCGCGGCGTTATCAAGCATCGCCAAAAGTAAATGCTCTACGGTAATAAATTCATGATTCTTATCGTGCGCATTCTTAAATGCAAAATTTAATGTCTGTTCTAATTCTTTGTTTAACATCACAAGACCTATGCTTCTTCCATCGTACACAATAACGGATGCTGGTTTTGCCTCGAATAATCATTCACCAGCTGTACTTTTGTTTCGGCTATATCTCGCGAAAAGACACCACAAACACCCACACCACGGGTATGGACGTGTAGCATTATCTGTGTCGCCTTTTCATCACTCATGCCGAAAAAGTTCTTCAATATTTCAACAACAAATTCCATTGGTGTAAAATCGTCATTCAACAATACTACCTTAAACAGTGGAGGGCGTTTGAGCTTAGGCTTCTCCTCCTGGACGGCCAAATCACCGTCTTTGTCGCGGTCATGATTTAAATCGGTCATTAAGTTGTCCTAAAAGCATCAGAATCTTCGATCTTAATAAGATAGATCGCTCTAATACGATAGCCTCAAAATTACCCAAACTCAACGCCCACATAAATTATATTAACCGCCCAATTTGCACGATTTTTAATAAAATCTGGAGTATAACTATCCGGCTCATCGCTGTTTAGGACCTTAACTCTGTTAATCTGTACAGGTAACGGAGGTTGGACTAAATAGTTACATTCACACTCAAATTTTTACGCTACCTTTATACCACACATGGTTTGGAAACCACACGTTACTGTTGCAGCCATAGTAGAGCGCGACAACCGCTTCCTCATGGTTGAAGAAGAATCTGACAGCCAAATTGTTATTAATCAACCTGCTGGGCACCTGGAGCAGGGTGAGAGCTTGATAGACGCGGTCAAACGAGAAACCTTCGAAGAAACCGCCTGGAAGTTCAAGCCCACGGCACTGATTAGCATACAACTGTGGCAACATCCGAACAATTCGACAAGCTTCTTACGCGTAAGTTTCGCCGGCGGTTGCTACGATTACGATCCTTCCAGCGAGCTGGACAGTGGTATCATACGAGCACTCTGGCTATCGCGAAATGAATTACTGGAACAACAAAATAGACTGCGCAGCCCCTTGGTGATTAGCTGTATTGATGACTATCTTTCGGGGATAAAATATCCTCTTTCTATTCTGAAAACGTTGCTCACATAGAAACCGCAGCGACAAAATAACATGCAAAATAAAATTGTTGTAGGTATGTCAGGCGGCGTGGATTCTTCGATTGCGGCCCTAAAGCTGTTGGAGCAAGACTACGACGTGATGGGCCTATTCATGAAAAATTGGGAAGAAGATGATGCCAACGGTCATTGTACGGCAACCGAGGATCTCGCCGACGCACAGCAAGTTTGCGATAAGCTCCAAATTCCCTTAAAAACTGTCAATTTTTCAGCAGAGTACTGGGATGATGTGTTCGAGATATTTCTAAGCGAATACCAGGCAGGGCGCACCCCTAACCCCGACATACTTTGTAACAAGCATATAAAATTTAAAGCGTTTTTGGAATTTGCGCTAGAT
>CAZVFR010000272.1:0-4391 GCA_964626505.1 uncultured Methylococcaceae bacterium
AGCAGAGCCGGGCTGGAGAGTGGGATTTTAGCGGGGCCATGCAATTACTTCTGTTTTGCAACGGACCCTGGTGTGACCAATCCCCAAGAGCAATAAAAGGTCTATTGCGATTGGGTTATCCACCTGAAAAGCTTAGCTATTACCGCGGCGGCATGCAGATGTGGCAACTATTGGGATTGACGATGATCGAACCCACCAAATGACATTCAAAAAGATAGGAAAGACGTTACTAACGAACGTGGGTAGCAACACCGTTAAAAAATCAAAATAACCCGAATTTCTCATATGAGGACAAAATGATCACGCGGAGCTTTGCTTTTTCGAGAAGTTTCCTGGCCGCTAACCGAACAGAATACGCAGTGGTTTTGCGAGGGGAAAATACCTTGTACGAACAAAGATCGAGCGAGTCCTTGTCAATCTGGTGAAGAATCCGGGCTAAACCTCCCACTTTATGAGGACAGAACCATGACTCAATTTGAACAAATCAAAAATTCCCTGTTTAACACTATCAGCTCTGACCGGCCCAAATGGATTATCGCAGGATTGCTGGCTTCTACAGTGATTGCCTTCGCAATCACATGGTTTTATATCAATCCAACGCCGCGTGCCCCCGTCATCGCGGATACTTCGACGCAAGCCGGTTCTTATGCCGAACAAATTAGATTCGAAGCACCCACAAACCGGGGCACAGCCGAAAAAATAACTAATATTCTTTCAACCCGGCCATCACCTAACGATACAGTATCGAAAGTCAAAACAACATCCAGCAAATCTAGCGACGGATGGTCGGCTGATAGCTTTCTTGACGTACTCAAAGAGCCTTCCACGGAGGCTACTACGGCAAGTACAATAGAAAGGGCCACCAAACAAGCAATGGTCGTGAAAAAAGACCCCTATATTGCGTCATTAGTTGACGAAGCGGTTGGCTTATCTGTACTACGCCCTAATGATGCGGCAAATGCAAAAATCCCCAGCGATCAAGCATCATTTTCCACCTACATTTCCGTTGTAGAAACAGAGTCCACACCTTTGCATTTAAGCTCGGATGGCTTGCTGATCGTGCAAGCCGGTGATTCCCTTTCGCAAATCGCGCTACAGTTATACGGTGATTCGACAATGTATACACGTATTTTCGAAGAAAACAGAGATACACTGAATCACCCGGACAAACTACACATAGGGGTACAGCTACGTATACCCGCATCCCAGTAAATACGAAGGTCGTTGTTAACGACGAGCTAGTACTGCAACAACGCAGATGACCACTTATCTGCAGTAGTTGGCATCTGATCTGGCAGGCAGGGTTAGCGTGGATTCAGCCGACTGAGCTGGGAGCGGACGTTCAATCGATCAATAAATTAGCGTCGTGACCGGCTAAATGTACCAGAACCAGTCATTCAAACGTAATGGCCAGTATTCTCAAAAGAGGTGAAAATTAAATTTAATTTGCCTCTAATTATTGGGGTGATTGTTAGTAAGGGTAACAATTCGCAATACGGGGCGGACCATATATGACCCTTTACTCCTGATAATAAGGCAACATCTAAGGTTTACTGCTGTGTGTTTTTATTAATTTCATTCAATAAGCGATTCATCTCAACAAATTCACTCTTGTAATCCGTTTTTTCAACATATTCCTGAACAAATTGTTCCGCATCCGCAAAGTATTCCCCCACCATTGGTAGCGCGACAAGTCTGGTCAGTGCCCACACCATAAGCCCTAATATCACCGTCATGCCAAGCGTCATACCTAAGCCTCTGGCAACCCCGGCCTTAAAATTGATCCACATAATGCTCCTGCCCGACTGCAGATATTGCATAAAATCCACGACGCCGGCGGCCTTGAATACTTTCACGAACTCCGCATCGGGAGAATCTTCAGGTGGTGATTTCATAGTCTGATCGCAAAGTTTATACGGGGCAAGTAATATAGGAGATGCGAATAGGAAAATCACCCCCCCGTTTTTCGACAGATAAAAATGTACCGCGGGTCCGATGAGTTGTCAATTATACAGGGTAGCCAGTAGGAAAAGTGGATTTTTGGGGAAACTGGGGGGATTTGCATCCCAGAAGCCCGAGAGTCCGCCCCAGAAAGTGTCAGCATTTTTTACATTCCCACACGTTACCGGCGGTATCGTAAAGATGAAATTCATTGGGCTTAAAGCTACCCGCGGGTGCCGATGGATCATTATCCCACTCACTGCCACAACCATCGCAGTTGGCGTTTTCGATTCCAATCTTCGTTCCCCACCAGTAAGGACTTTTCGAATCGGCCCGTGCCGTATATTCCCATTCTGCTTCGTTAGGCAGTCTATAGCGATCTCTGGTTTTATTCGACAGCCATGCTAGATAAGCATTCGCATCCAACCAACTCACATTGACCACCGGCCCGGTATCCAGATAGTCTACATCGATACCGCCTCGGCGCTGCTTCCAAACGTAGAAATCGTATTGTTCGTAGGTTATTTCATATTTGCTCAAAGAATAAGGTTTAGAAATCAGTACATCTACTGGTGGATATTCGAACCTCTGCTGGTTACTTTGACTATATTGCTCGGCAAACGCGGTGTTGGCCTCTCCTAACTGGAACATAACCCCCACTTTGACTGGTATTTCTATCATTACCGGCGATGGCTCGGGCAGCCAACCCACATTCATCAGCCTAAACCACTGCTGCATCAGCATATAACTCGGCGGAAATTCGTTTTTGAGTGTCCACCAATACGATTCGCCGACAAAGCCTAAAACCAACGCGAGCACACCCCACTGCAAGTTTCTTAACCACCGGCTCCAAAACAGAAACCGGTTTTCGATACTATGCTTGGACGGACGCAGCTTGCGGTAAAAACCCAGGTCACGCCAACCCGCTAGTTTCCTGACCCGACCGATACCGGTGGTAGTCCGCCAGGATTCCGCCTGCAACTTGAGCTGATCGCGATAAAAAGGCTTCGAGACCACAACGCACCCTGCTCTATCAGCGGCAGCATCCCGGCGTTCACCAACGACGACTTGCCCGATCCACTATTGCCTTCGATTTGCAGCCAGCGGCAAAAATTGCCACCTGCATGGCTTATTTGCCCCGCATGGATCTGATCCTGAGTACCGAAATACTTCAACGCCTCCAGCGTTTCACTGCGTCGCCCGAAGAACAAATGCGCATGCTTGGGTTGGAACGCACCCAGACCGAGGAAAGGCGACTCCTGTGATTTCCACAACCTGGCAGCATCGTCCAACAGCGCTACCTTGTCGCGAACCGCCGTGACTAGTGCTTCCGGCAACGCAACGTCCGGAGTCCATTGCTGAATTTGATACAAACTTAAAAAAGGTGGCAAACTTTGAACATCGCCACCCGGTAACACGATCGGGAAAATTGGCAAGCGCTGGGGTGGATCAAGTCGACTGTTGCAGGGTCGAGACGTTCGTACAATAAATACCCGGTCTTTCTATAAATTCAAAAAGTGTTCGCTTAATCGTATCAAACTTGATCTACATCAAAGCCAGACTCGCAATCCGAGATGACAGGCAAGAGACGATTGAGAAAGAGGTAAATATTGACGGCAGGTACGTCATCTGAGGTAATAGGCGTGCAGCGGCAATCACGTAGAAGCCTTTAGCGAGACTGTTTATGAAAAGCTACAATCCATCACACGCACCGGATGCTGAAGTGTGGCTGTCACTGGATGAATCCGAGCGGATAGAACTCGTTCAGAATTACCATAAAGGCGCTGGAGAAGAAATTGACGAAAGCAGAGAAAAACTACACGCGGTCTTTCATGTGGTTGTAGAAAATCAAATAGCCCTGGAAGTAGAACCGGTTCCAGCAGTCGTCATGAAACTTATCCGGCAGAGTTTAGATCGTCATGACGCATTACACGCGGTCGGTGCGGTGTTAACAAAAGATGTCTTCGCGCTCGGGAAGGGCATCGAAACGTCCTTTAACCACCTGCGTTATCGTAGACGCCTAGAAAAGCTAACCGCGAAACGTTGGAGGAAAGGTCAGTGGTAATATTAGCCTGTAATAATACAATGCGCTTCCGTTATACACTTAAAAGGAACTGAAACTATGGCAAGATGCGTTTACCAGTTCAAGATAGCGGTAAAAGACATTACCCCAATCATTTGGAGACGAATATTAGTTCCGGAAACCTATACTTTCTGGGATTTGCACGTTGCGATTCAGGATGCCATGGGATGGTTGGATTATCATTTACACGCCTTTCGAATTCTCCAAAAGCATTCCAGAACGGTCACGGAAATCGGGATTCCCAATGAAGACAGATTCGTAGATGAACCTGAGATTCTAGCCGGTTGGGATGTTCTTATTCCCGAGTACTTTTCTGACGTAGGTGTCACGGTTGATTATGAATATGATTTTGGCGATGGCTGGGAAC
>CAZVFR010000273.1:0-4377 GCA_964626505.1 uncultured Methylococcaceae bacterium
GAGAAATCTGGCCCAGTTACAACAATGTCCGGCCTACAAATTGTTGCGCAGACAAAATATAGTGAAATAAGTGAGGGCATCGACACTTTACTAATCCCAGGTGGCGAAGATTTGGAATCGTTGCTAAACGATACTGTGTTACTCGATTGGATACGCCACATGGCACCACGGGTCAGGCGACTCGCCTCAATCTGCTCGGGAGCTTTTTTGCTTGCGGAAAGCGGGCTTCTCGATAATCGACATGCAACTACCCATTGGCATTTTTGTGAGCGGTTGGCTAACGATTACCCCGCGGTCACCGTAGAACCCGATAAGATTTTTGTGCGCGATGACTTTATTTCCACGTCTGGTGGTATCACATCCGGCATCGATCTCGCGTTAGCCATGGTGGAAGAAGATTGGGGACATGAACTTGCCCTGCTTGTCGCGCGCTTCCTGGTGGTTTATCTTAAGCGTCCAGGCGGGCAATCTCAGTTCAGCACCTATCTAACCAACGAAGCTACTGACCGTAACGATCTGCGCAGTCTGCAGGCATGGATTATGGGGCATCCAAGGAAAGATCTTCGGATCAATGTGCTGGCGGAGCGCCTGTCCATGAGTCCACGCAATTTTGCCAGAATCTTTTTAGCCGAAACCGGCGCTACGCCAGCTAAATATGTAGAAATGGTACGCATCGATGCTGCGCGTCATTATTTAGTCAATTCCAACTTGCCGATCAAAACAGTAACGGAAAAATCAGGTTTTAGGGACTCTGAAACGATGCGCCGTGCATTTATTCGCAATCTGGGTGTCAATCCTCAAAACTATCGTGCGCGCTTCACCGGGTCGAATTTTAATTCAACAACAATTAACGATCACGCTGCCACCCCTACCCCGGTTGTAGCCAAGAAAGCTGCGAAAAAACGAATGTGAATAATTACGGTTTTTAAATGAATAATTACATATTTTTTAAACGGAGTTGCCTCTAAGATTTGAACAATCCGGCATGATCCAACAGGCCTCACACATGGGTTGATCAGTGAATCCTTAAGAAAAAGCCCTAATAATAAAAGGAGTAATGAACATGAATATCAAGTCAATTTGCACCTTAATAATCATCGTATTGTTCGGCTGCAGCCATTCGCCAAACAAAGTAACCGACGATCAACAAGCACAACTACCAACCCATAAACACAGCAAAGTTATCAATGTCGACTCCCTACCCTGGGTTGCCCAGGTATTGGTTTCACCGCCACAGTTACCCAAACACGATCAAGTTGCGAAGAGCGGGCCGACCGTTGTAAAGGTTCACCTCTTCGCGGAAGAAAAAGAAGTAAAAATAGCCGATGGAGTGTTTGTTCAAGCACTGACGTTTAATGGAAGTATCCCGGGGCCGATTATCGTTGTTCACCAGAACGATTACGTGGAACTTACTTTAACCAACAGCAAATCCAATCTGCTTCGACACACCATTGATTTACACGCCGCTACGGGTGCTTTGGGTGGCGCCGAATTGATGAAGGTGGACCCCGGCCAGCAAAAAACCATCCGTTTCAAGGCAATCAAAGCGGGTGTGTTTGTATACCACTGCGCACCCGGAGGACCCAACATACCTTACCACGTTGTTGCGGGTATGAACGGAGCCATTATGGTGCTACCCAGGGAGGGTCTCAAAGATACTCACAACAAACCGATAAAATACGATCGGGCGTACTATATTGGAGAACAGGATTTCTACGTCCCCAAAGGCGAAGATGGTTCTTACAAAACGTTTAGATCTCCGCTTGCGGCAATGCCGGAAACCCTGGACGTCATGAAAGCTTTAACCCCGAGCCATGTGGTATTCAATGGCGCGGTCGGCGCCCTGACCGGCGGCAACGCGCTGACCGCGGCGGTGGGAGAGAAAATATTGTTTATCCATTCACAAGCCAATCGGGACTCTAGACCGCACCTGATTGGAGGCCACGCCGATTTGGTTTGGCCGGGCGGATCGTTTGCTTCGCCGCCCGTCTCGGACTATGAAACCTGGCACGTTGCCGGTGGGTCGGCGGTTGCGGCTTTATATGAATTCAAGCAACCCGGGACTTACGTTTACCTGAGCCACAATTTGATCGAAGCAGTCCTACTGGGTTCCGCAGCGCACGTCAAAGTAACCGGAGATTGGAATAACGACTTGATGATGCAAGTTAAATAACGCATGCAACGATAACATATTCAAATGTCGCGACTAGCCCGAAATTGCGTGGCTAAATAACACTTATTTCAAAGGACCGACAACATGAAAACTTTACTACAGTATGCTTGTGCAATAACTTTAACCACCAGTATCATTCCAAGTTCCACCATGGCAAACAACGTGTTAACGGGCCAGGAGAAATCCGCGGCGTGCGCTGCATGCCACGGCATCGACGGAAACAGTTCCAATCCCGAAATACCGATCTTGGCGGGACAGAATGCGGAATATATTGTGAACCAACTGAGCGCATTCAAATCCGGAGACCGACAAAACGATACCATGCAGGGAATGGTTATGACCTTGGCACAGTCCGATATGGCGAACCTAGCCGCTTATTACGCGAGCCAGATTCCGCGAAGCGGCACAGCAAACAAGGGCCTCGCGATCAAGGGTAAAACTCAATATAAAATGTGTTGGGGCTGCCACGGAATGAACGCGGAAGGCTACGACGGCTACCCAAGATTAGCCGATCAACACTCAGTTTATCTGATCAACCAAATAAATAGCTTTAAGAATCGAACCCGGTTCAATCCGGCTATGAATAGCGTTGCTGATGATTTAACTGATGAAGATATCGAAGCACTGGGCGCCTACCTTGGATCGATCAACACGACATCAATTTCAAGTAGCATTTCGAGATTTCCCTAACAGAATTGAGCCAAAGGGCTTTTTATTTGGGCTAATTCTTTATACCCACACCTTTACTCAAACAAATCAAACTCACGGCAACCAAAACCAAATTAAACGCGACGATAACTAAAAACGCCGTGGAAATATCGATGTCCGTTATCCCCAGTATGCCGTAACGGAATGCATTGACCATGTAAAGTATTGGGTTTGCGAGTGATAGTTGCTGCCAAATCTCGGGCAACAGATTGATCGAGTAAAATACCCCACCCAAATAAATCAGCGGCGTTAAAACAAAATTAGGGATAATCGAAATGTCGTCGAAACTGTTGGCAAAGGTCGCGTTGATGAAACCCGCCAACGAAAACAGTGTCGAGGTCAGCAATACCACGCCAACGGCGATTCCGTAGTGCTGAATATGCATCTCTGTAAACAAATTGGATATCACCGCCACGACGGTCCCCACCATTAATCCGCGGGCAACACCGCCGGTGACATAACCCGCAAGAATCACCCAATTGGGTACCGGCGCAATCAATAGCTCCTCGATCTGACGTTGGAATTTGGTCGAGTAAAACGATGACACAACATTCGAGTACGAGTTACTGATCACCGACATCAAAATAATACCCGGCACGATGTACTCCATATACGGACGTCCATTCATCAAACCGATGCGCGAGCCGATCAACGTACCGAAGATCAAAAAATACAGCGAAGTAGTGATAGCCGGCGGCAAGACGGTTTGCGGCCAGATTCGGGTAAAGCGGCGAATCTCCTTGCTCACAATGGTTTTGAATGCAATCGAATACTTCATTTACGTAATCCAGAAAATTTAGCCGGAAATTCTAAGCAAAAAGTCTCTAACTACTCAGCTTTGGAGCCTACCAAATCCATGAATAACTGTTCCAAGCGATTGGACTTGTTGCGCATACTGACAATTTCGATGTCGTTTTCAGATAACTCCTTGAACAATCCATTGATGCCACGTTCTTTCGGAACTTCAGCAACGATCGAGTTGTCATCTACACGCTCTAGACGATAATGCTCCAGCACCGGTATGGATGCTATCGGGTGTTTCAAATCCAAAACAAAGCTTTCGGTATGCAGCTTGGCCAATAAGCTGGCCATGCCGGACATTTCCACGATTTGTCCGTGATCGATAATAGCAATATTACGGCACAGGCTCTCCGCCTCTTCGAGGTAATGCGTGGTTAGAATTATCGTCGTACCTTGCTGATTTATGCGGCGAAGAAAGGTCCACATCAAGCGACGAATCTCTATATCCACGCCCGCGGTCGGCTCGTCCAGAATCAACAATCTGGGAGAATTCACCAATGCCCGCGCAATCATCAAACGCCGTTTCATACCGCCGGACAAAGTCCTGGATATAGAATCGCGTTTATCCCAAAGTTCCAATTGGCGCAAGCTATGCTCGGCTTTCTCCAAGGCCTCTTTGCGGGCAATACCGTAATAGCCTGCCTGCGTGACAACGATATCCAACACACATTCGAACTGATTGAAATTGACCTCCT
>CAZVFR010000274.1:0-4374 GCA_964626505.1 uncultured Methylococcaceae bacterium
GCAGGGATTCGAACCCTGGGAGGGCTACAAACCCTCAACGGTTTTCAAGACCGCCGCTTTCGACCACTCAGCCACCTCTCCCACGCGAGGCCTAAGAATATACTATAAGCTGGAATCCCGCCACAGCTTTAGAGTTGAAATCTGCAACTACTCGGTCGCAGTTATTTTTAAATTCGCTGAGCAGTTTCCAAAAAACATTACGATTCGCGTCCATTCTTCCACACGCATTTTCCACCGCTAGCACGATCCAACATTTCCAGATGCCGCAGGTGCGCTTGGTTTTCTTCGTTATTACAGGGGATTACTTTCAGCTTCGGCCGATCTTTAGCCGTACCCCTCCTGGCATTTTTTTCAGCAACTCCATTTACCCCTTCCTCCTCGGCAAGCAAAGACGTCTGGCCACCTGTCATGCTCAGATAAACGTCAGCCAAAATCTCTGCATCCAGCAGGGCTCCATGCAACTCACGGTGGCTATTATCGATCCCGTAACGCTTGCACAAGGCATCTAAACTGTTACGCTGTCCGGGGTGCTTTTTGCGCGCTAGGACCAATGTATCAAGAACTGAGCAGTAATCCTCAAGCAAGCCGCTATGACTACAAAGCATTAATTCGTGGTTAATAAAACCAACGTCAAAAGGTGCGTTATGAATAACGATTTCTGCATTCGATACAAACGTTAAGAAGTCGTCGACCACGGATTCAAAGCTGGGCTTGTCGGACAAAAATTCGTTGCTAATACCGTGCACCTCAATCGCACCGGCATCGATTTTACGGTCAGGATTCATATAAACGTGGAAGCGGTTCTCGGTCAATTTTCGGTTGATCAACTCTACACATCCGATTTCGATTATCCTGTGCCCTTCTTCGGGGCTAAGCCCGGTCGTTTCAGTATCTAGTATTATCTGTCGCATTTAGTTTTTACGTTAATTTAAAGAGTAACTACTCAGCAAACTTAAAAACCCCTGTAATTACTCAGATTGCTATTAATCCAGCTTGCGTTACGATCCTCGTTTAATACATCAGCATAAATCTAACGAGTCGATACCCTGATTAGCAAGTTGGTCCGCCCTTTCATTACCCGGATGCCCGGAATGTCCACGAACCCAGGTCCATTCAATTTCGTGGTTTTGGACCAACGTATCCAAACGTTTCCACAAATCATCTTTCTTGACCGGCTTTTTTGAGGCCGTCATCCAACCGCGCTTTTTCCAATTCGGCAACCACTCGGTAATACCGCGCAAAACATATTTAGAATCCGTAACCATGTTGATACGGCTGGATCGCTTGAGTGATTCCAAGCCTTTAATCGCCGCCAATAATTCCATTCGATTGTTGGTTGTCATTTTTTCGCCGCCGAATATTTCTTTTTCTTTTTCGCCATATTTCAATAACGCGCCCCAACCTCCGGGTCCTGGATTACCGCGGCACGCACCGTCGGTATAGATCACTACACTAGAATCCACGTGATCGATACCCCTCACTCGCGACACCCGCGGTAACCAACCTCGGCCTGGCCTTCGGTACTGCTGTTAACGGAAGAATTGAAAAACTGCGTTTAATAGCCTTTATTCCATAGGCGATTGACTTTACCGTCGTCAGTCGTCCTTCAAACATATCGGAAACCATATTAGGAGAGTTCAAATAAAACCCAGCATTAACCTTTGTTTCAAAATTCAGCAATGCCAACCAATCGAGTATACGCTGGCGACTTAAAAAATTTCCACACCAGGGCGGCTTGCTCCTCTTTCCGGGTAAGAAACGATTCAGCCGGTAAAAACTCCAAGGATTGAAGCCCAAAAACAGCAACTGTCCCTCGGATTTGAGTACCCGCTCGACTTCCCGCAGGATCAAGTGAGGTTCGGGGTTAAATTCCAATGAATGCGGCATTATGGCCAAATCGATACTCTCGGTATCAATCGGTAGCTGATGACTATCGGCAATGATGCTGGGTGGCACAACTGCTTCGCAAATCGTTTTATCGGTCACGCAAAAATTACGGAATGATTTTTTGTCTATGTAGGACTCTTCCCAACCCAGAGATCCGATTTGCAATATCCTCTGCGTATAACTGATCGATATGTTTTTCGCCAGATAGCGAGACTCCATATCCTTGAGTAAAATGCCTAATGGTGAGCCATACCATTCGCAAAATGAACCGCGTAAATCCAATTGTTCCGAATAAACCGGCTTTCGTTTCATTGTGCTTACCTATAAAATTCGAGCTATAATCTGTAAAGTATCTAGTTTTAGGGCGCAAACTTCAAACATATGGAAATTACATTCTATACAACGCGCGCAGCACTTATCACGTTGATCATTAGTCTGCTCGTAGCTGGTTGCGCTCAGAATACAGCGGGAGTAAAGGGTTCGGCAATTCCCGATGACAAATTCCAACAGCCCACAATTGTTCAAGACCCAATTTCAACGATTGACTCAGTTGATGATTCCTTTGCTAACAACACCCTCAAGCATCAAAACAACCAAACTGAATCACAATCAGGCCCTAAGTTTAACTATTTGTGGCCCAGAATTATATCGCTTTTCGCACTACCGACAACCAGTAACAAACGCGTTCTTCGGGAGTTAAAATGGTACGTCAACCACGCGGATTATTTGCAACGTGTTCAGTTACGCGCTGAGCCCTATCTTTTCGAAATTGTAGAACAACTCGAAAAACAAGGGGTACCGGGTGAATTCGCGTTACTCCCAATCGTCGAGAGCGCCTTTCAACCCCATGCGCAATCCCCTGCCCGCGCACACGGCATCTGGCAGTTTATTCCTTCAACCGGACGCTTGTACGGATTAAAACAGAACTGGTGGTACGATGGCCGACGCGATATTTATGCATCAACTCAGGCCGCAATTCGCTATCTGCAAAAACTCAACAGAGAATTCGATGGGGATTGGCTACTGGCTCTTGCCGCGTACAACTGTGGCGAAGGTGCCGTGCACAAGGCGATTAGAAAAAATGCCCGCCGGCACCGACCGACAAACTTCTGGGCATTGCAATTGCCTCGCGAAACGCGCAACTATGTGCCTAGATTGCTGGCGGTAAGCCGGGTTTTTGCCAACGCAAAACGCTACCACTTAGCCCTTAGGCCAATTCAGAACCGGCCGGTACTCGAACGTGTGCCTATCGGGTCACAACTCGATATGGCCGTAGCCGCCGAGTTGGCAGGCATCTCCATTGAGAAACTATACCATTACAACCCGGCATACAATCAATGGGCTACGGACCCGTCTGGCCCCCACCGCTTGATGATTCCCGCGGAACAAAGTAGTACGTTCAAAAATGCCCTGGCCGGACTTCTCGACGACCAGCGCATTAAGCTGAAACACCACAAAGTAAAGCGCGGCGAATCGTTACGTAGTGTGGCACATGCGCATAATACGACAACCGAAATCATCAAACAGACTAACCGCCTCAAAAGAAACAGTCTGCATGCGGACCAACAGTTAATCGTACCCGTTTCATCGAAAGCACTTTCATACTATCACCTGGATCCAAATTTGGGCTTGGCTTATAGCAGCCGGGGCCGAAATTCCAGATCAAGAAAAATTTACTATAAAGTTCGGCGTGGCGACAATCTTTGGACAATCGCCAAACGTCACTCAGTAAGCGTCAAGAAGCTGGCCAAATGGAATCGTCTGTCAGCGCGTAAAACGCTGCGTCCGGGCAAAAAACTGGTTATTTATAGAAGTCATTCGAGCAAATCCCGCGGTTATGCGAAATCCAGAAACAAGCGTAGCCGCCGCTATACCGTACGCAAAGGCGACTCATTGTACCTAATAGCTCGGCGTTTCAAAGTTACGGTTGCGGACCTGCGCAAATGGAATGCAGCGAATATCGGCAAATATATACGTCCGGGGCAACGCCTGAAATTAGGTCCAACCACCTAGCAAGAGTTTATCTACTTGCAATAGGGGTGATAAGCGATAGGGTATAACGCTTTAGTGCCGACTGGAATTCAACTTCGGCACGGCATCGATTAGCTTTGCCGTGTAGGCTTGCTCAGGTGATTGCAATATGCGTTTGGCGCCACCCATCTCGACAATTCGTCCCTGCTGCATAACCGCGACATCATCGGCCATTTCGGCGACTACGGCCAGATCATGGCTGATGAACAAATAACTAATATCATCGTTTTGCTGTAAATCTTTAAGCAGCTCAATAATCTGTGCCTGCACCGACACATCGAGCGCACTGGTCGGTTCATCGCACACAATCAGCCTGGGTTTAACCGCCAGCGCGCGTGCAATACAAATACGCTGGCGTTGTCCGCCGGAAAATTCATGTGGGTAACGCAATCGAGAATCGGGCGACAATCCAACTTGCTCTAATAATGCCACAATTCGCTCCCGGCGTTCGACTTC
>CAZVFR010000275.1:0-4348 GCA_964626505.1 uncultured Methylococcaceae bacterium
ATTTAGTCGAGTACAAGGAGAAAACGCGCAGTGTACCGGGGTACATGAGCATTTTTACTCCACGCGTCCATGCGTTCCGCCCTTCGCGGGCCAGCCTTTGGCTGTTCAAAAACGCTCCAGACGTTTTTGTGACGCGGTAATCGGCTAAATTTGAGGGTAAGCTGAGTAGTTACGCGAGAGATTGTTATTCTGATGAGTAATGTGGTCTGGGCTCTGTGTCGGTTGTGGCCGCCAAATAGAGGTCGTACGGAATGAACAGTGCAGACAAGTTGAACGAAGACAGCGAAAATCAGGCAAGTACTATTCTAGCTGCAGCGCTAGATCTGGGTGAAGTGCGTTCATGGGAAAAGTTGCACTTGTACGATATTGCAGAGACCTTGGAGATTTCACTTGATCAAATTCGCAGGTATTATTCGCAAAAAGATGATTTGGTTGAGGCTTGGTTCGACAGGGCCGATCACGCGGTACTAAACATGGATGCCGAACCAAACTTTTTTCGTCTACGCGAGCCTCAGCGCTTGGAGCATGTGATCATGCTATGGTTCGAGACTTTATCACCTCATCGTATATTAACCCGTCAAATGCTGTGGTATAAATTGGAATTCGGCCATATTCATTTGCAGATTCTGGGCATAATGCGCATCAGCCGAACCGTGCAATGGTTTCGCGAAGCGGCGCGGTTGGAAAGTATTAATTTGTTGCGAGTTTTGGAAGAGACCGCGCTTACAACGATTTATTTGCTGGCATTTTCGTGTTGGTTGTACGACGATTCGCGCAATTACGAAAAGACTCGAAAATTGTTGAAAACGCACTTGGGCCGGGCTGAACGAGCGGTCAGTTTGTTCGATGTATTTCGCTATTAAGTCACAATAACGATCGAACATGCCAATTTCGGCATGTTTTACTCTGTAGGTAACTACTCAGTGGCCTTAAAAATACCTGTAACTGCTCAGATTGCTCTCAAATTTAGTCGAGTACAAGGAGAATACGCGCAGTGTACCGGGGTACATGAGCATATTCGACGCCGTAATCGGGTAAATTTGAGAGTAAGCTGAGTAGTTAACTCTGTGGATACTATTACTCACGCAATATTTGGTGCACTGCTTGTACGCGCCAAGCGTACGGCAGAACAAGATCCTGGTTTGACTCATACCCGTCAAACCCTGGTGGTGGCAGGTGCAGCGATGTTTCCAGATTTGGATTACCTGGGATTCTGGATCGATCCGTATGCGTTCATCACGCAATGGCACCGCGGTATCAGTCACTCTTTGCTCATGCTTCCGCTATGGTCCGTACTTCTGGGTTGCACGCTTGCCTGGATAACCGGGAAGCGGAGTTACCGTAAACAATATAGTTTGCTTTGCGGATTGGGATTGCTTTCGCATATCGCCTTAGACTTACTTAGCGTTTACGGCACACAAATATTTTCTCCACTTTCGGACTATCGCGCAGGGCTTTGGTTAACCTTCGATGCGGATGCCTGTTTTGCGTTAGTCGCATCGCTTGGGTTGATACTGGGTTGGTCGCGTGTTTCTGTAGCGCGATGGGGACTTGTGGCTCTTGTGATGTACCTGGCTGGTCAAGCTTGGTTACAGCATGAAGCAAACAAGGTCGCAAGCGAATACGCACAGCGCGAGACGTTAAGCGAGGCCGCAATCTATGCTTTGCCGCAGCCGTTTGCGCCGTTTTATTGGAAGTTGGTTGTTGCTACACCGACTGAGTATTGGAGCGCTTATCTTAGCCTGTTACCCACCGAGTTGCGCTTGTCCCACGAGCTCGAAATGATTCTTCCAGCGTTGTCGGAATATAAATCTCCCAATCTATTGAAATGGAGCCGAGTTAGCCGCTACGGTCCTGAAAATTTGAAATCGCGTGTTAGTGAGGTTTGGAATCATCCTGAATTTGAATCCTTTCGAGAATTTGCGCAGTTACCGGTTTACTATGGAACAGATAAGGATTTGGTGCTTACCTGCATTTGGTTTACCGATCAAAGGTATCTAATGCCCGGACTGATTCCACCTTTCCGCTATGGCATGTGCCAAAGTGTAGGGGATAATGTTTGGTATCTCTATCGGCTTCGGCGTTCGCAGCAACGCGATTTACATAGGCTGGCGCCATAGTTGCGCCATGATGACAGTATTCGTAGATAGTCGACACTTGTGTTTGCTAGCCCTGGGGATTTAGTAGAGAATAGCGCGCTGGATGGACTTTAATTTGCAGATTCGCGTAGTTGAGATGGCTTAAAGCTATCGCAATTTGCGCTGCATTTTATCCCACAGGGGGAACTCCGCTATCGAAACTGCCATTAACTCCATTCGTTTAATTTAACAATGATTTAATCCTAATTACAGAGGAGAATACTGATGGCCGATTACAAAAAATATGTTTGTATCGTATGTGGGCACATTTACGACGAAGCGGAAGGGGACCCGGATACTGGGGTAAAACCCGGTACACGTTGGGAAGATATTCCCAGCGACTGGGTTTGTCCGGAATGCGGTGCGACCAAAGAAGATTTTGAACCGGCCTAAGCCCTGTGAACTTAAGATGACCACATTCATGTTGAATCCAAGTTTGAATATGATTCTAGCAACCCTATGCATACAGTAGTCGTTGGATCTGGGATTGGTGGGGTAACTTTCGCCCAGGAATTGTTAAAGCGGGATGCTCAAGCGAAGGTTAGCCTGCTGACTTACGAAACGCACGGCTATTATTCGCGGCCGCTGCTATCACACGGTTTTACCCGCGAAGATATAGAAAGCAAAATTGTGATGCGGTCATTCGAGGCCTTGTCCGAGCTGGGTATAAACATCGTATCCGGTGTTGAGGTCATGAGCTTGGATGCGGAATCCGCCACGTTGGTTTATCGCGAGGGCGATGCGGAGAAGACTCTAGCCTACGATAGATTGGTTCTAGCGACCGGCTCCGGCGCGTTGATTCCACCGCCGTTTATTCCACAATCTGATCTGTTCGATGTATTGAATAGCCTTGCCGACCTAATCCGGCTCAGGCAGCTGCGTGCAAAAATAGCCGCTTCGAGCAAAATACCTCAATGGGCTATAGTCGGAGGTGGTTTGATTGGCTGCGAGCTGGCATCAGACCTTTCGGCGGCGGGAGATAAGGTTCATTTGTTTCATGCAATGCCCAGACTAATGGAACGGCAATTGGTGGACGAGGATTCAGAAGCACTCTATGTGCTGTTAAAGGCAAACGGTATTTCGGTTGATCTCGATTGCGCCGTTCACGGCTTCGAAGTCGATTCGGAGAGCTATTCTGTATTATACGAGGGTGGCCGCTCGTCCGATTTTGATTGCGTTATAGTGTCTTGTGGTTTTAAACCGCGTATAGAATTAGCCAAGCAAGCCGGGTTGGCGATCGGGCGTGGTATTTTGGTTGATGATTTCCTGCGTACCGAAAAAGAAAATATTTTTGCCTTGGGCGATGTTGCGGAATTTTCAGACGGTAAGGTATACGCTTACGTGACGCCGATTCGCAATCAAGCGATTTGGTTAGCGGAATTTCTGGCCGGCAATGGCAATGATGCGTGGACGCCACCGTTTTTCAAACCCAAAGCCAAGGTGCATGGTTTTGAGGCAAGTCATCCTTATAAATTTTGATCGCAAGTAACTATACCTTTCGCGTTTGAGAATGCCCGTATAGAGTGCGTAGATTTTCGTGAAGGGTTAGGCGTAGAACCGTAGGAATAGTCATCTCTTTCAAGGTTCTACAACAACGCCCTTCGCGAAAAGATGCGTGCTATAAATGGGTATTCTTGGACGCGAAAGGTATATACACAGCTACGGGATAGTTTAAGTTCGCTGCGCGGTTACAATCGCGGTGGGATAAAACGGGACCAATTTTGAATATTGCAGGTTCAGCCCGCGTATAGCTCGTCTTTGCACTTTCGGCAATAATAACGCGCGCAACCGCGTACAACTTTGTTGTGTCTGTGGCTGCTAAGTTTGTAGGAGGTGCAACCACATACGTAAACATATCTGCGTTGGGTTCTAAGCGGAATACCTTCAAGATCGTAATCACAGGCGGCACTTGGATCGACTTTGAATTCTGCCATCAATGCTCGCCATTCCCGTCCATGAGGCCGAATTTGGCGCATGCCGAAAATTTGATCGGTAATATAGTGCGCAACTTCGTGAGGTACCGTTACGGCTAGGTTGTCGTCGAAAAATTTGCCGAAAATATACGGATTGTAACGAATCAATTTTTGCTTTTTGTTGGCCTTGTACATGCCGGCCGCACGGCCTGATAGATCGAATAATACGGGTATCGAATTGAATTGGCGGTCAAAAATTTTCCCTGCATGGTGTATATAAGAGAGCGTTTCTTCAAC
>CAZVFR010000276.1:0-4336 GCA_964626505.1 uncultured Methylococcaceae bacterium
TCCAGCTTTCTATACCCAATCGCCTCGCTCAGATGATTCAGTTCAATGGTTTCGGAATTGGCGAGATCAGCAATGGTTCTGGAAACTTTTAGTATCCGATGATAGGCTCGATGTGACAATCCAAACTTGTTCATGGCTTGTTCAATGAGATCATGGCCGGCATCGTTCAGTTGGCAATACTTTTTAACTTTGGGCGCTGTCAATAGAGCATTGGTTTGGCCACATCTTTCCATGGCGCGATTTCTGGCTTTAATCACGCGTTCCCTGATCTGCTTACTGCTCTCCTCTCCCTCGGGTGCACCATGACGGAGAACCTCATGCGATAGTCGCGGTACTTCAATATGCATGTCTATCCGGTCCAATAGGGGGCCTGAAATTCGGTTTCGATAGCGCTGAACCTGATCCGAGGTGCAATGGCAACGGCCGCTTGGATCGCCCAGGTAGCCGCAAAAACAGGGGTTTAATGCGCCTATTAATTGAAACCGGGCTGGGTAGGTGGCTTGTTGCGTGGCACGCGAAATGGTGATCTGGCCGGTTTCCATGGGTTCGCGTAGGACTTCGAGTACCTTGCGGTCAAATTCAGCTAATTCGTCCAAAAATAGTGTTCCATTGTGCGCGAGTGATATTTCACCAGGCTTCGGATTGCTTCCCCCACCAACAAGCGCCGCAGCCGACGCTGTATGGTGTGGCGATCGAAATGAGGGTGTTCGCCACCTGGAAAGGTCGATTGGATAGTCGGCGACAGATGCGACAGCCGCGCTTTCCAAGGCCTGCTCGTCAGTCAACGGCGGCAAAATACCCGGTAGGCGTGACGCCAACATCGATTTTCCGGTTCCGGGTGGCCCGATCATGATTAGGTTATGCATGCCGGTTGCAGCGATTTCCAATGCGCGTTTGGCTTGGTATTGACCATGGACATCGCGAAAATCGAGTAGTGCTTCATAATCCAAAATAGGAGCCGTAGGTGTGGTAGCTGTGATTTGTTTTTGGCCGTTTAAATGCGCACAGAATTCCAATAGGTGGTCGGCGCTTATGATTGAAGCCCCATTAACCAATGCTGCTTCTGTTTGATTTTCTTTGGGTAATAGCAATGATCTTCCGGCGTTTTTGGTTTGCAATGAGATGGGCAGTACCCCTTTTACAACCCGAAGTTGTCCACCGAGTGACAATTCGCCCACAAACTCCAGATTTTCCAGTTCGATCGATGTAATCTGCCCGGATGCTGCCAGAATGCCAATTGCAATTGGCAGGTCGAAGCGCCCACCTTCTTTGGGTAAGTCCGCGGGAGCCAGGTTCACCGTAATTCTTCGGGTCGGAAATTCCAATCTGGAATTGAGCAGCGCTCCGCGCACACGGTCTTTGCTTTCCTTAACAGCCGTTTCGGGTAAGCCCACAATTGACAAACTGGGTAAGCCGTTAGAGATATGAACTTCTACGGTAACCAAGGGGGCGTGTATACCCTGGCTGCCGCGGCTATAGACGATGGCAAGAGACATAGTGTTCTTGTCGGATAGCTACAGCAAAACTTGAGCGGTTGGCCAACCCGAGTTTCTCACCAGAATGATAAATCCCCGCTTGGTCTTTGTTCCCACGAGGTATTTTCGTTACTCGGAAAGTACGTTCGTATTCCGCTCGGGGAGTAAACCCTCTGTGAAAACAAACCTCTGCACGATCATCATGTCGTCTAGTGAGGGATGCGGGCTAGACTAAAAGAATCAAGTCCGCCGGACAGTCCATGTTATTGTTCGCCGTTGTTGGTTTCCATATTAGCGATCTGCTTTTCCAAGGCGTCCAGTTTTTCGCGTGTTCTGGCGAGAACAGCTCTTTGCACGTCGAACTCTTCGCGGGAAACTAAATCCATTTTTGCAAAAGTGCTTTGCAATACGGCGCGGAAATTTTTTTCCAGATCCTCATGAACGTGGCGTAACTTTGATGGCAGACTGTTTGAGAGCCGTTTTACCAGTTCGTCTATCGACTTAATATCTATCATGGCACCAGCATAGCCCAATAACTGGTACGCCGTCCAGGCCATGTTCACAGACACAGAGCCTAGGAAAAACGTAAATGCGAAGCGTTGTTCGCAGGGAATGGCAGGCTTTTTTCAAGGACGGCAATACGTCTGTAGTGTTTTCTTCGGGCGCGACTCTGAATCCATCAAACTAATCTGGACAGAGTGCTAGCCGATAGCTATGGAAAGTCTAATAATGCCGCGCACCAACAATGAGCGCCACCCGCAAACTACGCACCAATAATGTGCGCTTAGACGATGTCTGAATCACCACTCTTGATAGATAATTGATAAATCGAAAAAATAATCTGGCATGGAATATGTATTAGCGTGGTTGTAGGCATAAATTGGCAGTGCATTCCATTGCCATAGTGTTAACAAAAAAGCGGTCTTAGACCGAATTATAAAACAGCAAGGGGGCATAGATGAAACTTGTTACAGCAATTCTGAAGCCGTTCAAGATGGACGATGTTCGCGAGGGACTATCCGATATAGGTGCTACTGGCATTACCGTTACCGAAGTGAAAGGATTTGGGCGTCAAAAAGGACATACCGAACTTTACCGTGGCGCGGAATACGTGGTGGACTTTCTGCCGAAAATCAAGCTAGAGGTTGCGGTTTCTGACGATCAGTTGGATCAGGTCGTCGATGTTATTGCCAAAACCGCCAATACGGGCAAAATCGGCGATGGGAAAATATTTGTATCCAACCTCGAGCAGGTTATTCGAATTCGCACCGGTGAAACCGGAGCCGAGGCGTTGTGATTCATAGAACAGATTCCGGGAGAATTAAAAATGATAGAGACTAGAAAAGAAACCCCTAATCATATGGGGTTATTAAAAATTGTATTTGCCATGGCAGTATTGCTGCTACCAGCCATTGCTTTGGCGGATGATGAGTTGAGTTCGGGCGATACCGCATGGATGTTGACCTCCACGGTTTTGGTTTTGTTCATGACGATACCAGGCCTGTCTTTGTTTTATGCCGGTATGGTTAGAAGCAAAAACCCGTTGTCGGTGATGATGCAGTGTTTTTCAATCACCTGCTTAATCACGGTTGTTTGGGTCGTTTATGGCTATAGTCTGGCATTTGGTGAAGGCGGCGCGTTTGTCGGTGATTTGAGCAAAGCATTTATGGCGGGTGTCGGTGTTGATACTTTGAGCGGTACCATACCGGAAACTGTCTTCTCCATGTTTCAATTGACCTTTGCGATTATTACACCGGCGCTTATTGTCGGCGCATTCGCTGAACGCATGAAATTTTCGGCGATGCTTTGGTTTATGACGCTGTGGGTAACGTTGGTTTATGCACCGGTTTGCCATTGGGTTTGGGGCGGTGGCTGGCTCGGTGATGTGGGCGTATTAGATTTTGCTGGCGGTACTGTGGTGCATATCAATGCCGGGATTGCAGGCTTGGCGTGTGCAATTATGCTGGGTAAACGTAAAGGCTACCCGACAACAGCGATGCCGCCGCACAGCATGGTTTTGACACTTGTCGGTGCCGGAATGCTGTGGGTTGGATGGTTTGGTTTTAATGCGGGAAGCGAGTTGGCGGCGGACGGAACTGCGGGTATGGCGATGGCGGTTACTCAAATTGCAACTGCAACCGCTGCGTTGACTTGGATGTTTGTCGAATGGAAAGTTCACGGTAAACCCAGCGCATTGGGTATAGCATCAGGCGCTGTAGCGGGTCTGGTTGCGATTACTCCGGCGTCGGGCTATGTTGGCCCAATGGGCGCATTGGCCATTGGTGCGGCGTCCGGTTTGGGCTGTTACATTGTTGCTGTACACATTAAGCGCGCTTTGGGATTTGATGATTCCTTGGATGCCTTCAGTGTTCACGGCGTTGGTGGCATTATTGGTGCGCTGTTGACTGGCGTTTTCGTCGATGCGGCGCTGGGCGGTGTTGGTCTTGAGGATGGTGTTACTATTGGTGGCCAAGTCTGGAAACAGACTATAGGAATTGGTGCGACCGTAGTTTACGACCTAATTGTAACGCTGATATTACTGAAGATTGTGGATGTCGTTATCGGCCTTCGTGTAACCGAAGACGAGGAGTCCGAAGGTCTGGACATTGCGCTGCACGATGAGCGAGGTTATAACCTTTAACTAGTTGCTCTACGAGCAATTCAACAAGGGCGCTTCGGCGCCCTTTTTTTGTGTCCGAATGTGTTTTAAGGGCACCTCTATCAATCCATGAATAAGCATCTTGAGTTCAAAATTTCCAAGTGCCGCGTTGCTAAGCGTTCCCAATAGGATCACTATTCCAAACACTTAGCGTCTTGCTCTTAAAAATTTTGAATCTCAATCTTTCTTACCCATTATTAAT
>CAZVFR010000277.1:0-4298 GCA_964626505.1 uncultured Methylococcaceae bacterium
CTGCCCCAGTTAACGCCAATACGTACGGGCTTTTCGTAGCGACAGGCGAATTCGATCATCTGCGCAAATTGGGTATCGCGTTTTTTGCCGCGACCGACGTTGCCGGGGTTGATGCGGTATTTTGCCAATGCCTGGGCGCAGTCGGGGTATTTTGCCAACAATTTATGTCCGTTGAAATGAAAGTCACCGACTAATGGTACATCACAGTCCAAGCGGTCAAGTTGATCGCGAATCTCCGCGACGCAACTTGCCGCGGCTTCGGAGTTAACCGTGATACGGACCAGTTCTGAACCCGCTCTGGCGAGTTCTTTAACCTGTTGTACAGTTTTATCGATGTCCGCGGTATCCGTGTTGGTCATCGATTGAACCACCACGGGCGCATCGCCACCAATCATTACTTGGCCGACTTGCACGGCTACAGTTTTATTTTGATTCAATACGTTATCTAACATGAAGAGGTCGACTATCGCTAAAGAGTGTTGTAAAGCCTTTTAAGGAGGGAAATTTGTGCAATACTTTAGGTATCACGAGTTATATTGATAAAGCTGCCCATCGAAACAAGGCTTTTTGCAGGCTTAGCATTTCCAGGAAGATCGAACGTGCGTATAAACTTTTTTTCAGACATCCATTTGGAATTTGGGTCCATAAGCATCCCACAAACCGAAGCCGAAGTCATTATAGCAGCGGGCGATATAGGGATCTATAAACAAGGGATAGATTGGCTTAAATCATCAACTATCCCAGTAGTTTATGTGGCGGGCAACCATGAATTTTACGACCAGGAATATCTGAGTACACTAGATGATTTGCGCCAGAGCGCTAAGGATAGTCATGTACATTTTCTTGAAAATGGATCGTACGTGATAAATGATGTTCGTTTTCTGGGTTGTACCCTTTGGACTCAGCTAGGCGGGGACCTGAATGATCGCTTGGACGAACTTATGTATACGGTGAACGATTTCCGGAAAATTACCTATAAACAGGAATTGATGGGGTTTGAAGTCTATGCCGGATTGCACCGCCGGTCGCTGAAGTGGTTGGTCAAGGAGCTTTCTCAACCCTTTGCCGGGAAAACCGTGGTCGTCACGCATCATGCGCCAACGTACTGGAGCTGGGATGATTCGCCAAATTCAGTAACACGCTACGCGTACTGCAATGATCTCAAAGAGATTATGCACGCCTACGAGATAGATGCTTGGTTCCATGGTCATACACACAGCGTTTCCGATTACCGCTGTGCGGGAACGAGGATACTCTGTAATCCACGCGGTTATCACGGACGTCAGAGCGTAAAAGGCTTCGAGCCGGTAAAGACCGTAGAAATCTAAACAGTTACGGATAGTTTAAGTTCGCTGAGTAGTTACACTGCGGCAAGTTCGACTATTCCTCAACAAGTCCCAAAGCTGATTCAACCACCAGTTTCTGATGTTCAACATGGACTTTGAAACTTCCGACCGCAGGCGCGGCAGACATAGGTCGGCCAGCATACTGCAAAGTTATATGGCTGCCGATTAGGTCCAGAAAACGATGCTTGATTTGATACCAGGCACCTTGATTTTGAGGCTCTTCCTGACACCAGACTATTTCTTTAAACTCCGGGTAGCGGTTAAACTCTTCGGTTAAGTGTTCCAGCGGAAAAGGATAGAGTTGTTCAACCCTGAAAATGGCAATGTGTTGAAGTTTATGGGTTTGCCGCGCTTCCAATAAATCGTAATACACTTTACCCGAACACAAAATTATTCGGCTTACCTTTTTAGAGCTGATGTCCTCTATTTCGCCTATCACCGGTTTGAATTTACCCTGAGCAATTTGTTCTAGGGTGGATACCGCCAGTTTGTGTCTCAGCAAACTTTTGGGACTCATGACGATTAAAGGTTTCCGATAGGGCCTCAGCATTTGTCGCCTTAGCAGGTGAAATATTTGTGCCGCGGTTGTTGGAATACAGACTTGTATATTATGTTCAGCGCACAATTGCAGATATCGTTCGAGCCGAGCCGAAGAATGTTCGGCGCCTTGGCCCTCATGTCCATGGGGAAGTAACATGGTTAACCCGCACAAGCGTCCCCATTTGGTTTCACCGGAACTGATGAATTGGTCGATGACAACTTGCGCACCGTTCGCAAAATCACCGAATTGGGCTTCCCAAATGACCAATGAATCGGGTTCCGCGGTGCTGTAGCCGTATTCGAAACCCAGCACTCCTTCTTCCGAGAGCAGGGAATTGTAGATATGGAAATTAGCCTGATTTTTACTCAGATTGCGCAACGGTATATAGTTTTTGCCGTCAATCTGGTTGACTAATATCGCGTGTCGGTGAAAAAAAGTTCCGCGTCCAACATCTTGCCCTGTAAGACGTACGGCTCGACCCTGTGTAACTAGCGATGCGTAGGCTAATGTTTCGGCATAACCCCAATCTAAGGGTAATGAACCGGCCGCCATTTTTTTACGGTTTTCCTGGATTTTCGCAACTCTGGGCTGCAATTCGAATCCGGGCGGCAATTGCGTCAATTTGTCGGTCAATGCGCGGACCTGGTCTACGGGTAGGCTGGTGTTGCAGTCAATATTCCACCCGGTTCCAAAAAATTGATTCCACTTTACCGTGTAGGGATTGATGACTTGTTCGAGTATGGGGCGGGATACCTTATCGCCCAGCTCCAATGCTTCAAAATAGTCGCTTTCCATTTGCTTGGCATCTTCCGGCGCGATTATTCCTTCGTCGATCAGTTTATCCCGATAAATCTTGAGCGTGGTTGGGTGATTGCGGATTTTTTTGTACATCATAGGTTGGGTCACCGAGGGTTCGTCAGCCTCGTTATGCCCGTGGCGTCGATAACAAATGATATCGATGACGACATCTTTCTGGAACTCCATTCTATAGTCGATCGCGAGTTGAGTGACGAACGTAACCGCTTCTGGATCATCGCCGTTTACGTGGAATATCGGTGCCTGAACCATATTCGCGACGTCGGTGCAGTACAAAGTCGAGCGTGCGTCAAAGGGATTGCTGGTGGTAAAACCGATCTGATTGTTGATTACAATGTGGACGGTACCGCCAGTTGAATAGGCCGGTGTTTCGGCCAGGTTCAAAGTTTCCATAACAACGCCCTGACCGGCGAACGCGGCATCTCCATGGATGAGTATGGGCATTACTTCGCGTTCTCCGTTTTCCGGGCGACGATCTTGCCTGGCACGCACCGAACCTTCGACCACCGGGTTGATAATTTCCAAATGGGAGGGGTTAAACGCGAGCGCAAGATGTAGCGGCCCCCCCGGAGTATCGACGTCGGATGAAAATCCCATATGGTATTTTACGTCGCCGGAGCTGGCTTGCTGAGAGGGACCACGGCTCCCCTCGAACTCGTCAAACAGTATACTGGGGCTTTTACCCAGCACGTTGACGAGCACATTCAATCGTCCTCGGTGCGCCATACCGATTACAACTTCCTGAGTTCCGTAGGCGCCGCTTAATTGGATTAAATCGTTCAACACCGGAATCAAACATTCTCCACCCTCTAGAGAAAAGCGTTTTTGGCCGACATATTTGCGGTGTAGATACTTCTCGATACCCTCGGCGGCGGTTAGCATCTGTAAAATGTGTTTTTTTCTATCAGATGAAATCTCAAATTTGCCCTGGGCACCTTCAAGTCGGTTGGTAATCCAAGAGCTGATACCGATATCCACAATATGCGAATATTCCGAACCGATGTTTCCACAATACGTTTTCTTCAATACTGAAAGGATATCTTTCAGTGGAAGATTTTCATCCCCGAATAAGGTGCCGGTATCGAAGAGTGTATCCATATCCATGTCGCTAAGCCCGTAATAAATCGGATCAAGATCGGGGGCGGGTGGGCGCGGGTAAAGATTAAGCGGATCACAGGTTGCTTGGTTGTGGCCGCTGACCCGATATTGGTGTATCAACCGCGTTACCGACGATTGTTTTTGCAGCATGGTTGTAAGATACGAAGTATCGGTTTGTGGCGACAAGATTCGTGGAGTGCTGGTAAAATTCTCAAATCTGGATCTGATCGGCGTGTGTGGAATTTCAACTTGCCCGCCATTTGTGTTGGGCAGAGCATTGAACTTTTCTCGCCAGGTTTCTGGGACCGAATTCGGATCCTGAAGATACTTTTCATACAGCTCTTCGATAAAACTGGCGTTCGCGCCGAAATACGCGGAAGAATCTTTAAATTGCTGCAAAAGGTTGTTCATCTTATACGTCCGGATTGTGATAAGTTACAGGGTAACTACTCAGCTTACCCTCAAATTTACCCGATTACGGCGTCGAAAATGCTCAT
>CAZVFR010000278.1:0-4283 GCA_964626505.1 uncultured Methylococcaceae bacterium
GGTGGTGCTTTCGAGCGACGGCGAAAAAATGTTCGGCATACCAATACCAATTGCTGTGTGGGAGTGGCAATTAAAATATTTATACCGGTTAAGACCTAAGACGGATATACAGCAAAAAATCATATTTAAAATTATTCTGTTTCTCGATAAATTTCATCGAGCATTTGGCCCTGGCTGGTTAAAAAAAATTTTGCCGCTCGGACTATTAGGCGAGGCATTGCCGGTTCTGAAAAGGCGGCTAAAAATTTGGGCGATTCCGCATATTTTGTTCGAAGACCAAATCGGTGACCAAGGCGTAGCGCCCGATAAAATATTTTTGGTTATGGGCCACAATAGCCCGGAAATATCGGTTCAGCGCTGTGACCCAAACGAAGTCGCTCGGCGAATGGTCAGTTCGAATGAATACGAGCGAATGCACTTTTTTCAATACTACAAAGCCTTCAAATTTTCTTTTCCGCACCTCAAAAATGAATTCCTTGAAAATATTGACGAGATACAACATTCTTTGCTACTCGAAGCCCTAGCCGGAAAAGAAACCTATAAAGTGTTACACCCGTACCCTGTACCGTTAGATAGACTATTTAAAGAGATGCTTCCGTATGTTAAGAGTTAATATGTTGTTCGGTTTAGTGTAGCCACATCAACCGACAAAATTTGTTTGCCGGATTGCGAATGTCCATGGTGACTTGAGTCGAAGCAGCTTAATTTCTTGGAAACTTGACTACTTAGCTTGGTCCGCCAGAGGTGATCGAGTACGACGCGTGTATAAGAGTTTCGCAATATCTGCTGAAATACATCAGCCAAGTGACAATACCAAGCAATTTCAGACCGTCCTCAAGCACATATCCCCCAATAGCAAGAAATTGATCATCGTCGATATGATGCTGAATGACATCAATACCGACTGACAAACCGAGCAGGGTAAGGGCAAGCACCAGTAGGATAAATTCTGAATCCAGAATTATCCTACGATACAACACGAGGAACAGAACGGCCGTTAATGCGTAACTAAAGTAGATAATATTCTCATCAATCGGGATATAGTGACGGAAAAGACCCTCATGCAGCAGGAACAGGTCGTCCGCCATCAAGACTAGAGTGAATACCGCAGCATACAGAAGGAATCCGGATGTGCGGTCATTCGCCGCTCTTACTTTTACAAGCGTACGGGTGAACAGGCAGATTGCAGCGGTCGCAACCCACAACAAGGCACCCGCATTCGAAACCGAGCCGGCATAAAAGGGTAGTTTGCCAAGAGAATTTGGGTCACGCAGCAGGATCTTTGCCGGAATCGCATCTTGAATTTCAATAGTTACAAGCACGCCGATAATGGGTCCGTGAATCAAGATAATCCACGGAAATAACGTGGTGATTTGTTTTTTGAATTTCATTTTGGCTCAATCGGAGATAACTTGCCCGTGCCAGATCCTTAATTGTGTTAATGCATTGCCGATACCCGCTTCGACGGACCGACATTCTTTGTGTCGACGAACTCGGCATCAACACGATACATGGGCATACTGGGTTTATTCAGGCGATACATTTTCTCTCTCATCGCTGCACTGCATACTTCTTCCGCATACCCGGTAACTGTGGCGCATGCGTCTTTGGCGTATGTCCCACCATAATCAGCCAGCTTTTCGATCGCGCCTTCGATACACATGGTTTGATCGTTCCGATCGCTTGTCAGACAGACAGCGGCCAATAATTGTGGGTTACGCACAAGCCTTGAAGAGATCTTTTTTCCCAATCCATGAAAACAACCATGGCGCCGGTTGGTGGGCAAGTTCAGACATTCATCGATGACGCTGCCCAAATTGTTGTCCACCGCACGGAGGATGTGACTCATGATATAACGGTAACAGGCGGCCGGAAACGATTTGTAGGTATCACATGGGTAGTGCAACGCTACGTCCTTTCGCGATAGGGTGCCGTCCCGAACCCAGTCGCGGTATTGCATATATACACCGGTCGCGCAGTAGTAGTCCATACCCGGTTCTTTGAACAATTTGCACTCCCCTAGGGATTGTCTGATCTCGCCTCCGGTGTTCAGCATGAGTGCATGGCCCATCGCATGAGCGCAGTTGCCAGGTTTGTGAAGCTTAGCCATCGAGCCTTTGCGGCAAAGTTCGACCACTTTTGCGCTGATGTTCGCGTGGGATTGGTTACCCAGAGCCTCGCTGATAACGCCGTGCATGCAGGCACTGGTGCAGCGGTTCGCGCACTGGTCAAGGGATTTGTTCAAATCCTGGTTTTGAACATAAAGTGCTTTGCCAAGATTGTGAGCAACAGCGTGGCATCGAGAACTTTTCTCTTCCAAGTAGCCAAGGATGGCGTCAATACCGAGCTTCGGCAGGTACTTCTCGTATACTGGGAGGTTCTGTTTTTTGGCATTCTTGAGTTCGACAACAAATTCGGCCTTTAGCTTTGGATCGGCAGCATCCCATGCGGAAGGCCCACTACGACCCGCGTGTCCCATCTCATCTTCCTCGATGCCGCGGATCTTCGCCTTTGTTACCTCTTCAGGCGAATCGGCATGTTTATTTGATTGTTCGCAACCGATGCTCAGGAGTACGAAGCCAAGCATGATCATTCGCGCGGCAATGTGCGTCTTGTCGATTGATAACGCATTATTTGCTCGATTCGCAACAGCTACAGAGTTGACTGCAACTCGGTCACTCGCTAAGGAGAGAAACATCGACCTTTTGATTCTCCTCGTCGGTTACGACAGCCTTGTGCTCTCTGATCAGGAAGTCCGCTATTCGCTTGGCACCGTCCGGGTTCAGATGCCCATCATAGGGATAATAGTAACTGGCTGGATCGTCTAAAAGAACAGTGGATGTATCTACCACGCGACGATTAGGTACGATCGGAAGGATTGTTTCTAAGGTCTGCCGGTGGGTACCTCGTATCAGATCCTGCATAGGATAAACAAGGTAAACCTTATAATCAAAACCGTAATGATGAGCGATGCCTTCTAAGCGCCTAAGTTGTTTTTCGGTTGCGCTCAAGGCCGCTTCCAGTTCGGTGTGATCCGGTTCTGGTGACAGCGCTGTGCGCAGCTGCGGTCCGAAATAGAAATAAACAACACGCGCCAGATTGGAGTGACGCAATAATAATCTTCGATAAGAGAGTGCTTTTGCGAGCCATGATCCAAGCTGACGTTGATGGTTTTCGCCAGCCTCTCTAGATTCACTTAGATTATCCGTGAGGTCATTACCTGCCATCAAGGCTGAAACCATTACCACCATGAACAGCCGGAGTTCGGTTGGCCGCCAATTCTCGCTTTCTAAAAAATCCTCTAGGATGTCGAGCTGCCGTTGAGTGCCGGTACTTCCTCGCCCCAGATTTGCACAAGTTACATGTACCGCATCGCAATACTGCGCAACGAAGGTCTGCTTGTCGCTAAGGCCCGTCCCTAGCGTAAAAGAATCACCAATAAAGACGATGTCGGGGTTGCTTGCTACGACCGGTACCCTGTGTCCCTGTGCTGTGACTGTGATTACTACGTCGAATTCTTGAGTTACTTCCCGGTACTGAAGACTTCGAGGAAGTCTTAATCGGTCATGCTCCAAGACAACCGGCTTTCCTGACAGATCAAGTATCTGCGACCCGGGAGAGACCGGCAACACAAAACGACTGACCACTTCCGCCAAAAGCAAACCAATAATAAGCGACACCGCAAAGAGGAAAAATGTTCCAAGATGTTTATTCATCGCACGTCCGCATTACATGCGCATAAGTCGATTTGGACATGCATTATTTTTTGTATTCCATTAAATCCGTGGTTCGAAAGAGTATAGGCTTTTCAAGATGAGCATCGCGCCAATCAATCTAAAATTTCATTAACTTTTCAGGGTTGTTATCTTAACGCATCTAATTATTAGACCAAAGCCAAGATCGACGACTATTTAATTTCATAAGCGAAGGATTATAGTGGATCCCGAAAACTGGACCAAAAAATAAGTAAAATACATGGGTCAGTAGAAACGAGGGTAACGCAATGAAAGCGAAGAGAAAACGTCATTCAGCGGAATTTAAGGGAAAAGTAGCCTTGGAAGGCTTGAAAGGGCAAAAGACACTCAGTGAAATCAGCAGTGAATATGGGATCCATTCCACCCAGATCAGCCAATGGAAGACACAGCTGAAAGAAGGGATTAAGAACATCTTTGGGTTGCGTCGAAGCAAAGGACAGTAAGAACAAGAGGCGATGGAAGCGACACTGTATACAGAGGTTTAGTACAATTTTTCAATTTTAAGCTGCGTTTTGTGCTGGCGAAAAA
>CAZVFR010000279.1:0-4264 GCA_964626505.1 uncultured Methylococcaceae bacterium
AGCCTATTACACATCCTTGGCGCTATGAGCGGTCGCGATTAAATCGAGCCCTTCACCGGTTCCAATAAAAAGCCCGGCCTAAGCCGGGCTTTTTTGTGCCGTAAGGATACCTCTATTAATTCATGAATAAGCATTTTGAGTTAACGGTCCGTATTCCTCTAAGATAGAAAACCCCTCCTCTTCGACGCTTTATTTTCTGTTTATCAGTTTTAGGGTTCTGGTGGGAATTTTTGGCTTTTCGTCATCTAGAAACACTTCGGTTGTATCATCGAATACAACCGTTAGAAAATGCGCTAACCTAGCTCTGCATAGACTTTGATCGTCCACATCCGAATTACGCCACATTTCATCAATTAATTGTTTGGCGTGGTGGTGTATCACCAATGCAAGCGCTTTGGGCATATCCGGAAACGTTTCCGCGATATGCCCCTTCAACTCGTCTATTTGATCGAGAAACTCTTTATAATCTTCTGTGATCCTGGCTTCGCGCTCTTTTGCGCGCACGGTTTCCCCGGCAAATTTGATTTTTAAGAGCTCAATCTCGTGAGCAATTTCCGCTTTGTGAGAATTCTTTTCCCGGCGCAATTCAGAGATGGATTTAAGTCTCGCTTTCTGCGTCTCTATATCGACCCCTTTCACCGTGCAAATAAATTCGGCAAGCCGTTCGGCAAAATCTAGAGACATAATAAGAACACCTCAGCTTACGCTCAAATTTACCCGATTACGGCGGCCAAAATGCTCATGTACACCAGTACACTGCGCGTTTTCACCTGGTACTCGACTAAATTTCGGCGCATTCTGAGCCGATACAGAAATTCCTAAGTTCGCTAAGGTGTTACAAGGCATTTTAACTTCGTCGGGGAAATGTTCTCAGGAAATCTCACTGAATAAAAGCTGATTCAGTGAGCCGGGTTCGCTGTCTACGATCACTCGGTATACCTGTAACGTTCTGTGAAAATCTTGTCGGGTCTTGCAATCGGCCAACATCAGCTTAGTGCGTACCAGGTTATTGATCATAATTTCGTTTTCCCGATTGTCCAAGGCATTGTGCGTCAGGCGCAGTAGATCATTGAGATTCCGGCGATCGGTCTGAATGGAGATCCGCTTTCGCGTTCGATCACCGCGACGCTCAATCGCTTTGATTCGGGATTTTCGGGACTTCCTCAGCCGATAGATCCTACCTTCCTGGACATACAGCCAAAATACCGCCCGCAATGCAAAAAATACGGCCGCCAAACTAAGAGCAACCCCAACGAAGATCATTGCCAGAATCGCTTTCGGTAAAGCCCATAGAAATGCGCTGACCTTAGAAAGCACAACACCTATTTTGTATAGGAATCTTCGCATAGATCACCCAGTCATAGTATCCGGTTGCCTCTGAATTTACAGACAGTTTTTACGCGTCTGTAAAACAACGCCTTCAATATTAAGATTGACCTGTCAAAACATGGGATGTTCAAAGCAGCTTGCCAGAGAGCCGGATGCAAAATTATAGCTATGCCGCAACGGCTTCGACGGGTTGCTGAGGCCGCCCCATTGCCTTTAAATGCCTCAGGTGAGAGGCAACCGCCGAACTCAGGGTCAGATACTCCTTGTATGGCACATCGTACTCTTCGCATGTTTTCTTGACGACATTGCTGATATCCGGGTAATGCAAATGGCAAATACGGGTGAACAGATGATGTTCGGCCTGAAAATTCAGCCCCCCCACGTAGAAGTTAACAAACCGGTTGGTGCGCGCAAAATTCACCGTGGTTTTCATCTGATGAACCGTCCACTCGTCCGCCAAAGCACCGTTTTCCGCAGGTTCAGGAAAATCCGCATTATCCACAATATGCGCAAGCTGAAACACCAGTGACAGAGTAAAGCCCAAAACTAGCTGCACACCTAAAAACGCCAGCAGAACATGGGCGGTTGGATGAAAAAACAATGGCAAAACAAGCGCGTAACTAAAGTAAAACAACTTGCCGCCCCAGAACATAATTTTATCCGAGCGCTTTGGCGTTGGCAGCTTATAATCTCCGACTTTGCCCTGCACAAATTCCTTAAAATCGGTAAATAATATCCAATACACCGACAACAGCGAGTACAAGGGCAAGGCATACCAATTCTGAAACCGGTGCCACCATTTATATTCCTGCACCGGACTCAAACGCAGTACGGAACCGGCATGGATATCGTCGTCCAATTCTTCGATATTGGTGAAGGTGTGGTGCAAAATATTATGTTTTTGGTTCCACAACCATTGGCTGCCACCGACCGCATCCAACATGTGAGACATGAACCAATTGACCTTTTGGTTGTTGGAAAACCCCTTGTGGCCAGCATCATGCATCACGTCAAAACCGATCATGATATGCCCCTGCGCCAACAGAAAGCCCCAAATTGCCGCTTCCCACAGCGTTTCACTGTGAAACACCAGCATCACATACGAAACGATCGCCAGACCAATAATAAACGCTGATTTAACATACATCTGCCATAGGTCACGCTCAGACTTGCCTTGGGCTGCCAAGTGTTCCGCTACCCGCTCTCGAACTGCATTGGTGAACGGACCGCGCACCGGAAAATGGATGGAATGGCTCATATTTACTGCTCTCCCGTATTCTCGTTATACTCAATGATCGACGTTTCTTCGGACTGTATCCGATCTTGTTGGTCTATTTTCGGTAGTATTTTAACGTTACTGGCAATAAATGAACACGCTAGCACTTCTTATTAGGCATTCGATCAATCCGAAACAGGCTTTAAATCTCTATCGAGATTGACAACTCATCACACCTTCAGTACATTTCCGTCTGATCAAAAAACGGTTTTTATTTTTCCTATCCTAGGCTTTGTCAAATCTTGACAGTGTTTCTCAGGGTTCGAAAAGAAAATAAAGAAGGAGGACGAATGGTTGCGTCCTTCCAACAAGCCGAGTCGAAATACCCCTGGTGTACTGAGTATTTCGATGGGCTCAGCTTCTGTCATATCAGAAAGCATTAATTCAGAGGTACATATTTATGTGTTGGAGTGGAGAAGCGTCCGCAACGCTTGCGGCAGTAGGGTTTGGCACAGCCTATTATGTAGCGAAAAAAGGGGATTCCAAAGAACTTTGGGTCCCTCTGGTCTATTTTGCGGTGATGGAATTATTGCAGGCGGTAACCTACGTTTATATTAACGAATGCGATAAACCACAAAACCAGCTACTAACCTTTGCTGGCTATATTCACATCGTTTTTCAACCTTTTTTTGTGAATATGGTTGCCATGTATTTTATTCCCCAGGCAGTCAAAGAAAAAATTCAACTTTATGTCTATGCACTTTGCGCCGTCGGAGCACTGGCAATGTTGGTCAAGCTATACCCCTTCGCGTGGGCGGGAATCTGTAATATCGGAAATGAAGCATTTTGCGGTCCGGTGGCTTGTTCCCTATCGGGTGACTGGCATATCGCATGGCAATTTCCGTTAAACGGACTTTTATCGGATCCGATGGATTATTACCTTGGGGTCACCTACGGCGTACATAGTATTGCTTACGTTCTGGTTGGCTTTCTCATGCCCTTTCTATTCGGGTCGTGGAAATTTGTAATATTTCATTTCTTTGTCGGACCGGTAATTTCAGAATTGTTAACCGAAGACCCGAACGAATACGCCGCGGTCTGGTGCTTATTCTCCATTGCGCTTTGTGTCTCCGTTATAAAAACACCGGTTCGGCGTTATCTGCATGTGACTAACTGGATGTTTTACAATAAGGTTTCTAGAGAAAGGCTGGCGGAAGCGACGACCTTATCGGGGTAACTTGCTTTTGGCGCAAGGCAGGGCAAACAGTTCCCGCCAACATCGAGTTAACATGCATTCCTCACGCTGTTGAGAAATGCAGGCCAGCCGTCCACGTTATTCATTGAATTCACTGCGCAACACACGAATAAAATCTGCGGATAGGAAAATATTCAGTGTTTCCATGAATATAGAACCAATTCGAAAATAAATCCGTCCCTGATCTACTGATCTATCTCATCCCCGTTCGCACCCCTCGAATCCAAACCTGGTTCCAAATAATTACAAAACGCGCACTTTTGGGTCAGAAACCAGCTACAGGTTAACAAACTCGGAAAAAGCTAATAATTTTCCGTAGTTAACGACCGCTTTCGGATAATCACGCACGATACAAACGAAGCAAGTTTGGGGCTACCATGTGGATCGGCTTAAAGATAAAACGGACAGGGACAAATGACCGAACCTCAAAAAAGAGAAGACGCAGCCAAGGTCTTTTTGAGCTA
>CAZVFR010000280.1:0-4200 GCA_964626505.1 uncultured Methylococcaceae bacterium
CGGTGTAATCAAGAGTGCGGTGTTTGGTTGTGTTGTGACTTGGATAGCTGTTTTTGAGGGCTATGACACCCTGCCTACGTCCGAGGGTGTGAGTCGGGCAACAACACGAACGGTGGTTCATTCGGCGTTTGCGATTTTGGCGCTGGATTTTATTCTAACTGCGCTAATGTTTGGGAATCTTTAACATGCTACATTCAAAGAGCGTTGCATTTTTTGTTGGACTGTTTGTGTTTGTGGGGGTTGGCGCGTTATTTTTCCTTGCGATGCAAGTTAGCAATCTGAGCAGTTTTAGCGATAGCGAAAGTTATCACTTGATCGCGAAATTTGAGAATATTGGTGGGCTTAAAGTGCGTTCGCCGATAACGGTTGCGGGTGTGAGGATTGGAAGGATTAGCAGTATCTCATACGATAAGAACAGCTACGAAGCTATCGTAGAGATGCGTATCGATTCTGAATACGATACCTTCACTACGGATGCTTCAGCGAGCATTTATACGGCCGGGTTGCTGGGGGAACAATATATCAGTCTTGATCCTGGCGGTGCGGATGACTTTCTGGTTGACGGCGATCAATTGCAGTTGGCCGAATCTGCGATTGTTTTGGAAGAAGTTATTAGTAAGTTTCTATTCAGTAAAGCGGAAGAGAGTGCGGATCCGTGAATGCTGCCAGTCTAGATCAAAGCAGTGAGGGGGAGTTTACGGTTGTCGGTGACATGATTTTTAGTACCGTAGGTGATTTGCTTGAGCGATCGGTAGAGATTTTTTCGTATAGTTCCGGCTTGGAAATTGATCTGGTTGGTGTGGAGCGCGCTGACAGCGCAGGATTGGCGTTGTTAATCGAGTGGATGAAAAATGCCGAAAGGAACGGCTGCGGAATAGATTTTTTAAATATGCCAGGGCAGATGCGTGCTATTTCGCGCACCAGTGAGTTGGATGAGGTTTTAAGGATTACCGCATTCCGGGAAGAGCGGAATGGATAAACTGATCATTAATGGCGGTCAAAGGCTGCACGGCGAGCTAAGAATATCGGGTGCAAAAAATGCCGCACTGCCGATTCTGGCGGCGTCTTTATTGTCGCAAACCCCCGTTAGCATCGGCAATGTGCCGCATTTGCACGATATCACGACCACCATGGAACTATTGGGGCGCATGGGCGTGCAATTACTCATCGACGAAAAGATGAACATCGAGGTCGATTCGAGCACGATTAAACGCTACGACGCGCCGTATGAATTGGTCAAAACCATGCGTGCTTCGATTCTGGTACTGGGGCCCTTGCTGGCCCGTTTTGGGCGAGCCGACGTTTCGTTACCGGGGGGTTGCGCTATTGGTACTCGCCCGGTAAATATTCACCTGGAAGGGCTCACCAAGATGGGAGCCGATCTAACTGTCGAACGCGGCTACATTAAAGCCAGCGCGAAAAGACTCAAGGGGCGGCGACTGATTCTGGACCAAGTTACCGTAACCGGAACCGAAAACCTGATGATGGCAGCGGCGCTGGCTGACGGGAAAAGCATTATAGAGAATGCGGCTCGTGAGCCCGAAGTTGTGGATTTGGCAGCGTTTCTGAATGCGATGGGTGCTAGGGTCAGCGGTGCGGGTACAGACATTATGGAAATTGTAGGTGTCGAGTCTTTGTCGGCGGAGGGATTGCACTACGATATTCTTCCGGACCGAATCGAAACTGGAACCTATTTGGTGGCGGCTGCGATAACCGGTGGCAAAATAAAACTCAAAGATACCCAACCTCATAGTCTGGATGCTGTATTGGCAAAACTCCGCGAGGCCGGTGCCGAAATTAGTGTGGGCAAAGACTGGATCGAACTTGATATGCAGGGTAAACGTCCGCGTGCGGTTTCGGTACGCACGGCACCTTACCCTGCATTCCCAACCGATATGCAGGCACAGCTCACAGCATTGAATGCAATCGCGGAAGGTGTCGGTGTGATGACAGAGACAGTATTTGAAAATCGGTTTATGCATGTTCAGGAAATGCAGCGTATGGGCGCCGACATCCATTTGGAATCGAATACCGCGATTTGTACAGGCGTATCGCGATTAACCGGTGCACCGGTTATGGCGACGGATTTAAGGGCATCAGCAAGTCTGGTTCTGGCCGGTTTGGTTGCGGAGGGTGAGACAGTCGTCGATCGAATTTACCATATTGATCGCGGCTACGAATGCATTGAAGAAAAGCTAACCCAATTAGGTGCCGAAATTCGCCGGGTGCCGGGCTAACCCGGATTTCTTAACAAAATGACAATACCTCGCGGGAACAAATCTCTGCGTGGTTATCTCGCCCTCTGGTGAGAAATTTGGGCTAGGTTCAAAAGTACGACTATGTTGACTATCGCTGTATCCAAAGGCCGGATTTTTGAAGAGGCATTGCCATTATTGGCGGCTGCCGATGTTGTTCCAATCGATAATCCCAAAACTACGCGTAAGCTGATTTTGCCAACCTGTCATCCCGACATTCAGCTGATTATTATTCGCGCGACCGATGTGCCGACTTTTGTAGAATATGGTGCCGCGGATTTAGGTATCGCCGGCAAAGATGTACTCATGGAACATGATTCCGTAGGATTATATGAACCGCTGGATCTCGGGATTTCACGTTGTAGACTGATGACCGCGGCCCCTGTAGGAAAGGCGTTATCCGGTGGGCGTATCCGCGTGGCGACCAAATACATCAAAACGGCTCAACATTATTTTGCGCAGCAAGGGCGGCAGGTTGAGATTATCAAGCTCTATGGTTCGATGGAATTGGCGCCCTTGGTCGGCCTTGCCGATTGTATTGTAGATCTGGTTGATACGGGTAATACGCTCAAAGCAAACGGACTGGCTCCCTTAGAGTTGATCATGAATATCAGCTCACGATTGGTTGTGAATAAAGCCGCGATGAAAATGAAACACGCCGCTATAGAAGAGCTGTTGGGCGTTATGAGCAAGGAAGTGGAACGCAAAACCCTTGAGGAAGTTTAGCGATGTCAGACTTACGAATAAACCGATTATCAACCGCGGAAACAGAATTTGATAAAGACCTGGACGCGTTATTGGCTTGGGATGAAGGTGATAATCAGGCGGTTCATGAGCAGGTTCAGGAGATCCTAACGCGGGTCCGTTCGGAAGGTGATAGCGCGTTGATTGAATATACCGAACGCTTCGATCACAACAAGGTTGGCGCGGCGCCTGAACTTGAGATTCCAAAGCAAACGTTGCAACAGGCCTGGGAAGCTTTGCCGCAAATCCAGTCACAGGCTTTAGCGGTTGCGGAAAATCGAATTCGTGCCTATGCTGAGCATCAGAAAATCGCTTCTTGGCAGTATGAAGAAGTTGATGGGACGGTCTTGGGTCAAAAGGTTACGCCGCTTGATCGTGTTGGTTTGTATGTGCCGGGAGGCAAGGCCGCGTATCCGTCTTCAGTGCTTATGAATGCAATTCCAGCCAAGGTTGCCGGGGTTCGTGAGCTGATCATGGTGGTGCCGACGCCGAACGGTGAGTGCAATGAACTCGTATTTGCGGCGGCGTATCTGGCGGGTGTCGATCGTGCGTTTACTATCGGCGGTGCACAGGCGATTGCGGCATTGGCCTACGGTACCGAAACCATACCCGGTGTGGAAAAAATTGTCGGTCCTGGCAACATCTATGTGGCGACCGCAAAAAAGTTGGTTTTCGGGCAGGTCGGTATCGATATGATTGCCGGTCCATCGGAGATTCTAATTATTTGCGACGGTCGTACCGACCCGGATTGGATTGCCGCGGACTTATTTTGCCAAGCTGAGCACGACGAAGACGCGCAAGCAATCTTGTTATCGCCCGACGCGGCGTTTTTGGACGCGGTTGAATCGAGTATTCGACGCATGCTGCCGGAAATGGAGCGGGCAGAGGTGATCAATCACTCGTTGAGTAACCGTGGCGCGTTGATATTAGTGCATAATTTGGAAGAAGCGGCCGAAGTGGCAAACCGGATAGCTCCGGAGCATCTTGAGCTGTCCGTGGAAGACCCGAATGAGTTGGCGAAGCATATCCGTAATGCGGGTGCAATTTTTATGGGGCGCTATACGGCTGAGGCGTTGGGTGACTACTGTGCGGGTCCCAATCATGTATTACCAACCTCGGGAACAGCTCGATTTTCATCGCCATTGGGCGTCTACGATTTTCAAAAACTATCAAGCATCATTCATTGCTCCAGTGCCGGAGC
>CAZVFR010000281.1:0-4114 GCA_964626505.1 uncultured Methylococcaceae bacterium
GCATCGCCCTATCAGGCAACAGCATCGCGGAATCGTACGCTCATCAAGAAGGTAATCTAGAACACTATTTAAAGGCCTTCGACTATGGCAAAAAAGCGGACCAGAGTTGGATTGTGCCATCCGCTGAATATCTGGCTTCATTGGGCACTGTATTCGACACGTATCTGGCGTCAGACTACAAAAAAGCTCACCGACTGAGCCAATCTATTGGCCACGAAATCATCGAGTTCGTCGACACCAGCCGCATACCGATTGAAACCCACTACATTCTGCAAGAAAAAGCCAAGCTTGGCTCAGCAAACTATAAAGGCGCAGGCATCTACGTTACCAAATCCTCCGCTAAACCTGTCGCGATACAAGCACCCCACCCTCAATCGGATTTGTACACGGAATTACAAGCGATTGAACTTTACCTGGATAGTCCGGCCGGCTTTCTATTCATTGCCGGTTCAAGGCGCAACAGTTCGTCTCTAAGCAATGCATGCAGCGGCAAATATTTCGCCAGCGACGCGGTCCACAATACTAATCATTCGTATTACATCGCTCATCAGCGCTTAATCGAATCCAACCCTCAAACCTTGGTAATTCAACTGCACGGATTTGGCACGACCAGCCTTAAGAAACTACAAACTCAGTGCCGAACCAACAACGACAAATTAGTAAATCTAAGTGAAGGACTGAAATACTACAGCGATTCGAATAACGCTTACTTCATCGATAGTTTAGCCCGCGAAATCAACCAAGCCGGCGTGGCCAAAGCGTGCATCTATGGGGAAGATACCCGCAGTTTGGGGGGAACGACCAACACGACTGGCCGCTTTAGTAACAACTCCGTAGATGCCTGCACAAGCAATGCCTTTCAATCGGGACATCGGTTTATCCATGTCGAACAAAGTTTCCCGATACGATCATCGCACCGCGCGGAAATTAATGATCAAATCCGTGATGCTATTGAAAGGTATTAGCGAAATTTCTAATTTTGCGATGGCAATGACGGTATCGCTGCATCAAACTCACGTACGATGTCACCAGCGGGCTTGATTTCCCGTATGCCCTGAACACTTTTTCCGGCCTGGAAAAAATCTCGATAACTGATGCCCTGCAAGGATGCGCGTTTCAACGTCCAGATGGATTGCAATGAGTAAAAAGTGCGCATCAAATGTTTTGTTTTGTTGCCACGCAACAACCATTTGGCGATCGGTCCTGCCTTGGTACCGACTTTTTCAATATAAGGGGTTTTGATCACCGACACTGGCACACCGGAAATCTTTTCCGTCAACACGATATCCTTTTCTTGTGCTTGGAGGATTGCCGATTTGTAGTCACTGTGCGCAGTGCATTCAGCGCTGGCAATAAAACGCGTGCCCAGCTGCACGCCCGCATAGCCCATCGCCAAGACCTCAGCATATTCCGCCGATGTCCCAATACCGCCGGCGCAGATCAACGGCTTTTTAAACGCCAGCAATTGATCCAGAAGTTGTTGGGGCGATAGCTTACCGGCATGACCGCCGGCGCGGTTATTCACGCAGATAAAACCATCAACTCCTGCATCCAGGGCTTTATTCGCCCATTTTTGCTCGGTTACGTCATGATACACAGTAGCACCAGCGCTTCCGGCTTGTTCTACCACCCAATTCGGATTACCCAATGCGGTCACAAAAAAATTAACCTGCTCTTCCAGCGCGATGTCCAGCCATTGATGGACGCGTTGCAGATATTTTTTAGAGCTTTTTTCAATAATCAGATTAACCCCTATGGGCTTGTCTGTCAGGCTACGAATATAGCGCAAGCCCGCGCGAAACTCGTAGTCGTGAACGTAGCTCAAACTCAAGGGCTGAACGATGCCGATTCCACCGGCTTCAGAAACCGCGGCGACCAGTTCAGGATTGGAACACGGATACATCGCGCCGCAGATCAGCGGCACGTCAATACCGACGGCTGCGGTAAATTCAGTTGCTTTCGGCATTATTTTTATCCTCGTACTCCGTCAACATAGGATTGATGAATACTAGTCCGGCCCCACCAGCCAACGTGCTTTTACGGTAGCCACGGTATCGCCGAATTGATCACAAATGCTACATTCCAATTCATATTCGTGTTTTTCATTGTCCGATGGAATTAGACAATGACATTCGGCAATCAACTGTCCACGCGCTTTTTTAAGGTAATCTATGGAAATCCTCGTCAGAATACTGCGGGCATAGTTCGGCAGACTATTATTCAGCGCCATCCCGGTGACCATCTCACCAAGATTACAGAGTGCGATGGCGTGTATGGAATGCAAATGGTTGCGGACTTTCCTGCGATCGTTCAAGCTAATCACACAATGCCCCGGTTCTAAGATTTTAATGGTTGCACCCAGCGAACCAGTATACGGTACATGCCAACCCAACAACCGGCTAAATAACCACCGTCCGGCCGCTGTCGCGGAAAGCCAGTGCCATTGTTGGCGAATGGCCGGTCCTATTGATTGGGTCACTGTTTATACGCTATTGAAATTGATGATGCTGAATTTTATGGTTGTCCACCTTTCTCTATCAATTGGCGCGATCCAACCCCTCTCATTTCAGAAAGCTTTTCAAAACGAGCGTGTCAATATACCCGTTTTGAATGGATTCTGCTTGATAAGCCCGTATTTCTCACCAAAGAGCAAGATGATTGCGCAGAGATTTGTTTTCACAAGGGGTTTTCTGATCGAGCAGAATACCGACTGTATTTCCGAGTGAAGAAAATTCCTTGTGGGGACAAAATTCAAGCGAGGCATTGTCATTTTGGTAAGCAATGCAGGCTAGAACCTAGTAAGGTAGGATTTTACAACAAACGATGCCTATGAAAGAAACACAGAAACAATCCATTTTACTAATCTATGACAGGCAATGTCCGCTTTGTGATAGCTATTGTCGCTGGATACGAATTCGTGATTCCATCGGACAACTAAAATTGATTGATGCTCGCCAGGACAGCGACGCAATGAAACAGATTACTGACGAAGGACTGGATATCGATCAAGGAATGGTGCTCAAAATGGATGATACTCTCTATTACGGTACCGATGCCATTCATGTACTGGCAATGATTAGCAGCCGATCGAATTTGTTCAATCGTTTCAACTACTTTATTTTTAGATCGAAAATCCTTTCCCGTATATTGTATCCATTGTTGCGTTATTGTCGAAAATTGCTACTGAGAGTACTCGGGGTGAAAAAGATTAATAATCTTCGCTTAGAAAATAACGAAGAGTTTTAACGCCGCTCCGCAGCTATACTATAGATCTTTGATCTGAGCATAAAAAGTGTCAGAAATTAACAATCCACTTTTTTCTTTCGCCAGCCTACAGGCCGCCCCATCTTTTTTGCTGTCATCCGCTGACCAGTCAAACGTTCTATTTCCACTTTAAATCGCTCATTGCCGAGTGCCAACCCTTTGTGGGTTGCAAGCCGGATCTCTTCAGTTAATTTTCCTTCGACGGGATGTTCAACTAATTCACGGTAATAAGCCTGCCTCTCTTTTGGTTCACTGCCTAACCTAATGTACAATGGGTGAGGTGAACAAAGTTCTGATTGTTTTCCCAAGGCATTTATCCGATAGCTTGACCAGTCATAGTCTGACGGTTGATCTACCATCCCCGCTCTGACTGGGTTCAACTCTATATAGCGATAAAGTTGTAAAAGGTAATGCTCTTCCTGGACCAGACAAGACTTGAATCGACCTTCCCAAAGTGTTCCCGTTCGCTTGTAGCTGAAATTGAAATAACGCACATATTGTCTGCCCAGTGCTTGCATCATGTGACTCACCGCATGGTTGTCTCGGGGGGTGCACAGCAGGTGAACATGGTTGGTCATTAATACCCATGCATGAATATTAACCTGATATTTCTTTGAGTACGCTTTCAGCCAACCCGCATAAGCTGAAAAATCTTGCTTGCCGGCAAAGCAGACCTGTCGGTTATTACCACGCTGAATCACGTGTTGAGGAACTCCAACTGGACACACCCGCTTTAGTCTCGCCATTCGTTTGCCTTTTTCCTGAATTCAATCGATGCAAACAGTATAACTGAACTTTAAGTTTTTAAGTTTACTCTGACCCCAGTTACCCTGCTCCAGTTACCCTGACC
>CAZVFR010000282.1:0-4103 GCA_964626505.1 uncultured Methylococcaceae bacterium
AAGAAGTCTATCATCTGCACTTTCACCTGATGGGCGGCCGACAGTTGACTTGGCCGCCTGGGTAACCAAAACAACACGAACTTGCTGTTTTATGGGTTATCGTGACGCGATATGCATTTTCCCACGTAATTTTTTAAACCGAGTATAACGGTCAGGGTCAATTTCACCGCATGCGACTGCGGCTACAACCGCACAGCCTTTGTCATCCATATGGCGGCAATCGTTAAATTTGCAGCGAGGAATATGCGTTTGAAACTCGCGAAAACCATAGGCTAGTTGTTTTTCTGATATATCGGCTAGTCCGAACACCGAAACACCGGGGCTGTCGATCAGGTGGCCGCCCTCGTCAAGATGAAAAAGCGTGGCGGTCGTGGTCGTATGTCGGCCGTGTTGATTGCTTTTGGATAGTGCGCCTATTTTTAAATTAATATCCGGTAATATTGCGTTGGTTAAAGATGATTTGCCCACGCCCGATTGGCCTGCCAGCATACTCGTGCGGTTTTTGAGTTTGGCTTTTAAGTTATCCAGCCCAGCGGCCGATTTTGCGCTGACGGAATAGATATCGTAGCCGAGTTTAGCATAGACCTGAAGCGTCGATTCAAGGGCACCATCTTTGTGTTGGAGATCTATTTTGTTGCACACCAGCGCAGCGTCGATAGTGTGGTTCTCGCAGACCACTAGATATTGGTCAATTAATAGGAAGTCACATTTCGGTTCGACCGCAAGAACAATCAGAACCTGATCCAGGTTGGCCGCAACAGGTCGGGTTTTGTTATTGCGCATCGGCCGGCTGAGCAAAGAATCGCGTTCCAGAATTTTTACCACCCGACCCGATTCCTGCGAGGTTGACTCCCACAATACGCGATCTCCCACGGCAGCAATCCCTATGCGTCGGCGGGTCTGACACAGAATCACGTTACCGGCTTGTGTTTCAACGGCGAGTCCTTTTCCAAGGTGGGTGATTACCAAGCCCTCTTGGTGTTTATTAGCGTTGCTTTGTTGTGCGATAGTTTTGTAATTATTCAGCGAATTTAAAAATACCCGTAACTGCCCGGATAGCCTGGCTTGACGGAGTACTAGGTGCCGTATGAACTAGCCAGTACCTTGATTGATCGGTTTTCTGGATAGGTTGGCGATTCGGATAGCCGCGGGCGGATGGCTGTAGTGGAATGCTGTATAAATCGGATCGGGTGTTAAGGTACTGGCATTGTCTCGATACAGTTTAATCAAGGCGCTAATCAATGCGGATGATTTTGCGAAAGTCGATGCGAAGTCATCCGCTTCGAATTCGTGTTTGCGCTGCACATAGGTTCTAAGCGGCTTGAAAAACAGGGTAAACACCGGTGAGACTAGGGTGAATAACAATAGCGCGGTCGCGTTTGAGGGGTGCATGACCCCCAGTCCCGAATAAAACCAGGATTGGCTCGCAAGCCAAGCCAGAAGTGCAAAGCCCGCAAAGCTATACGCTGCGCCCGCGAAGAGCATTTTTATCACGTGCTTGCGCTTGAAATGGCCTAACTCGTGTGCCAAAACCGCTTCGATTTCGTCGCTATCCAAAGTATTGATCAAGGTATCGAAAAATACGATACGCTTGTTGCTGCCAAACCCTGTGAAGTACGCGTTGCCGTGTCCTGATCGACGTGATCCATCCATGACAAAAATCCCTTTGCTGCTGAAACCGCAGCGCTCGAGCAGAGATTCGATACGTTTTTTAAGCGCGATATTATCCAAGGGTGTGAATTTATTGAATAACGGTGCTATGAAAGTTGGATAGGCCCAACTCATAAACAACGAAAACGCGATTAAAAGAGCCCAGGCCGGTAGCCACCAGAATGGCCCCAGGTTTTCCATGATCCATAAGATCAACAATAATAATGGCGCGCCGATGGCGAACCCTAGGGCCAGTTGCAATATTTGATCGACGCTAAATTGTTTGGCGGTTGTGCGGTTAAATCCGTATTTCCCTTCTACTGAGAAGGTTTGATAGATGTCCAGCGGCAGTTCTACCAGATAAGAAATAAGAAAGACTGTCAATATAATCCCGGCACCCATGATGACCTCGGGAAGCAGGAATTGAGACCAGAATGTGGCAACCAGATCTATGCCGCCGCCTAAGGTTAGTGCCAATAAAATCAACGCGCCGAGCCCGCCACTGATTTTAGCAAGATTGGTTTTCTCGACGGTGTAGTCGGCTGCCTTATGATGAGCGTCGAGGCTAATAGTTTCTTTGAACGCATCAGGAACTGATTTCCGGTGTAACAGAATATGCTCGATTTGCCGCCGTGACAGCCAAAACTGGGCCGCGTAAGAGAGTGCCAGTGCGATCAAAAAAATGTATGCAAGTGTATTCATAGTCACTGCCGATTAATTTCTATACCATGCAACAGATTAGCGTTTGCTACAATGCTTGGCAAGTATACACAACGGAAAAAATATGCAACGTAACTACTCAGCTTACCCTCAAATTTACCCGATTGCAGCGTCGAAAATGCTCATGTACCCTGGTACACTGCGCGTTTTCTCCTTGTACTCGGGTAAATTTGAGGGCGATCTGAGTAGTTATGGGCGTTTTAAGGCCTGCTGAGTAGTTATTATGCATCAAGACCCATTTAATCTCATATGGATAGATCTGGAAATGACCGGTTTGGATCCCGACACTGATTTAATAATCGAAATAGCGACGGTTGTAACGGATAAACAACTTAATATTTTAGAGCAAGGGCCCGTGCTGGCGGTTCATCAATCCAAAGAAGCACTGGATGGAATGGATGCATGGAACCAAAAACATCACGGCCAATCAGGACTTATCGATAGAGTAATACAAAGCAAAGTTACCGAACACGATGCGGAAATGCAAACGCTCGCTTTCCTACGTAAATGGGTCATCGACGGCAAATCACCGATGTGTGGAAATAGTATTTGCCAAGACCGGCGTTTTTTGCACCGATCCATGCCGGAGCTTGAACGCTATTTTCATTACCGTAATTTGGATGTGTCTACTCTCAAAGAACTCGTAAAACGATGGGCGCCGGAGTTGAAATCGGGCTTTGTCAAGAAAGCTGCGCACTTAGCACTTGATGACATCATCGATTCGATTAACGAATTGAAATATTATAGGAAGCATTTATTTGTTGCTAATGCGCATTGATTTTTGGCTGGCATTGGTTCTATTCTTGGACTCCCTTCGAACAACGGTTAATTGCCTATTGAGATTGTTTCCAGTAAATGTAGGTGAGTTTAAAATCATAGCCTGATAAGATTAACGTCAACGAATTGGAATTTGCAAAAGAGGACTATTCAGATGCCGAACGCTAAATTGCTATTACGACTGGCTACCGTGTCGTTATTTCTGATGTCGAATATTGTTCCAGTACAAGCTGAGGAAGGCACCGATGCTAGGCAAGTGGTCCGTGATGCGGAAATAAGCCTACAACACTTCATGAGCGATCCTGAAATGGAACGGTTCCGTGTCGTCGCAAAGCATGCCAAAGGCCTATTTATCGCACCCGAAGTATGGGAAGCCGGAGTCGGCATTGGGGGCTCCCTTGGAAAAGGTATTCTATTTATTCGCGACAAAGAAAGTGGCCAATGGCGTGGCCCGGCATTTTATACCTTGGGTTCCGCGACATTGGGATTGCAGTTGGGTGTTCAAAAATCCGAAGTGATTTTGTTGGTGATGAACCAAAGTGGTGTCAACGCGATGTTAAGTTCGGGTTTGAAATTAGGCGTAGGCGCCAGCGTTGCTGCGGGACTGATCGGCAAAGGTGCCGCGGTGACAACCGCCGATATTCTGTCGTATTCACGCGCGAAGGGGGTGTTCGGCGGGGTCTCGTTAAACGGAGAGGTCCTCGCGGTGAACATGGATCTGAACAAGGACTATTATGGGCGATCATCCGACTCAGTTGATATTCTGATTCGCGGTGATTTGACTAATGATCAATCTATTCCACTGTTGTCACTGGTTAACGACGCAACGGGTGGATGATGGGCCAAACGCTTGCTTTGTCGGTAGATTTTTATGTGATAATGTGTAACGTTTAAGAGGTTGCCTTAACAAACCTAGCTATAAGGTTTATTTGTAAGCCAAATCAGGATACAATCTG
>CAZVFR010000283.1:0-4062 GCA_964626505.1 uncultured Methylococcaceae bacterium
TAGGGGAGTCCATTCCAGCATCATACCGGTTGTGGTGCTAAGGGGATACCCCTTACATATATACATGTACTATGAATATAGCAAATGACACAAAAAAATGATACCTCCGGGTCCCCTTTTCTACAAAAAGTGCAGGCTTCGATCCGGGTTCGACACTACAGCATAAGAACTGAGCAATGTTATGTTGCGTGGACAAAACGGTTTATTCGTTTTCATGGTCTTCGGCACCCGAACGAGATGGGTGCCGAAGAAGTCGGACAGTTTTTAACGGATCTAGCTGTGAAACAACGGGTTTCAGCAAGTACGCAAAATCAAGCCTTGAATGCATTGGTGTTTTTATACAAGGCAGTTTTGGGCGCCCCGTTAGGGGATATACGCGGGGTTGTCAGGGCAAAACGACCGCAGAGATTGCCGGTTGTATTGTCACGCGAAGAAATCGGTTTGCTGCTTAAAAACCTGGAAGGAGTGCACTGGCTGGTTGGCTGTTTGTTGTATGGATCGGGATTGCGGCTTATGGAGGCAATTCGGTTGCGTACAAAAGACCTGGAGTTTGAACGGCGGGCGATTTTTGTTCGTGACGGAAAAGGGAAAAAAGATCGTGTCGTGACGCTTTCGGATGAGTTGCTTGTTCCGCTGAAACAGCATCTGCAAAGAGTCACAATGATTCATGAGAAAGATTTGAATGATGGGTTTGGCAATGTATATCTGCCTCATGCGCTAGAGCGAAAATATCCTAATGCACCAAAAGAATGGGCATGGCAATATGTTTTTCCTGCAGACAAGCGCAGTATCGATCCTCGTTCTGGGATTATGCGTCGTCATCATCTTGGGGAAAGATCTGTCCAGAATGCAATTAAGCAGGCTTTAAGGAAATCGGGCATTCAGAAACCCGCCAGCTGCCACACACTACGCCATTCCTTCGCAACCCACCTGCTGGAACGCGGCATGGATATTCGTACGGTGCAGGAACAGCTCGGTCATAAAGATGTTCGCACCACGCAGATTTATACTCATGTATTGAATCGTGGTGGCAACGCTGTGGTCAGCCCGCTTGGGGCGATCATTGGTTCGGGTTAACTAGGATCTTATTTTCAATAATGATAAGCTTCGGAGGTAGTTTGGCTTCAGCTATGGGCGCTTGAATCGTAACGTCGAATTCATTCGGCAAAGACTGGGCGTAGGTTTTGATGGTTTCGGTTTCTTCTTGTCCACCGGGATGTCCCGGGTAACACAATATCGATATACGACCACCGGTGCTGATCAGCTGAACTGCGCTCTTAATTGCCACCAGGCTTGATTCGATGCTGGTCGTCAGCTGTTTATCACCGCCGGGCAGGTAACCCAGGTTGAACATTACCGCGCGAATCATGTTCTGATGGCGCAGTGGGATATACTTTGATAGGTTCTCGTGGCCGGTTTGAAATAACAAGACGCGATCTACGGTTTCTTGCGCTTTAAGTAATGATTCAGTGTTGTGTATCGCATCTGATTGGATATCGAAGCCATAGACCTGCCCTCCACCACCCACCTGACGGGCCAGGAATGCTGTATCGTGGCCATTGCCAACGGTTGCATCAATAACGACATCATCCGCTGTTAAAACTTCCGCGATTATTTGATGGGCAAGATCAACCAGGCGTATAGCGCGCATAATACCGATTTATGTTTGCCGATGCAGGCAGCGGCGCTGCTTGCAATAAATGACGCGTGAATCGTTCGGCGTAATACGGGATTTTCAACACGCCAGTTGAGCCGAATCCGTTGAATATTGATGCGTATTCCTTTGCTGGATGTGACCCGATGAAAGGTTGCTTGTCCAAGGTTCCGGGCCGGATTCCTGCGTCGTGCCTGGTCACGGTTGCCGGCGATGAATTTATGAATAAATCTTGATAAAAATGTAGCAATGAATTCTGGGCTTCGGTGCTGGGTGTTGTATCCAGTTTTATCCATTCATAAGTCGCTCCGATCCTGAACTTTTGCGGTGACAACGGTAGTAGCCATTTGCCTCGATTGATTATTGCATCGGGTAGGGGTTCGGCGGTATTCAAGCTTAGAATTTCACCTTTGGAAACTTGAAAGGGTAACCATGCAAACCAGGGACTATGCATAGCCTGAAATCCTTCGCAGAATATGAGTTTCCTGAGTCTTGTGTCCCGCCACATGATACCGGATTTGGTCAGCTTGATATCGTCGTAATCCATTGCTTCAGATTTCAAATAGCCCTGATTCGAGAAATAGGTTTGCAAGGTGTCTAGAAACTTACGGCAATCCAGGTATCCGCATCTTTTCTGTACGCAACCGCCAAATTCATTACGTAGACCGAAAGTTTGGCTAGTCGATTCTAAATACTTGCCGAAGTATTCGGTGTAATTTCCGTCGCTTTGGCGCTTGAGGCAGTTACTGTGTTCGTCTGAATCATTGAACAGTCGCAGCATGGGTTTTTGGTAAAAAAAGCGTTGCCCGAAGAAAGTTTCGATCTGCCGATAGATCAGTAACGCATGGTGCAAATATGCACTCGCTGCGGCAGCTTTTACAAATCGTTTACCGGTTATGGGGTTAACGATACCCGCGGCAATACGGGATGCCGAATTGCTAGTGCCGGGATCACAGATGATTACTTTCTGATTTTGCTCGATTAGCAGCCAGGCCAGGATACTTCCCGCAAGACCTTGCCCAACGATGAGAAAATCTATTTGCGGTGCTTTGCTCATTTTACTGAGAATTCCGGATTAGTCTTCTTGCGCACGCAATTTACTGGAGTTGCTCATTTAGCTGTTCGACTTTCTGCGTCGCATAATCGCATTCCCCAATGGTTTGTTTGACCTCCAACTTAAGCAAAATATCAGTGTCTTGCTGATCAATCTGGCGGTTGGCAATTTCGTTGAGGGCTTTGCAGACCTTTAACATACTTGATTCGGCAGCTTCCAATGCGTTGTAATCGTCCGGATTCAGGTCTTCGTCAAGCAGCATTCCAGCCTGCGCGGTGGCTTGATTCTGTCGCCGGAATACAGATTCGGCGTAATACTCGAATTCTTCGATTGAGCGTATTTTTTGGCTGCCGTCCGGCAGGGTGGTCGTAACCGTTGCGCAAGCCTGTAGCAATAATATTAACAATATGTTTAATAGGCTGCGGCGGTAAATAGCGATTTGTAGCTGTTGGGTTGGCGTGAATGGTGGTTTTTTCAAAATGGGCGACTCCGCAAGTTAGAATTCGAGTTTTATAAAGCTGAACTAGCCTATCAAACTTTAGACTTGCTCCTTAGCTTATCCTCGAATTTACCCAATTACGCTGGTGAAAATGCTAATGTAGACACGTACATTGTGCGTTTTCTCATTGTTTCATGATCAAATTTGCCTGGATAACCGATATACATTTTGATTTTCTGGAATCGGACGCAATCCATGAATTCTGCCGCGCCATTGGCCAGCGAAATGCGGATATATTGTTGGTGGGTGGCGATATCGGTCAGGCTAACTCGGTGATCGAGTATTTGCGATTAATCGAAGAGCGCGTTGCATTGCCAACTTATTTTGTTCTCGGAAACCATGATTACTACGGTGGAGAAATCGCGGAAGTAAGATCACGGGTAGAGCGATTGGCTAGCCATGTACCTAATCTGAATTGGCTGCCGGCCTGCGATGTGGTCGAGTTGACGCAGACTACGTGTCTGGTGGGGCATGGAGGTTGGGGAGATGGGCGCTTGGGCGATTATGCCAGATCATCCGTCAGGCTGAATGATTTTAGATTGATTCGTGATCTAGCTGGACTGGAGACTTCGGGCCTTCACAACAAGCTAATGCATTTGGGTGATGAGGCTGCGGCTTATATTGAAGCCAAGCTCCTCGATGCCTTGGGCCGATACCAGCACATCATTCTCTTGACCCACGTACCGCCATTCAAAGAAGCCTGTTTGTACCAAGGACGCATAGGCAACGACGAATGGCTACCGCATTTTACCTGTAAGGCCATGGGTGATGTATTAATTCGGCTAATGCTTGCGCACAGCGATCGACAGTTGACTGTTTATTGTGGGCATACGCATCACAGTGGCCGAATTAGTA
>CAZVFR010000284.1:0-953 GCA_964626505.1 uncultured Methylococcaceae bacterium
CGAATATGTACCGGATTGCGTGCAAGGATCCGGCAATCGAAGCCGCGTGCCGCAGGCCTTCGTGCGTCTATCCGGGTATCTGCAAGAACCTGGATACCGACCATAGCGCTTTGATCAGCCTTTATAAAAGAGCGCGGACACTGCCGGGTATCAAGAAAGTTCTGATCGCGTCGGGGTTACGCTACGATCTGGCCGTGGAATCGCCCGAGTACGTGAAAGAACTGGTTACCCATCATGTTGGTGGTTATCTAAAAATTGCGCCCGAACATACCGAGCAAGGCCCGTTGTCCAAAATGATGAAGCCCGGAATCGGAACCTACGACCGATTCAAGCAATTGTTTGATAAATACTCCAAAGCCGCGGGCAAGGAACAATATTTGATTCCGTATTTTATCGCTGCGCACCCCGGTACCTGCACGGAAGATATGTTGAATCTGGCGTTATGGCTGAAAAGAAATGGATTTCGCGCGGATCAGGTGCAAGCTTTTTTGCCGTCACCGATGTCTGTTGCTACCGCAATGTATCATTCGGGGAAAAATTCCTTAAAGAAAGTCAGCCATAACAGCGCGGATATTTCCGTGCCCAAAGGTCTGAAAATACGCCGGTTACACAAAGCCTTTCTGCGTTATCATGATGCCAACAATTGGCCGCTACTGCGTAAAGCCTTACAGGATATGGGCAGAGCCGATCTTATCGGCAACGGAAAACACCAGTTGATTCCGAACTGGCAGCCGCGTAATACAGGGACGGGGTCTGAAGGACGGAGTGTTGGTGCAAGAACCGGTAAATTTCAAACTCAGCACGTGCGTGTACATCCGTGCGGTCACGGAGTGAAGCGTGGAAATGCCGCAGGTGGAAAACGTGTGAAAAAGTCCAGCATCAAAAGTCCGAACAAAGGCGCGCGCAATCAATCGGAACGTGCAAAAACTCGGCACTGATTACGCAATGTAACG
>CAZVFR010000284.1:963-4034 GCA_964626505.1 uncultured Methylococcaceae bacterium
GTAACGACTTAGCGAACCTAAGAAACTCCGTAATTACTCAGCTTAGCCTCTAATTTACCCGATTACAGTGTAGAAAATGCTCATGTATCCGCGCGCTCCGGAAATCTATGCATCAATCGGGGCTTCTTGCTTAAAAACCAGTTATAGATCTTTAATGATATTGGCCATTTTTCTGGCGACATCGATTGTGGTTCCTGCAGCAGCGAAGCCTCAACACATTGTTTCAATGAACCTGTGTGCCGACCAGTTGCTGATGCTGTTGGTTAACCGCGAAAGAATTGCGTCTGTGAGTTTTCTGGCAGCCGATCGAGACGCCACACCGATGTACAAGGAGGCGATTGGCCTGCGTCAGAATCATGGTCAAGCCGAAGAGATTCTATTGATGAAACCCGATTTGGTTCTTGCTGGCACTTATACCTCGCGTGCGACGGTTTATTTGCTAAAACGGCTGGGTTTTAACCTCATGGAACTTCCAATTGCCGCAAGCATTGAAGATATTCGGCGCAATATTCGCCTGGTTGCCGATGCCGTTGGCGAGCTACGGCGCGGCGAACAATTGATAGCTGCATTCGACCAACGGCTTGCGGCTGCCGCACCGATTAATCAAGCAAGGCCGATCGCTGTCTATTATTGGGAAAACGGCTTAACTTCCGGTGAGCATACGCTAAGCGGCGCTATTCTGGAGGCGGCAGGTTTGACCAACCTTGCCGCACAACTGGGTATTAGCGGAATTGGTTATGTACCCCTGGAGGTTTTAATTACCCACCAACCTGACATCATTGTGATGCACCGTCAGCAAAACCGAAAACGATCGGTTGCCTCCGGTACATTTCAGCATCCTGCGTTGCGCGGCATTACGGCCAATCGATTTATCGTGCGTATTCCTGATGAATTGCGAGCGTGCGGTACACCTTTTGTTGTTGGCGCCATTGATCAATTGGCTGCTACCCGCCAACAATGGCAGTTACGCAAAACATCCGATGCACAGATCCGATGACCCTTCGAAATCAGCCGGGTCGATGGTTCACCTTCGAACAGCCGGTCCTATTTGCGGTACTTTCTTGCCTCGTTTTTCTGGCCTTTGTGGGCTCATTGGTTGTAGGGCCCTCCGCAGTGGGATGGAAGGAACTGCTGGGGATATTATTCGGCGACGAATATGGTCCAACTCGCTTGATCCTACTTGAAATTAGGCTACCTCGGGCACTATTGGGCCTGATGATTGGTATTACTTTGGGTTTGGGTGGGGCCGCCTTGCAGGGTTTTCTGCGTAATCCGCTTGCCGAACCCGGTTTAATCGGTGTTTCAGCTTCTGCGTCTTTCGGTGCGGTGGTTATGATTTACACCGGACTTTCAGGGTTATTCGCGCTGGCTTTGCCGTTGGGAGGCATTCTAGGTGCGCTGGTTGCGGTCTTTCTGGTTCAATTGATCGGGGGTAGAAATGGCGGCGCCCTGAGCCTTATTCTTGCCGGAATAGCGGTCACCAGTTTTGCTTCGGCGTTGACTTCATTGGCACTTAATCTCAGTCCCGATGCTTTCGCGGCCCTGGAAATCATGTTTTGGCTGATGGGGTCTCTGGCTGATCGCAGTTTCGAGCATGTTTGGCTTTCATTCCCTTTCATGGTGATTGGATGGGCTCTACTTTTGAATCTGGGTAGGGCTCTGGATGCGCTTACACTTGGGGAAGAAGCTGCGCACAGTCTCGGATTCGATCTCAAGCGAGTACGTACACTGATGGTGATCGGCATCGCTTTATCCGTTGGAGCGGCGACGGCGGTTTCCGGCACTATTGGATTTGTCGGTTTGGTGGTTCCGCATCTATTGCGCAAATGGGTCGGACATAAACCGAGCACACTACTGCTTGCCAGCGCATTGGGAGGTGCATCCTTAACTCTTATAGCGGATATCGCCGTGCGTATTTTTTCGCCAGGTCAGGAACTCAAACTGGGTGTGGTTACGGCGTTGATCGGCGTACCCTTTTTTCTATCACTTATCCTGAAGACACAAAAGACTTTGCCATGAACCTTCTTGATGCGACCGGTCTTTCAGTTAGGTTCGATGGGATAGAAGTTTTTAGCGGCGTGGATTTCAGTATAACTTCTGGAGAAGTGGTTGGATTAATTGGCCCAAACGGCGCCGGAAAAACCACCCTATTGCGCACATTGGCAGGTTTGTTACCGGGTAACGCAGATAAAACACATTTTCTCGGGCAGCCTTTGTCGGCAATCGATCGAAAGCAGCTGGCTCGCGATTTGGCTTATTTGCCGCAGGGCAACGAAAGTCACTGGCCCGTGACAGTGGATACGTTAGTGATGTTTGGTCGCCTGCCACATGGTAATCCCTGGAGAGGACCGTCAGCGAAAGACCACGAAATCGTACAGCAAGCACTTCAGGCATGTGATGTTAGTCAATTCGCCAAGCGGTCTGTAGACACGCTTTCCGGAGGTGAAAGAGCGCGTGTGATGTTGGCTCGGGTATTGGCGGTCGAACCGCGATTATTGCTTGCTGATGAACCCGTGACCGGGTTAGATCCCGGGCATCAGCTTGATGTCATGGAGCGATTTCGGCAACTTTCGGATTTGGGTATGGGTATTGTTGTCGTCATTCATGATTTGACGCTTGCTGCGCGTTACTGCCACCGATTGGTTCTGTTGAGTGAGCACAGCGTTGTCGCGCAGGGTAAGCCTGACGAGGTGCTTTCAGCGAAAAATCTTGCCCACTGCTTTGATATCCGCGCTCATATCGGATCTGTTGACGGCCACGCGTTTGTAGTACCCCTAGAGAGATGCTGATTATTTTTTACGCCGATATTATGAATTATTCGTGCTGAACTTGATAGAACCATCAGAAATCCGGAAACAGTGCCTGCGCTAATTCCCCGTATTCCTCTAACTTGTTAGCTAGTTTTAAGTAGATCTCATCGAGATCGGAGGGGTTGAAAGTCAAACGTCCTTCCTCCGACATCCTCCGGCATCTGGCAGTCCATGAGGATAAGGTCATAACGGCTCCGGCGCCAGAGTTCAATGGCTTGGTAGCCATTTTCCACCACATCAATTTTGCATTCGGTCATTTCC
>CAZVFR010000285.1:0-3983 GCA_964626505.1 uncultured Methylococcaceae bacterium
CGCCGTGTCTTGAAGATCAGATAGGAAACAACCTGTGGTTTGTATAGAGCCATTTTAATGTATTAAAACAACTCAATCTCATCTTCTTCGTTTTCTTCGGCCTCAATGTATTCGGGAAAGAATTTGGCAAGGATGGCTCTCTGCTCTCTAGTTACAACATGCTGCATTAAACGGGACGACAAGTCTTCGTCCGTTATCGAATCGTCGCTACGAACATCGGTCCAAACCGATAAGATATGTAATACCCCCTCTAGCTTTTGTTTTGTGCGGTCTTCAAATTGCAGCGCAGTGAATAAGGGTGCAATCAGCTGAGCCAGGGCATCCTGGCTATCCAGATGTTCAAGAAGTTCATGCAGCAGAGCTAAGATCTCCGCGGGCTTCGCCTGGTCACTTTTAAGCGCTAACAAAGGCTCTAGATTATGTTTGTCGTTTAATTGCGCGGCAATGGCCTGTACGGCGGACAGTACTTGCCGAGTGGACTGTTCAGTATCGCGTATTCGGGTTTCCAATGAGGCCTTCGCATAATTCACCCAGTCGGAGGCTAGTTCTGCATTGAGTTTATCCATAGTCTTATCCTATAAGCTGATCAATCAGCTCTTGGGTTACTTCTTCGTCTTCGGCGGGCATGTCCTGGTGCATCACATGGTTATAGAATGCCTTACGCTCGTCATAGGTGTGCATCTTTTCCAGCATATTGGTTCTGAGTTCGTCTGGTGTCTGTGTGTTCGACCGAATCAAGAGTTTAAATGAATCACATAGACCTTCCAGATGCTGTCGTAAAAGCTCAGAAAACTGCATTGCACTGAGTACGACGTTGATTTCCGCTCGTACCGCGGCATCTTTTTTAATCACTTGTTGCACACCTTGTTGTATGGCGCTTAACTGCTCGGCATAGGTGTTAACGTTCCCAGGAGGAATTTTGTTTGTTTTTGAGACCGCTAAATTAGCATTAACGTTGCCCTGGATCATGCTGGCGGTTTCGTCATGGGCGCAAAAATCGTGAAAAGTGTCTACCAGTTTTTGACTTTCAGTATCAAGAAAACGCGCGGATAGGCTGATGGTTTCGTTGGCCGCTGATTGCGTATCGTCATTTATATCCTGCGCCAGATCACAAATAAGTTCATAAAATAGCCGGTCTTTTTGCTGTGTGGTATTCATGTTTCTAGTATTCGAAGAAGACTCATGTTGATTTAATCTATTTCTAGTATAGAAACTTCAGCTAGTCTAACTGTTACACCAGAAATTCTAAATTCACTGAGTGTCGCTCGAGGTTTAACACTCACGGAGTCTCAGCTGAAGGCGATTACCCAGGGACAACTTTCGGCACCACCGGTCCCGTTTTGTGTTTCTGCGATTGGCTATGAGGGTACCACAGGGAATATTCTTTTAGTTCAATTTTCAGTGGGCACTTTTCTTAGTTCTGCGGATGTTGATAATCTAAATGATTTCAAGGAACAGTTTCAGGATGCCTTAAATTTCAAACATGCTGTTTCTTTCTTGCTAGATTCCGGGAACCGTATTGAATTTCTGCAGGTTATCGGTTGCCATGGATGTGAGTGTAAGAGTGAAGGCGTGACCGGAATATCATTCGGAGAACCAGCGACACCGGTTGTGCCATAGCGTTTAATGCTCTTGGTTTGGTCCAGATTTCCCACAAGAATAAAAATTCCTCGCTTTAGCCTTGTTCTCAGAAAGAATTCTCTACCCACGGAACAACAATCCGTATTTCGCTTGATAAAAAATCCCAGTTTGAGCAGAGGTGCCACGCATAGCCCTTTACAACCGTCGAGCGCAAACGAAGAGGCGTTCCCAGCACAGTCATCGTGTCGTCGTGTATCCAAAGGCTATGGTAAAGTTGTTCCATGCTCGTACTCCGTTCAAGTTATGGTTGCGGGCTCAGCGTGGCGAGAAGTGACTAACTGGTGGATGTGCGACCATAGAATTAGCCGTAGCTAATGGTTGAAGTCCATCCCTGTACCACACTTCTTCGAGGCTGCTTCGCATCCAATTTTGCTCCAGGCAGATTTATAAAGGGAGAACAAAAACTTAGATGACCGCTTATCATTAGCGTGAGCTGATAGATATAAATCCCAAGATCTACATTTTTATCGTCCAAAAAATGTCATAGCCTGTAATATCGGCATAGGCTTTTTATAGTGTTGCTTGAGAATTTAGTTGAGATTAGCGTAGAAAAAAAGCAATCTGGGTAGTTGCTTTATTTTATTTGTTCGCCGACCTTGATTTCACTCGATTAAAGCGAGCGTTTGGCAACTCGTTCCTGAGTTGCGCAGTTTTGGAGTTAACCGAAACGCTCTTAATAGACATCCCGTTGGTAACGCTTTGCCTTTTCCATTGCTTTGATATACGCCTCAGCCTCTTCCTGACTTTTGCCGCCTTGGCTGGATATTATTTCGATCAGCGCTTTGTGAACATCCCCGGCCATGCGCTCGGCGTCGCCACACACATAAAAATGCGCGCCTTCTTCGAACCACGCGTAGATTTCTTCAGCGTTTTCCAGTAGTTGAGTCTGAACGTAGATTTTCTGCTCTTGGTCTCTGGAGAACGCGGCATTCATATGGGTTAGTATGCCGCTTTCGAGCATTTGGTTCCATTCATCCTCATACACATAATCGGTCGCTTTGTGTTGATCGCCGAAAAACAGCCAGTTTTTACCCTTGGCACCCGTCGCGTCGCGTTCCTGTAGATAAGCTCTAAATGGCGCTACACCGGTTCCGGGTCCGACCATGATCATGGGCAGGTCCGGGTTTTCCGGCATACGGAATACCTTATTTTGCTGGATATAGACGAGCAGCTTGTCTTCATCGTCCGAGCGCCCCGATAAGAAGGTCGAGCAGACACCTTCACGATCCCGGTCGTGGGAATGATAGCGAACCGCGCCAACCAATAGATGCACTTGGTTTTCATGCATGCTAAGCGCCGATGCGATTGAATAAAGCCTACCTGGCATTTTACGCAGGATACCGACCAGATCCTGAGGTGAAACACCGTCGCCAGAACCGTCCTCGACAAGGTCTATGAGTTGCCGGCCCCAGATATATTCTTTGAAGTCTTCTTTATGCGCGTCATCCAACAGCGTTTTCAAGTCGTCGCTATTGACCAAATTGGCGTACTTTTCGACCAATACCCGGCTTAGTCCCGTAATGTCCAATTTCGATAGGAACGCTTCACGCAGATTGAAGGTCTCTTTGCCAACGGTCACCGATTCCGAGCCATCGAATTTTAATGCGGCCAACAGTTCGTCAACGTAAACCGGGTTGTTCAGGGGGTATACGCCTAGGGCATCTCCGGGCTCATAGACAAGACCCGAATCGCCGAGATCGAATTCGATGTGGCGGTTTTCTTTAGCCGAGCCTTCTCCGCTGATGTTGATATTGAGCAATACATCTGAGGGATAGGGATTGGTCTTGGAGAATTTGCTCTTTTCTTTGCCAGGGAAGCTCAATATATCCGCGCTGGGCTGGGCCGCCGTGCCGCCGGATTCGTCGGCAATTTTTTGATACTGATTCAGGACTTCCCCGACCCATTCTTCACCGGGTTCTTCAAAATCTACATCCGAGTCGACACAGTCCATCAAACGGGTAGCACCGAGGTTATTCAAAAATGCATCAAAATCCCTGCCGGTTTGACAGTATTTTTCGTAGCTGGTATCACCCAGTGCAAATACCGCGTATTTGAGGCTTTCCAGTTGCGCTGCATCGTCACTTTGCAGGTACTCGTGTAATTCCTCCGCGGCGACCGGTGGATCTCCCTCACCGTGGGTACTGACAATGACGAATAACAGTTTCTCGGATGCCAGGTTGGCCGGGTTATAATCGGTCATGTCATGAACCGCGACATTGAAACCGCGCGCCGATGCTTGCTCTTTAAGCTGTTCTGCAAGACCTTCGCCATTACCGGTCTGAGAGCCGAACAACACGGTCATTAATGGCAGCGTAGATCCCGGTGCCGCGGGTTGAGCCGAT
>CAZVFR010000286.1:0-3974 GCA_964626505.1 uncultured Methylococcaceae bacterium
GGCTCAAGTCAATATGAAAGAGACCACGGAACCGACCCATGAAGATCAGGGAGAGCATAGCGGGGATTCGCAACAGTTCCTAACTTTTCAGCTGGCCGGTGAAGTGTATGCGATCAACATCCTGCATATCCGCGAGATTATCGACTACGGTAATCTGACCCAGGTGCCGATGGTGCCGAACTTCATTGCCGGGGTGATTAACCTGCGCGGCAGCGTGGTGCCGGTAATCGATCTAGGCAGCCGCTTCGGCAGCCGGTCGACGGAGATCACCAAGCGCACCAGTATTGTGATTATTGAAATAGACGATGCGGATAAAACCCTTGAGATTGGCGTGATGGTCGATATCGTCAATGAAGTACTGGCCATTGAGGACAAAGACATTGAACCGACGCCGAGTTTCGGCGCCAGTATCCGTACCGACTTCATCGCCGGGATGGGTAAGGTCGATGGTCAATTCATGATTCTGCTGGATGTCGAGCGGGTTCTCTCGATCGATGAATTATCGGCTGTGGTTGAGGTTCAATCCAACGCAAAGGATAGCGAAACCGAAGCGCTTGGCTGAAACAATCGGTTAATTAATTTTAATCGTAAACCCCATTCAAATTTAATTTGTGTTTTAAACATGGGCAACGCCATTGTGTTCCGAATCTAGCTCGTATTTCCCGCCAAAGAGCAAGATGATCGCGCAGAAATTTGTTTTGATAAGCGGTAAACTGACCGAGTGGAATGCGGGTCGTACTCTTCTTTTTTGCGTTGGGTTAGGAAAAAGGGTTACCCGATTGATTGGGCAGTTCGTCTAAGGTTATTGGGTGTGGTTGGGAAGAAATTGATGCTGGGTTTCGTTCCTCAACCCAGCCTACATATTTTGTCAGATTAAAGATCAGGTCGTAATGCTCACCGGGCACACGTAGGCTGGGTAGAGGTACGAAACCCAGAAATTTGGAATTGTTTATTGGTGTTGTCATTCCGATTAGAAATACGGGTTCGCTCCATACGTCCTGACAAAATGAGTGGATCAGCTGCCCACATGAAATAATTTCGCTATAGGAATCGATGCCTGATGGATTTTACAATTACCGATAAAGAATTTTCCCGATTCCGAAACTTCATTTTCGAGATTGCCGGAATCGATCTGGCGCCGACCAAGCAGGCGATGGTGTCGTCACGCCTGGCCAGACGCCTGCGGCACTATAAGTTAAACAGTTATGGAGCCTACTTCAATCTTTTGCAGCGTGGCGATCATCCCGAAGAAAGGCAAATTCTGATTGATCTGTTAACCACCAATGAAACCTATTTTTTCAGAGAACCGGCCCATTTTGATTTTCTGCGAAAAACCATATTGCCGGGATGGCGGCGAAGCGGTACGTTTCGCGTTTGGAGCGGCGCTTCTTCCACCGGCCAGGAAGCTTATAGTATCGCCATGGTGCTGGCTGATCTACTCAAACTGTCACCGTGGGAGGTCGTCGGCACGGATCTCAGTAGCCGTGTTTTACAGACGGCTCGGACGGGCCACTACCCGATGTCGAGAATCGACGGCATTTCTAAAGATTATCTGCGGCGTTTTTGTTTGCGCGGAACCGGACGCTATGAAGGTACCTTATTGATTAATCCTGCAATAAGAAGCAAGGTGAAGTTTATCCACGCAAATCTGAATACGAAATTACCCGACTTGGGTATCTTCGATGTCATCTTTTTAAGAAATGTGATGATTTATTTTAATCAGGAAACCAAAAAGGAAATTGTCCGGCGAATACTAGCTCTACTGAAACCGGGTGGCTATTTTTTAATTGGCCATTCCGAAACGCTAAAAGGGATCAATGACGGCGTAACCGCAGTCGCTCCGACTATCTACCAAAAACCGGCAAGCAACAATACCCAATCAAAACCAAGCACTAAAGTCAGTAATCGTTTGTCGACACAGCCAGCATAAATATTAAATTAGATGACTACGCGGCAGCAAAAAAACAAAGAAAAATTTCTGCATCCGGGACAGTTTTATTTCGGTGATTCCAAAGATCGTATCGGAACGTTGCTTGGTTCCTGCATCGCCATTTGTCTTTGGCATCCTATATTGAAAGTAGGTGGCATGTGTCACTTTGTATTACCTGCGAATCAGGATAAAAAATCGCCCATGCTAAATGGGCGGTATGCCCCGGATGCAATGGAACTATTCAGACAAAGCGTACGCAAACGCAACACGACAATGAAACAATACCAGGCTTTGATCTATGGTGGTGGCAACGTGGTAGCCGCGTTGGCCGGCAATAAAGAAGATACCATTGGCATGCGTAATGCGGGCACTGCCATGGAGCTGCTGATGGCTGAAAATGTATCTATTACAGTAGTGGATGTTGGTGAAACCTGGTCGCGGCGCATATCGTTTGATGTGTCGAGCGGAGAAGTCGAAGTGAAAAAACACGGGCAAACCTTCATTGCCAAGTAAGAGGATGACATGATTAGAGCACTCATTGTAGATGATTCGGCGACGGTACGTCAGGTGGTCGGTGATATTCTGAGTAAAGCACCGGGAATCAGCGTTATTGGCGCCGCCCTGGATCCCTTATTTGCATTGAAACAAATGGAGAAAGAATGGCCGGACGTCATAATACTGGATATTGAAATGCCGCGTATGGACGGCCTGACCTTTTTGAAAAAAATTATGGCGGAACGCCCCACACCGGTTGTCATGTGTTCCACGCTGACCGAAAGCGGCTCGGCATCCAGCATTCGAGCGCTGAATCTGGGCGCCGTGGAAGTCGTCGCCAAACCGAAAATGAACCTGAAGGACGGCTTGAACGATTCATCCAGAATACTGATCAATGCGGTCAGGGCCGCATCCAAGGTCAACATGAAGCTGGTTCGAAGCAACGCCGCGCCACCACTGAAAACGCCACCCAAATTGACGGCCGATGCTATTTTGCCGAGCGGAAAACCCGGTAGTCAAGCATCAATGGGCAGTCGAATTGTTGCGATCGGAACCTCAACCGGCGGCACCCAGGCGCTGGAAGCCGTGCTCACACGTTTACCCCGAAGTGTACCGGCTATTGCCGTGGTTCAACATATGCCGGAAAAATTCACCCGGGCATTTGCGGAGCGTTTGAACTCCATCTGTGAAGTTGACGTTAAAGAAGCAGAAAATAATGACGTCATGAGACCTGGAAAGGTCTTGATTGCGCCCGGTGGCCGACATTTAATGATACAGCGAAGGGGGCCAACCCTGGTTGCTCACATTAAGGAGGGTCCCCCGGTCAGCCGGCACCGTCCATCGGTCGATGTTCTTTTCCGCTCGGTTGCGACCGCGGTGGGGAAGCAGGCGCTTGGCATCATCATGACCGGGATGGGTGACGATGGCGCCGCGGGCCTCAAGGAAATGCATGACCTCTGGGCCTACACCCTGGCGCAGAATAAAGAAACCAGTATTGTTTTTGGCATGCCCGGTGTCGCTATCGATCGGGGCGCCGTTGATTCAGTGGTGCCACTTGATGCAATTGCGCAACAAATCCAAGATTTTGGACGGAAAATAAAACCGATTGCAAACCATTAAAAACCTGTCTACACTACATAGGCTTGGTTGAGGAACGAAACCGAGAATTTTCGTATTATTCTTTTGCGTCATTTTTCGTAACGAAGGTTTATTCGGCTAGCAGCCGATTTCCTGATATATTTCCGACGATAGAAATTTTCGAACATTACTCAAACTAATGTTGTTTACTTGTGGCCGCAGGTTTGGTCTGGCTGGCCTTTTTAAGGCTTTGGCCGAAAACAAAAACAAGCAACGCTAAGGGATAAGAATATGGCAAATAATTCCGCGCAAGCACACAAAGTAGTGATTGTCGGCGGTGGAGCGGCTGGGTTGGAGCTGGCATCGGCATTGGGCAAAAAAGCGCGCAAAAACCTTGATCTTGAGGTCACGCTGATTGATGTTGCGTCTACGCATGTGTGGAAGCCGTTGTTGCACGAGATCGCGGCCGGGA
>CAZVFR010000287.1:0-3828 GCA_964626505.1 uncultured Methylococcaceae bacterium
TGCCACAAACAGATGTTTTGTTGACAAGCATGAAAAAGTTAATTATTTTAATTAAAATGATTAACTATGGGGTTTGGTGATGGAGATATTAAATGCGAGTGATGCCAAGCGGGAATTTGGAGAAATGTTATTGAAAGCCCAAAAAGAACCTGTCGGCATCAATAAAAACGGCAAGCCGGTTGCCGTGATGGTTTCAGCCTCTGAATACGAAGAGCTCAAGTTCTTAAAAGAGCAATGGTTGAAAATGGAGCTTCAAAAAGGCATGGACGATTTATAGGCTGGGCGGGTTAAGGATGGACAATCCGTGATGGATCGTCAGAGAAAGCGACTGTCTGATGCTTCGCTATGAGGTTAACGATCAAGCAGCCAGATTACAAACGTAGGGTGCGTTTTACGCACCATAGCGACATCAGAAGAGCAAAACAACGCTGATTGGTGCGTACAATGCACCCCACGAAGATACTTTTGCGTAGTCTCCGTTCAATGTGACAAAGTAGCAAGAGTAGGGTGGATAAGCTCCGTGCCATCCGCCGAATAAATGCTCTATCCGCCAACAAACCGTAAAGGCGAATGTCCCCAATCGGCCTATTGCTTAAACCTCTCTATCAACGCAATACCCCTTGTTCCGGCTCCAGTGGTTTCAGCGTGGTCGTTTCCCCCAACTGCTCACGCAGGTCAATTTCTATCGAACGGCACAGCGTACTCATGGGTGTAGTATGAATTTCCATGTCGAAGGGGTCTTCGTGGAATTTCGCCAGGCGTTCCAGCCCGACGATGATGGTGCCCACCGCGGTCGCTAGTGGGATGGTCAGGATATCCATGTCGGCTTTCAGTACGATGCGAAACTGGCTGACCAGGTAGACGCAGATCATCGCGGCGTAACACCAGACCGTGATGTCGGTCAGGAAGGTGTAGTGCTTGGGGAAGGGCGTATTTTTGATGCGCTCGCATTTGCCCTGGTCGTCGTAGAGTGAGCGCAGTAGATTCAACAACTCGATTTTGTAGCGGCCTGATTCTACGCCTTTGGCAAAAAATTCTTCCAGGCGTTGGGCTTGTTTGTGGATCAGTTGGGTCGGTTTGTTGGTGGTTCGTAGCAGGTGTTCTAACTCATCGGGCGCTAGGTATTCGGCAAGTTCATCCCAATCTTCTTGGCGGCGTAAATGCATGCGCAAGGCGTTGATGAATGCGAGATGGCGGTGAATCAGCTCTTTTTGAACTTTGCTGACCTGTTGGTCGCTAATGCCTTCGTGAGCCGTGTCGGCGTTGATCAAAGCCATGACTTTCATGGCCCAGCTGCGGCTGTCGTTGACGATTTGGCCCCAGATAATGCGTGCTTCCCACCAGCGCTCATAAACTTTATTGGTGCGGAAAATTATAAACACGGTAATCGCTAGTCCGAATATACCCAGCGCGCCCTCGGGTATGTCTAGTTCGAAACTGTAGACGTGATGGTGAAAATAATACGCCAAGCACGATATCAGTAGCATCAAAAATAATTCTTTGCGCATTTCGCGCCACAGATGCCTTGGACCTGTTAGTTCGATGACCATAGTGCTTGGATTCTACCGATAGAGTTGAGGGAGGGGAAGATTAGCGGTGAATATTCCATATAAACGATGAGGGATATACCGCAGCATTGTGGTTGACGAGCTTGTAAGCTATCCGTGACTGCTGGATTTCAGTCGTAATAGTTCATTATGAATGCCAACGGACGGTATTTCGAACGCAGTTGGATTTTATGATCTACTATTGAATTATGGCTCATTGCTATCAAAACGATGTTATCTATTTACTACTGCGGCATTCATATTGCTGAGGTGAATTATGAAACGTTTATTCTTTTGTGGTTTATTCCTTTTTGCGCTGACCTTTGCGGCGTTCTTCTTCGGACAGGTAGAACTGTTTGTGTATTGGAGCATAGTCATTGGGACGTCCAGCCTGATAGGGACATTGATCGGTACGACGTTTGGCGAGTTGGATATGCGCGAGGAAAATGCACCGGTCCGGGTACCTGTACCCATTACAAGTAAGCAGTTTTAAAATCTGCTTGTCAGCGTTCAGTCGTTAATTCGATTGAACGCAGTATGGCTTGTGACCAGCCCGGGTTCGGTTGATTCAGACCGGTTGAGTTCGTCATAGTGAATATTGACTGTCTTTCCGAGGGAATAAAATTCCTTGTGGGAATACAGATTATTCGAGGGATCGTTATTTTGATGAGATATGCAGGCTAACGGCCGATTTTACAAAACTTATCACTCTCGTATTTTCTTGTCGTATTTTCTGCGGCGATAGTTTTTCTTCTTCAAACTCAATACCGTACCCTTAGCGGCAGGCATTGTCCCTTTGGCCAATTGTCAGTTTGATATTCCGAGTAAATCTAAGCAACAAAACCCCAGTATTTGTGGCTGTAGGGCAATACTTCATTCCATCTGGCCTGGCATTAATTTATATCCTATTCTTAACTGTTATTGCGGACAAAAAATTTCAAAATATCGATGTTACGCAGATATAGTTGAGGCCGCCAACGCGAATCATGGCTGAACCCGATTTACTAATTGATACTCAAGACTTTAGAGATGGATAAGAGCCAACCTGAGACAGTCCGCGCAGAGGATTGGATAATGGTTGAAGAAGCGAACCGGAATAACCGTATTTCCAAGACAAAGATTGAAGCGGTCAACCAAGTCACTGAATTGCTTAGATATCTCGAACTGGATCCGTTGTTGGCGAGTTTGCTGGAAATTTCGCTGGACATTATGCAGGCGCAGGTTGGCTCTATTTTACTTCGAGAAAAAGACGGTTCGCTTAAAAGCCGCACCGAATTAGGCCTTCGGGAGGAATTTATACTGGGCTTGACCAGCGTAGACGGCATGCCTTTCATCGAAAGCGTTGTAGAAAAAGGCCAGCCTGTTTTGATTCAAGATGCCGCTACGGACGATCGGCTGGACTTATCCAATATGCCCGAGCACTTGCAATCGATAATCTGCCTGCCTTTGGCGACCCTAAATAATACGCTAGGTGTATTGGTAATCATCAATTCGGACGGAAATTTCGAAAGCAACGATTTCGACGTATTGACCACGATAGGTTTTTTGGCTTCCGCGGCTATCGAAAACGCGCTGCTGAGAATCGAGCAAGCTGAGGCGGACCAGGTTAGAGAGCAAATGCATCTGGCGCGCAAGATCCAGGAAAATATGCAGGCCAAATGCGTTCCCAAGACCGATGCCTTCGATTTGGACGGGTGGTGCATTCCTTGTGACGAAACCGGTGGGGATTATTTCGATTTTATCGATTATCGTGCCGGTCAGTTGGGCGTCGTGGTCGGTGATGCGACTGGGCACGGCGTGGCCGCGGCTTTGACCATGGTTGCGGTACGCGCTTCTTTACTTTCCTTGATGCAGCTGGACTATCCTTTGACTGACGTTTTCAGGTTCGTCAGCAACCGGATCGAGGCGGATGGGAACACCGATCGGTTTATGACCTTGTTTTGTGGACTGATCGATTTAAACCTCAAAACCATGACCTATTGTTCAGCCGGACATGACAGTCCCATGCTCTATCGACCAAGTACGGACGGACTTATCGAACTTGGGGCGACCGGTATTCCATTGGGGACCTTCCCCGATTGGGATTACGAGCTTTGCGAGGATGTGCGGCTGGAAACCGGGGATATTCTGGTGATTGCTACCGACGGGGTTCGGGAAGCGTTCAATTCTGCTGGCGAGGCCTTCGGCGATGACCGGTTTAGACAGATTATCCGCGATAGTAAAGGACTCAGCGCAGCCCAAATTAGCAGTAAAATACGTATCAGTGTGCTGAATTATATAG
>CAZVFR010000288.1:0-3777 GCA_964626505.1 uncultured Methylococcaceae bacterium
TACCAAACATCGCGTGCTTACCCAATTTGGCTCGGCTTATTGCCGGTGATGAAATACCGCAAAAAAATAAAAGAATAAAAGGGTCAAAATGTTACTTATAGTAGTAAGCCCGTATAGCTGCTAAGCAGTATTGATAGCCAGACCAACTAGAACTAAATATGACAATGCCTATTATGAACTCAGGGGGTTAAGTTCCCGCGTCGTTGCACTTATCTCCGTTATCTCCAGAATCTCAATACCGATAAATGTGATTTAATATTGGACCAACACGAAGTAAGCTTATTGCTGCATAGGCAATTCGACGCCCGAATAGGTTTCCAGTACCGGGTGTCCGAGTAAGATTCCCTCGGGTGTTCGGGCCTGTTGATGGGCTTTCTTAAAGGCTTCGCTTTTGGTCCACAGGCTAAAGGTGTTTTCCGATGCCCATTTAGAATGAGAAATAAATACGCTGTATTCGTCACCTGGCACGCCGCGCAGTAAATCGAAGCCTAAGAATCCGGGGACTTCATGTAAATAGCTTTTGCGGTTACGCCAAACCTCTTCGAAATCTTCTTCCCGGCCTTTATTGACCTTAAACCGATTCATGGCGATATACATAAAGGCTCTGTTCGCGTTTACTGTTGGTTTTTCCTACAAGGCCAGTAAATAAGCCATTTAAGGAATATGTACACAAGGCGTACTTATTGGGTACCAACAACGAACGCGAACAGAGCCAAATGAAAAATACAGCCGATCTTGGGTTGCTTGTATAATAATACTCTCTAAGGCGTGTTCATATCCAACGGGAGTTTAAGCGTTGGAATATTTTTGATACTTCAGAAGTTATTTATATTTTGGACGTCCCAGTGGATGGTCGAAAGCGGTCCGGGAACTAGTCCGGACCGCGGCGAATAAAGTTAGTAGGCCGGTGCGTCGGCTTCGTAGTGTAAGCCCTTCGTGGCTGCTTGCTCTCTGATTGCGTCATAGACTTTGTGGTCCAGCGAATCTTTGGCTCCCCCCGATTCTTCGACTTTCTTTCTTAGAAAGCCTGATCGTTGATCGTTTATCTCTTTGATCTCGCGTTGGAGTTTATTACGCCGCTCGGTGGTTGAGGCGATTAGCGCCTGCTGTGCTTCGGGTGCCATTGCTTGCATCGACTTGGGCAATTCATCGCGCTCGATCTTAGCAAGATCAACCCGGCCGCTAGCAATATCTTCGACCAATTCGCCTTCGCCTAGAAAATTGGTTTTACCACTTTTAGATGCGTTAAATAGTGCTCGTCGTGCGCGTGATGCAATAGACGATGATGCGTGTAATTTGCTAGTCGCGTCTACTTTGCGTTGCTGCTTTGCCTTTTCTTCAGGTGTGCCGTAATAGAGTCGCGTTCCGTCCAATTTTTTGGATAGCTCGGCAAGTTTTTTGTCGAAGGGTGTGGCGATTGCTACGGCGCTGCCGGATTGCCCGACTTGTAAATACTTGCCGCCGCCCAGAGATGCAATTTGTTGCCATTTTTTTGTGGTGGCCCCATCGCGGCCGCACTGGATAGCATTAACTACGATGCCTTTCTCAGCGGCTGCATTAATTGTCGCTGGGTATTTAACGTCGTCCTGATAGTCCATATGAGGTGGCGCGTCGCCAATAAGGAAAACGACCTTATACGCATTCGGGTTTTGGCTCCAGGAAATTTTGTGGATAGCGTCGTGTAGTGCTTGGTTAACGCTCTCAGGTCCGTCACCCCCTCCCGTGGCTTGAAAATCCATCAAGGTGGCGTAGACTGAATCCAAATCGCTGGATAGCTCTACAATCTTGGTCACGTATGCATCCCCGCGGTCCCGGTACGCAACCAGGCCCACTTTGATTTCAGGGGCGGGTTGAGCTGAGGCCATGGTACTCGCAATGGACCAAATCTTTTCCTTTGCCGCTTGTATTAGTCCACCCATGCTGCCCGTTGTATCTAATACAAACACAACCTCGATTTCGGGCCGCCGGTCGCTGAACTGATTATCCGGTATGTTGTTTGTTATACGGGTTATTGAAGCTTCGTTGTTGGTTGTTTTGTAGTTGGGGTAAAAGGCGACTGCCACAGCAGTAAAGCTGAACAATGCCAATGCAATCAATTTGGATTTCATGTTTATCTCCTAAGAATCAGTGGTTGGAATATAGTTGCCTCAGAGCAGTCTCCGCGGCGTGGTAGGCCCGATCAAATTGGTCTTCGACCGTTTGCTCCGATTGTTTTTTACTACGTGGTCGGTTGAAGTTGGCCGGAATTGCCGCAAACAAGGCTTGGACTAGAAAAAAGCACCACAGGCCGGCAAACACGCTTTGCGACTCAACGATGGCCCAGATCGCGGCCATGAAGCTCAAACCGGTCAGCCCCATATCCACAACTGCCGAGAGTGGACTGGTGTAAAAGTACAGCGAGCGGACCAGCCATATCAGCCCTAAATGCAGTAGGGTGTAGATCAGTAATGGTGGATTCAGCAGCCAAGCAGCGATTGCCGCGAAATTCCACAGAGCTAGTGTGGTAACGCGCCCCAAACGTTGGCCGCTGCGTGAGATCAGATAACAGATATAAGCCAAGCTCAGCGCTGCGATTAGTGCGCGAATTAACCACCCGCCCGAAAAAAATAGCGATGTCGCGCTGTAGACCGCGGCGCCGACCAAGCTCAGCGCCAAGGCTACGACTACGCCTTCAAGAAATGTTGGGCGCTTCATGTTGGGCTCCTTTTTTGTTTTTCGCGTAGAAACGCCACTTCAACATCCTCATCTTTAATTAGGTTGTTCGCTATGCTCCAGTTATCTTCAGGTGAGTGGTTCTCGTGATTCTCTTCATTCAGGAGTTCTATTTTTTGCCGCAAGTCCTCCAGCCGTATCCGGTTTTGGTTTAACCGAGCGGTTACCGCAGCAAGAGATTGTTCAATGGTTTCGCGTTTGCGCGCTAGCAAATTTTTGCAGCGCTGCATTTCCAGCTTGCGTTTGACCAGCGTACGCGCCAGATCTTCTTTTGAGGACTTAAAACAGATGTCCAATTCCTGTTCGGTTTCAGAGAGTGAGTGTTCTGCGTCTGCTATACGCGCAGCTATCTGACCCCGCTCTCTGTCCATAGCCTTCAGTTGACGTTCGTCCTGGGCGAGTTGTTCTTCCATCTCCCGGAGCGATTGTTTCAGCAATACGGCGGGTTCTTCGATGTGATCCAATACCGCGTTAAAATCTGCTTTAAACAGCCTGGAGATTCGATTGATCAATGCCATGGTGCTCTCCTATACGTGAGTTGTTGATTAAAAGACGAACTCAGTTTAGGTGCCACGTTGGCAAGAAAGTAGACTGAATTTGGTAAAACTTTCGGCGTAACTTTTACAATAAATTTACATACAGAAAACCAGACGAACTGATAGGCTATAGTTATGCAGCGCAAAATTCGCATTTTGATCGTCGAAGATGAAGTCGCCATCCGTACCGGCTTAGTCGATGTTTTTGTATTTCACGGTTACGAAGTTGATTGGGCCGACGAAGGTCACGAAGCGTTACGTAAGGCTTTAAGTGGCAATTTTGATCTCATCTTGCTGGATTTGATGCTACCGGGTATGAACGGTTTCGAAATATGCGAGCGCATCCGAGCGCAGGACCGCGAACAACCAATTATTATGTTAACCGCCAAAACCAGTGACGAAGATATCATCCAGGGCTTGTCTCTTGGCGCCGATGATTATGTGGCCAAACCCTTTTCCGTAGCCCAACTGGTGCTCCGGGTTCAGGCTGTACTGCGGCGTTCGCGTATCAGCGTCGACATGGAGAACC
>CAZVFR010000289.1:0-3760 GCA_964626505.1 uncultured Methylococcaceae bacterium
TATCTCGAAGGCTGCACCGCGCCGATGCGGGACGAAAATCAATTGCATGCGGCAGTTGTAGAGCTGGTCGCAATGGATGACGCGGAAATCAAATATTCCACGGTGCAGAACTGGTATCCCGGGGACAAAGACGGCAAGGGCGGGATTTATAATTTTGTGACCAAACGCGGTGATTGCCGAGGAATCAATTCGAAAATATCCTGGACCCAGGTGGAAACCGGGTCGGCGATTACTTGGAAGTACCCCAGTTGTATCTTGATCGGTGATAATTCCATCGGTGAGTTTTATTCGGTCGCGCTGACAAACAATTATCAACAAGCGGATACCGGCACGAAAATGGTGCATATCGGTAAAAATACCCGCAGCACAATCATTGCCAAAGGCATCTCGGCCGGTAATGCGCAGAATACCTACCGCGGCTTGGTCAAGGTGTTGAAAAGTGCGGAGAATGCGCGCAATTATACGCAGTGCGATTCTTTATTAGTGGGAGATCGTTGCGGTGCGCACACATTCCCGTATATGGAAATCAAACAGCCGACCGCGCAGATAGAACACGAGGCATCAACCTCCAAAATCAGCGAGGACCAGTTGTTTTTCTGCCAGCAGCGCGGACTGTCCGCCGAAGATGCCGTATCCATGATCGTCAATGGTTTTTGTAAAGAAGTCTTTAAAGAACTACCCATGGAGTTTGCGGTTGAAGCTCAGGCCTTGCTTGGAATAAGTCTCGAAGGGAGCGTCGGTTAGGCAGAAACTACCCAGCTTACCCTCAAATTTAGTCGATTACGGCGTCGATAATGCTCATGTACCCCAGTACACTGCGCGTTTTTTCCTGGTACTCGAATAAATTTGAAGGCAATCTGAGCAGTTACATTGGGTATGCTGAATTATTACCAAAATTCAAAGAATATTCGGAGAACTGAATGCTACGTATCGAGAACCTCCACGTTTCAGTGGGGGATAATGAAATTTTGAAAGGAATCGATCTAAATATAAATCCAGGCGAAGTTCACGCCATTATGGGGCCGAATGGTTCCGGAAAAAGTACGCTTGCGCATGTGCTTGCGGGACGCGACGGATACGAAATAACGGCTGGATCGATCTCTTACCAAGGTCATGATTTAACCGAGATGGCTCCGGAGGAACGTGCACGTGAAGGCGTTTTTCTGGCGTTTCAATATCCGTTGGAGATTCCCGGGGTCAGCAATATTTATTTGTTGAAAGCGGCGCTGAACGCTATCCGTAAGCACCAAGGTTTGGGTGAATTGGACGCAATGGATTTTTTAACCATTGTTAAGGCCAAAACGAAGCTGGTCGATATGGATGAGCGTTTTCTATATCGAGCCGTCAACGAAGGTTTTTCGGGTGGTGAAAAAAAGCGTAATGAAATTCTACAAATGGCGGTTTTGGAACCACGCCTGGCCATATTGGATGAGACCGATTCCGGTCTGGATATCGACGCACTAAAAACTGTTTCTGATGGGATTAACGCACTAAGGTCCGATGAGCGTTCGTTTATTTTGGTGACCCATTACCAGCGGTTACTCGACTATGTCAAACCGGATTATGTACATGTGTTAGTGGATGGCAAACTCGTCAAGACAGGTACCGCGGAATTGGCCCTGGAATTGGAAGAAAAGGGCTATGGTTGGATTGACGAACATTTAGCTGCAGGGGCGTAATATGGCACTGACAGCAGAAAGTAGTGCGTATTATCTGTCGCAATACGAGAATTTGCAGGACGCATTACCGGGCAACGATTTGACCTGGTTGCGCGAACGACGGCAGGCGGCTTTAAGCGCATTTTCCGAGTCCGGGTTTCCGTCTCCGCGCGAAGAAGAGTGGCGTTACACTAACGTTGCGCCGATCGAGCGTAAATTATTTTCACCTGGCCCGGTCGAAATGGCTAAGGTAGACCCCAGTGTCTTAGAGCCTATGGTCTTGCAAGATGCCGCCGTTCTAGTGTTCGTAGACGGCTGTTATAACGCTGATTTATCCTCGCTATCGGGATTACCGGAGGGTGTTGTGGTGAGCTCCATCGCGGAAGCTCTGCTGCAACACCCCGATCACATCGCAGAGTTATTGGGTACGGCTACGCACAATGAGAACAATGGTTTTATCTCGTTCAATACCGCTTTTTTCAGCGATGGTGCGTATGTTTTTGTTCCGGCTGAGCAGGTGGTCGAGCGACCGGTACAATTGGTTTTTGTGGCAACCCGGGATGATCGCTTGTACAGCACGCGCAGCTTGGTCAAGGTTGACAAAGGGGCACAAATTTCTATTGTTGAGACGTATATAGGCATGGATCAGATTGGCTATCTCTCAGCCTCCGTATCCGAAGTCTTTGTGGGTGAGAACGCAAACGTCAGATGGAATAAATTGCAGTGCGAGTCGAGCAGAGCATTCCATTTTGGCGGGGTTTATTCGACCCATGAACGCTACGGTAGATTTGATCATTCCAGTTACTCTTTCGGTGGTTTGTTGGTCCGCAATGAAGTACACGTCGATCTGGATGACGCATCAGAATGCAAACTGGACGGATTATTTTTGGCGTCCAAGCGCCAGCATGTTGACAACCATACACGGGTTAACCATTTAAAACCGCATGGAATCAGCCGTGAAATGTATAAAGGCATTTTGGACCAACGGGCAAGAGGTGTATTTCAGGGTCGGGTCGTAGTGGCTGAAAATGCGCAGAAGACAGATTCAGCGATGACCAATCGCAATCTGCTGTTGTCGTCCGATGCTGAGATCGATACCAAGCCGCAATTAGAAATTTACGCTGATGATGTTAAATGTGCGCATGGGGTTACGGTGGGTCAGCTGGACGAAGACGCCATATTTTTTCTACAGGCGCGTGGGATAGATCGAGCGACTGCCAGGAATATGTTGACCTTTGCTTTCGCGAACGAAATGGTCGAACGCATCGAAATCCCGTGTGTCCGATCTATGGTTCAAGGGCAGCTGCTGGAAAGATTTCCGCAGGCTAATATTCGTAAGGAATGGTTATGACAGTCGTATCAAGTTCGCAGGCTGTGTCCACAGCACACGAATCGAACGGATTCGATGTTTACAAAATTCGCTCGGATTTTCCGATTCTTGCCGAGACGGTGCGTGGAAAGCCACTGGTCTATCTGGACAACGCAGCGACATCACAGAAACCACGCGCTGTAATCGATGCGATTAGTCATGTCTATGAGCATGACTATTCTAATATTCACCGCGGAGTACATACTTTAAGCGAGCGGGCCACGGCAGCCTATGAAGAGTCGCGCAAGAAAGTACAACGGTTTATCAATGCTGCCAGCGAAAAAGAAATTATATTCTTACGTGGTACAACCGAAGCTATTAATCTGGTTGCGCAAAGTTACGGCGGCGCGAATATTAGCTCGGGCGATGAAATTCTGATCACAGCGATGGAACATCATTCCAACATCGTGCCGTGGCAGATGTTGTGCGAGCGAAGCGGTGCGCAGCTCAAAGTAGTCCCGATTAATTTGAACGGTGAACTGTTGATTGAACAGTTTGAGCAACTGCTGTGCGATCGAACCCGTATAGTCGCACTATCACATATGTCGAATGCTTTGGGCACTATCAATCCGGTTAAGGAAATGATTGCCATGGCTCACCAACGTAATATCCCGGTGCTGCTTGACGGTGCCCAAGCCGTGCCCCACATGGCGGTCGATGTACAAGCATTGGATTGTGACTTCTACGCGTTTTCGGGCCACAAATTGTATGTGCCATCGGGTATTGGCGTGCT
>CAZVFR010000290.1:0-3735 GCA_964626505.1 uncultured Methylococcaceae bacterium
CATATGCTGATTAAGGAACGCTGAATTGATGAACGGTTTGAATGCTAAAACCTTGATTGAGGCGCTGCAGAGCAGTGCAAACAGTAGTCGATCGATTACCTATATCAACGGCAAGGACGATGAGAAAACGGTAAGCTACAACGCGCTGTGGGATCGTGCTTTACGAATGTTGGGTTACCTGAGCCAAAACGGCGTAGCGCCTCGAAACGAGCTGATTTTGTATCTGCAAAATAACGAGCAGTTTATCGATGTGTTCTGGGGCGCTCTAACAGGGGGCATTGTCCCAGTTCCCTTGGCCGTGGGTGCCGGTGATGTGCATCATCAAAAACTTTTCAATGTGTTCCGAAAACTCAATAATCCGGTTTTGTACAGCACCGAAAAGAACCTGAAGCGGCTGAAAAAATACGCCGACAATAATGATTTAAGTGATGCGTTTGAGCGCATTAAAACCAAGGTGGTGATTGCAGCCGATGGTGTTGAATTTGAGCAGAAAATAGAATCCGAACGGGTCGAGCCTGAGGATACGGCGTTTATCCAGTTTTCGTCCGGTTCTACGGGGGAACCCAAGGGCGTTGTGCTAAGTCACAAGAACTTGATGACCAATGTCCGCGCCATCTTACAGGGCATGGATATACGCGAAGCGGAAAGCTTCTTGAGCTGGATGCCGCTGACCCACGACATGGGAATCATTGGGTTTCATTTAGTGCCTCTTGTCGCGATGGTAAATTCATACTTAATGCCTACTGAATTATTCGTTCGAAGGCCCATGCTGTGGGTACAGAAAATTAGCGAAAAGCGTGCGACCGTAACGTCATCGCCGAATTTTGGCTACAAGTATTTGCTAAAACGTTTTAAAGCTGGCCCGGGCGAATTGGATCTTTCCTGTATACGGTTAGTATTCAACGGTGCCGAGCCAATTTCGGCACAATTATGCAATAAATTTTATCGGGCGATGGCGCCCTTCGGTTATCGCGAAAACGCGATGTTTCCGGTATACGGTTTAGCCGAAGCGACTCTAGCAGCGACATTTCCGCGTCCCGAGGGTAAGGTTTCATCGGTCCATGTGCGGCGAGGAACTTTATCGACTGGAACAGCCATCTCCATAGTATCCGATGACCAGGATGATGCACTGGAACTGGTGCGGGTTGGCTTCCCTTTAGCGGGTTCGGAGTTGGTAATAGTCGATGCAGATGATAAGCCTTTAGGCGCGAACATATTCGGACGCGTTTTGATTCGCGGCGATAATGTCACCTCGGGGTACTACGATGATGCAGAATTGAATAGCCAGATTATTAGCAATGACGGTTGGTTGGACACGGGTGATTTGGGATTTATAAACCAGGGCCAGTTGGTTGTCGCGGGCCGCGCGAAGGATTTGATTATTGTCAACGGACAGAATTTTCATCCCCATGACCTGGAAGTGGTTTGTGAGAAAGTGGACGGTATTGAACTGGGTAAAGTTGCGGCTTACGGGATACAGACCGGAACCGAATCTGTGGAGACGCTGGTTGTTTTTATCCTGTTTCGCGGGGGGGTAGAGGATTTTCTGCCCATGGCTCAGCAGATCAAGCGCTTGCTGAATGAAGCGGTTGGCGTGGATGTTGGGCAAGTCGTACCGGTTCCAAATATTCCAAAAACGACCAGCGGCAAGGCACAACGGTATCTTTTAGCCGAACAGTATATGCGGGGAGACTATCGGGCAGTTGTCGACGAGTTAAATGCGTTGATGTTTCCTGTATCCGCAGGCATAACTGTTGGCGATAGCACTGAAAGGATACTGTTGCGAATTTGCAATTCGATCATCGACGATAGGAAGGTCGGCCTAAAGGATAATCTGTTCGAAATTGGTGCGAATTCGTTGAAATTGGCTCAAATCCATGAGCAAATCGAAGCGCTTTTTCCAGGGCAGATTGAAGTCACTGATTTATTCGATTATCCAACTGTTAGTGAGCTTGCTATCGTATTGGAAGGCAAATAGTAGTTCAACCCGTATGGGGAATGCATTGAACAAACGACCGCAATGGGTGCGCAATTCGGAGAAAAGGCTTGCGCCCTATCTAATTAATGTTGTTGCTTGGTGTGTAATCAAAAGCTGCCGCGTAGAGCGCGTGATTGGTTCTAAGAATGTTGACGGCTTGTTGGTAGACAAAGCAACTATTTTGCCATGCTATTGGCACCAGCAAACAGTATTTTGCGTGCATTTCTTATTGGGCTTGATGCATCGTGGCTTAAATCTAGGATTTTTGGTTAGTCCCTCAAAAGACGGAGAGATTGGCGCCAAAATTTTAAAATTTTGGGGTGCTAAAGTCTTACGGGGGTCGTCGAGTGCAACAGGGGCTCAAGCCTTGCGCGATATTTATCTAGCGGTAAGCCGGGATAATTTGTCGGTTGCTGCCACTCCGGATGGCCCCAGGGGCCCTGCGTTCGAATTCAAGCACGGTTGGGTTACCTTGGCCAAGCTGACGGGCAAACCGATATTGCCCATCGCGTACGCAGCCAACAAAGCCTGGACGTTGAATACCTGGGATAAATTAATTGTTCCTAAACCTTTTGCACGAGTAGTAATTGCAGTGGGGGAGCCAGCTTATGTTGCCAAGGATCTGGATACTAACGATTTAGAACAGCTTCAGCATAAAATGGAAGATGAACTAAATGCGCTCTCTACAGAAGCACAGGCAGCATTGTTGACGCTTTAGCAAACGCCGATTCATGGTCGAAAAAAAGGTCCGACAGATTCAATCTGGCGGACCTTTTTCAATTTGAATGTGACTAAAGCGTCTGTGACTCTGTTAGAGAGTCTACGCTCCGGCAACTCATGGATAAATTTAGCTTGATCTTGAAGAGAAGGGTTTAACGCATTCTTCAGTGATTGTGGTGCCCGTTTCGCCGCTAATAATCCGTGTGGCCATTCGTGTACCTGGAGGGCAGATCTGGGCAGCCGACTCAAGCTCGCTTTCAGCGATCTTAGTCGCAGGTTCTTGATTGAGTTGATACTTGCTTGTATGGTCTACGCCCCCTTTGGAGTAATTTGCAGTGCTTGCACATCCTGTTGCAAAAATCGCCAATAAGATCGAAAGGCTAAGGTAAGATTTCATCATTTGCTCCTGGAATTGGTTTTTTGCGCGATCACCGAGAGTGGACCCGCAGATTTAGTCTACGGCACCCTAGTGTTTTAAACCGTGAGAGGAATCACAAATACGCAGCAAGGACATGCTGACCCAGTTATCACCAAGATCACCATTCCTAACTTGATCTTTGTGATCGCTGAAATTTCTTAGCGCAATCCAAATAGAAGCCGGGTGCCAGAAATGTTCTTTGATGGTTAGGGGGCGGGATGCTAGTTGGTTAAAAGCTCTTATTCGGAGAAATTTTGACCAACGACGTCTTTCGCTAAAAGAAGTGTGCTACAAATGTTGCATTTTTGAATGCGTAAGGTATCGATATCAGTCTACGCTATCTTGCAAATCCAGGTCGATTGAATCACCCGGAATTGAATGTGATTCGGATGCCCAGTCTCCAAAATCTATCATTTTGCAACGCTGGCTACAGAAAGGACGAAAAGTTTGGGATTCAATCCAAGGTGTAGTTTTGCCACAGTGTGGGCATTTTACAACGGTGGAGACAGTGGATCCGGACATTAAAAGGCTGCCTGGTCAAAAGTGATATTGGCTGCAAACGCTCCAAAATGGCCCATTTTTCCGATTATTTTGATGAAATACGTCCTGTATTTCACCC
>CAZVFR010000291.1:0-2996 GCA_964626505.1 uncultured Methylococcaceae bacterium
ATGCAGCGGCCTGCAAAGCCGTCTACGCCGGTTCGATTCCGACCGCAGCCTCCACAATATGACTTCGTTAGACTGTAATATCAGTTTACCCGCATAGATACCTTTCGCGTTCAAGAATACCCATTTATAGCACGCATCTTTTCGCAAAGGGCGTTGTTGCAGAACCTTGAAAGAGATGACTATTCCTACGGTTCTACGCCTAGCCCATCGCGAAAACCCACGCACTCTAAACGGACATTCTTAAACACGAAAGGTATAATTCCATTTATGGCGTTGTTCGAGATGAAAGCCAGAAGCTGCGATTTCCGCGTTGATTCATTTTCCGTGGATTACAGGTATTGAATGTTGTGGTGTATTCTGTATCCAAGAGGTATAGATGCAATTTTTAGGTGCGGATTTTTAGGAAACGGTAGTGACCATGGAACTAAGTGCGGTTCAGAAGTTGATTCAAACAGATTTAAAAGATGCCCAGGTTTTTGTGGAAGGAGAGGGCTGTAATTTTTCCGTTATCGTAGTCAGTAAAGAGTTTGACGGATTTCCAACGGTTAAGAATCAGCAAAAGGTACTAGCGGCGGTGCAGGAACCCATAGCGACAGGAGAGTTGCATGCGATTACTGTGAAAACCTACACCCCGGAAGAATGGGCGCAAAAGTAGCGTTTGCGATCCGAGTTGTACTGAAACATTGGGATCGTGATCTATAGACGGTTCGATAAACCTGACAGAGTGGTAGTTCAAAGTGAGCGACGACGATCTGGAATTGTTCAGGCAACAAATGATTGGCGTTCAAAAGCTAAAGAATTCCGATAGTGTTGATGATAAAAAACCTCCCGGCGTAACGCCCGGTCAAGTGTACCGTAGAAAAACCGCGGAAACCCAATCATCCGATGAAAATCCTTTATCGACTGAGTTCGTAGATCCTGTCGATCCTCTAGATATACTGAGTTTTAAACGCGACGGCATCCAACTAGGCGTTTTCCGTCGCTTGAAGCAGGGGCGCTATGCCATCGATGCGACTTTGGATCTGCATCGATTGTCGATTGAAGAAGCGCGACAAGCGGTCTATCAATTTATACGCGACTGTGTGGAGAGGGATGTTAGAACCGCGTTGATCAGTCATGGCAAGGGCATTAGATCAGTGGGGAGGCCAGCAGTCTTAAAGAGTTATGTTGCGAAATGGTTGCCGATGATGCCTGATGTCATGGCATTCCACAGCGCTCAAAATAATCACGGTGGAGTCGGCAGCGTTTATGTTCTTTTACGTAAGAGTAAAAACCAAAAGGAAATCAATCGCAGGCGGTTCGGATTATCGAAATAGGATTACGAATTTTGCTAGAAGTCCGAAGTTTACGTTCGGCCAATACAAGATAAATAAGAACAGTAAATCAAACTGCTAAGCGACTGGAAGTTTTGTTATAATAACAAACTTTTATTGCCTCGATGTCCGGTCGCGCGATTTTGGCCGATCAGCGCTAAGCTGAGTATCGACCTCTCAAAAACGTTATCCATGACTTGTTAGAAATGAAAATTGGAAAGTTTGATTTCCAGTTCCCCTTATTTTCCGCGGCTTTCAGAATGGACGAAGCATCCTGCACTGACGAGTGCCGTGATGGTTTAGAGGTCCTCTTAAGTCCATTTTGTTTCACTTCAGCACTACCGTACTTTTTATAGTGCATTGATACTTTTCCCGTTAAGGGGCTACACGATCTAATGTCAGAATTTGCAAAGGAAGTTGTGCTCGTCAATCTAGAAGACGAGATGAAAAAGTCGTATTTGGATTACGCGATGAGCGTCATCGTCGGCCGTGCACTCCCCGATGTCCGAGATGGATTGAAGCCGGTACACCGGCGCGTCTTGTATGCGATGACCGTCCTCGGTAACGAATGGAATAAACCGTATAAAAAGTCCGCCCGCGTGGTTGGGGATGTGATCGGTAAGTATCACCCGCACGGAGACACAGCGGTTTACGACACCATCGTGCGCATGGCTCAATCGTTTTCGATGCGCTATATGCTGATCGATGGACAGGGGAATTTTGGTTCTGTTGACGGTGACTCACCCGCTGCTATGCGGTATACCGAAGTCCGTATGGCTAAGATTTCGCATGAATTGCTTGCCGATTTGGATAAGGAAACCGTCGATTTTATTCCCAATTACGACGAATCCGAAAGTGAGCCCAAGGTTCTTCCAACAAAAGTCCCCAACCTGTTGATCAACGGTTCAACCGGTATCGCGGTGGGCATGGCGACTAATATTCCGCCCCACAATCTTGTTGAGGTTATCAATACGTGCCTGGTTTTGATCGATAGTCCGGATATTTCAATCAATGAGCTATTGGAGCACCTGCCGGGGCCTGATTTTCCCACGGCAGCGATAATCAACGGAGCAAAAGGAATTCGAGAAGCCTATTTAACCGGGCGTGGACGAATCTATTTGCGCGCGCGGGCGCATTTTGAAAGTATCGATGATTCCGGGCGCCAAGCCATTGTAGTAACCGAATTACCCTATCAGGTAAACAAAGCCCGGCTGCTGGAAAAAATTGCCGAGATGGTCAAGGAAGGTAAATTAGTGGGTATTTCCGCGCTACGCGATGAATCCGACAAGGACGGTATGCGAATGGTCATTGAGTTGCGACGCGGAGAGGTTGCGGAGGTTATTTTGAATAACCTCTACCAACATACGCAGATGCAGAATGTGTTTGGCATAAACATGGTTGCACTTTTGGATGGTAGGCCGAGGTGCATGAATCTTAGGGAGATTCTAGTTGCGTTTGTCGATCATAGGCGGGAAGTTGTAACCCGACGTACGATTTTCAACCTACGAAAAGCACGTGACAGGGCTCATATCCTTGAAGGCCTGGCCGTGGCTCTGGCGAATATCGACGAGATGATAGCGGTGATTAAGGCGGCGGCAAATCCTGCTGTTGCAAAAGAGCAATTGCTGGCCAGGCATTGGTCATCGGGCCTGGTAGAGAGTTTGTTGGATCAAGCCGATTCGG
>CAZVFR010000291.1:3006-3670 GCA_964626505.1 uncultured Methylococcaceae bacterium
ATTCGGGACGTTCGCGTCCGGACGGTTTGGAGCCCGAATATGGAATCAGCGATAAAGGTTACCTGCTTTCCCCGGTCCAAGCGAAAGCGATTCTGGATTTGCAGCTGCATCGTTTGACCGGGTTGGAACAGAATAAAATCGTTGATGAATATAAAAAACTGTTGCTGCAAATTGACGATTTACTGGATATTCTGGGCAGTGAAACGCGCTTAATGAGCGTGATTCGTGAGGAATTGGAAATCATACGCGCTGATTTTGGGGATAAACGGCGTAGCGAAATATTGCAGGAGCAACTTAACCTGACAACGGAAGATTTGATAACCGAAGAAGATGTTGTTGTAACGATGTCTCACGAAGGTTATGTAAAATCTCAATCTTTGGATGAATATAGAGCGCAGCGGCGCGGAGGCCGCGGTAAATCGGCCGCATCGACCAAGCAAGAAGACTTCATCGATAAACTGTTTATAGCGAATACCCACGACACAATTTTATGTTTTTCAAGCTTGGGTAAAGTGTACTGGTTGAAAGTTTACGAATTGCCTGTGGCGTCTCGGATTGCGCGCGGAAAACCCTTTATCAATCTTTTAAATTTGGATGTCGGTGAACGAATCAACACGATATTGCCCATACGGGAATTCGAGCGTGATTTATTCGTGTTCATGGC
>CAZVFR010000292.1:0-3656 GCA_964626505.1 uncultured Methylococcaceae bacterium
CAAGATCGCTGAATACATGATACGTACTGGATTCTGTGGCCTTTAGAGAGTAAGCGGCGTTGTCACGTTACTGGACATGAGTTGAAAAACCCACCGATATCATGCCCTCCGTATTCATCAGGCGCCCGCGACACATGATCGTTATCCATACTAACTCCGTGGAAGAGGACGTATTGAATAGTACCGGTCCTATCTCCCATTGTCTTAAAAAAGGCCCAGGATGGGTTCACGTGGAATATGTATGAAGCCTTAGGATAGATTTAACCCAAACTAACCAGTACACTCGTTCGGTGGACCTAACTATCGTTATCAAAATATGTTTACAGTCGCGTTAGTCGGTGCGGACGGTGCCGGAAAAACGACGACGGCAAATCATCTCTTGAAGACTTTACCGTTTCCGGTAAAGTACGTGTACATGGGCACTTCGATCGGTTCGAGCAATGTGACGTTGCCGACATCGAGACTATTACTGTACCTTAAGGAGAAAGCCTATCGTAAATCCACCCAGAACAGCACCGCTACATTTAACGACTTTATAGCCGCAAAAAGCGCGCGCCGGAGCAAATTCTACGTAACCCTGCGATTACTCAACCGTCTATTCGAAGAATGGTACCGTCAATTTGTTACCTGGGCTTATCAGCTGCGAGGCTTTGTCGTTCTGTTCGATCGCCACTATCTTTACGAGTTTGCGGCACAGCGCCTCGAAATGGAGGCCGGCGACTACTCGGCAAACGAGAACAATCGTTTAAGTGAGAAAATCCATATCTGGCTCTTGAATCATTTATACCCCCATCCCGACCTGGTGATTTTTCTCGACGCCCAACCGGAAGTATTATTCGCGCGGAAAGAGGAATGGACTTTAGATCATCTGCGTAATCACCAAAAAGCGATCGGCAATTGCGGTCGAACGGCCGAAAACTTTATTCGGGTCGATGCGAACCGGGCGTTCGATGAAGTTCTGGCCGGTGTATCGGAGCAGATCCAACAATTTTATGCGGAACAAAAAAACACAGAATGAATGCGCGTATTAACCGCGCGACGGTTCTGGTGCTCGGTAATTTTCGCCCCGGATTTACCGTAGTTCGAGCATTATCTCGCTCTGGTTATCGGACAATAATCGGCCTATGGGGCGGCGAAGGATACGTCGAATTCTCGCGCTATACTGACGAAGTTTGGCAGCATCCCCCGTTGACAGGAAATGGTGATGCGTTTATTGCCACACTGTGTCAGTTTCTGGTAAATCGCTCCGACATAAAAATTGTCTATCCCATCGCGGAAGTCTTTGTCATGTGTCTGGCGGCAAACGCAGCGAAACTCCCGCGTAATATCGTGGTTGCCTCCGTGAATCCAAACATCGTCGCAACCTGTAGCGACAAAATCGCTATGCTCAAGCTGGCAACCCGAAATACTGTGTTCTGCGAGCCCTACAGAGTCGTCCGAAATTATCAGGATATTTTTACCTCAGCTCGGGAAATCGGTTATCCCACTGTGATTCGGCCGCTAACTCCGTTGCTGCCAATCGGACGGAAAAAAGCATTGATTTGTGCCTCCGAAAATCAGATCAGAGAGTATCTAAGCGAGTGGCCGCAGGACCAACACGCTTTGCTGGTGCAGCGGCGCGCGGAGGGCGTCCGCCATAACGTCTTTTTCGCGGCATACCACGGACGGATCATCCGCAGTCTGGAAACAAGAATCATCAGAACCGACCACTTTGATGAAACCGGTTATGCGGTCGATGGCGTAACCGTACCGACTACCGAAGGTCTCCATCGCGATTGCAGTAGATTAGCACAGGCACTTGACTATACCGGCATTGGCTTAGCGCAGTTTATTCTCAACCACGAAACAGGCAGAAGCTGCTTTCTTGAACTCAATCCGAGGATCGCTGGAAGTCACGCAATTACTGAGTACATCGGACAAGATCTGACTCGACTCGCGATCACTCTCGCCAAAGGAGTTCCGCCGACAAAAAAGGACGCCACTTTCGAATACCAATTTGGTGTTCGATATGCGTGGACCTATGGGGATCTTCGCGGGTTGAAGGCCGCAATTAGAGAACGAGAAGTCACTAAGTCGCAAGCCGTGCACTGGTTGTTACAGGCCTGTGGGACGTTTGTGCGGGCCAAGGTACATATGACATGGTCGTGGCGCGACCCACTACCGACGCTACTGCTCTTCCTCGAGCAAATTCCGGGTATCAGCCGCGTCTTTGACTACGCTGTAAAACCCAGAAGGCTCTGCAATAATAGCGTTTGCCCGGAAAGTAAATCCAACTGATTCAGCTGGACTTATCGAATAGGTAATAACATCTTTTGTGCTGACCTTGTAATTGCGCGAAACAGTTTTTTCTCGAAAAGATATCAGATCGAACGACAAGGGAACACATTAGTCACGCGAATATTTCGACAACAACGCGAAAACAGAGACATCGTTGCCGGTTTTCTGCCGTACCTTCCACCACAAGCCGATTGATAGATAAACATAATAACCAGCAGCGGCAATCGCTGCCCCGCCAATTCCTAGCCTTGGAACCAGCAAGATATTGAGTATCACCAAAATGACAATACCGACCAATAATACCCGCACCGCGGAAGTTTGGAATCCATGCATCGTCAACGCGATAGTCGTTGGACCCAATGCCGCGCGGAAGACCAGTGATGCGACAAGGAAAATCAACGTCGTATGCCCCGAGCGAAATACCTGACCAAACAGTCCAAGGGCAAAATCTCCAAATAGGTATGTCGCCGCGAGCGCTGTGCTTGTGAACGCGAGCGCGATAATGTTCGCATGGTTAAATTTATCTTGCACCGATCTCGAATCACCCTTGGAAAATGCATCGTAAACATCAGGCAAAACCAAGTTATAAACTGTGCGCAGGCAAAAACCAACCAATATCCGGATGCGGAAACAGGCGTTCAATACTGCGATGTCGGTCGGCGACAAGAGTGCACTTAGTAAGACGATATCGATATCGACGAAAAACTCGCTAAGCAGGGCGATGGCTAGCCACGGCCAAGCGGCATTTTGCCATTTCGTTAGCGCGAACTTCGGCTTCACATTCACCGGTATGAGCTTCGCGTCGGCTAAAAACCACCACTGGGTTACCGCTACGACCGATAGTATTACAGCCATCAGAACGAGTACCAGCGCCGCAGATGCTGTCGGCAAAATTAAAGCGAGTAGTCCAAAGCAAACCAATACGAGCCCTGGCTTATACAAAGTATCCGCCAATATCCCGATAAAATGTCGGCGAAAACCGATCGCGATGCCGGTATTGACATAGATGAACGCCAGGGCGGGAGCGCTTAACGCTCCAATCGTTAATGGCAATCGCATTTCCGGCGACAACACCCCTCCGATAAGCCACAACGCAACAACCAACATCATTACCAGCACGATACTGATCCATTTTATTCGCCGATAACTTGTGTCGATAAACCCCCGCGCCAGATCGTAGCGTTTGGTTGCGTTGTACTCCGATATATAGAACACCGTAATCGCGTGAAGTCCCATCGGGATTACGCATGCCAGGATATTCGCGAAAGCCAACGCCAACGCCAATTGGCCCAGTGTTTCGGCGCCAAAACTGCGCGCTATAATTACCTGTGTGAAAAACGCCATCGCCGCGCCGCCAACACGGGCGGCCATCATCAATG
>CAZVFR010000293.1:0-3636 GCA_964626505.1 uncultured Methylococcaceae bacterium
CTGCAGGATAATCACCACCGGTACGCCGATCGAAAATCATCTCGGTGAACTCTGGGCCATGTATCATTTTTTGATGCCTGGTTTTTTGGGCAACCTGCAGCGCTTCAATCGGTTGTTCCGAAATCCGGTTGAACGGGATGGTGATGGTGCACGGCGACGGCAACTGGCCCAGCGTGTAAAACCCTTTTTGTTACGTCGCACCAAACAAGAGGTCGCAACCGAACTTCCTGATAAAACTGAAATTGTCTGTACGGTAACCTTGCAGGGCCAACAACGCGATTTGTATGAGACGATACGCCTTGCCATGGACAAAAAAGTACGTCAGGAAATTCGCAAAAAAGGTGTGGCCAGAAGTCACATTATGATTTTGGATGCGTTATTAAAACTACGCCAGGTTTGTTGTGACCCTCGGCTTGTTGCATTACCCCAGGCCAAGAAACTGAATCAAAGTGCGAAATTGGAATTTTTAATGGATATGCTGCCGGAAATGGTCGAAGAAGGGCGTAGAATCTTATTGTTTTCACAATTCACTACAATGCTGGGGTTGATTGAAACTGAATTGCAAACGCGTCGTATCGATTATTGTAAATTGACCGGCCAAACGCGCAAGCGAGATGCTGAGATCGCGCGCTTCCAAGATGGCGACGTGCCGGTATTTCTGATTAGCCTTAAAGCCGGTGGCGTGGGTCTAAATCTTACCGCGGCCGATACCGTGATCCATTACGATCCGTGGTGGAACCCAGCGGTTGAAAACCAGGCAACCGACCGGGCCCATCGTATCGGGCAAGACAAAGCCGTATTTGTTTACAAATTGGTAACCGAGCAGACCGTGGAGGAAAAAATCATCGCACTCCAGCAGAAAAAACAGGTGCTGGCGGATGCGATTTATTCCGGCAAAGGCGATGAAAAAACCAACCGGGTTTCCGCTACGGATCTGACTGAGTTGCTTAGGCCGTTGGAGTAGGTAATGGTTGTGAACAGTGAGAAATCACCTTTCCATAGCCTTCAAACGCGTTGTATACGCCAAATAGCCCACCAACATTTCGTCTACACTGAGCATTCCCCAGCGGACTGCCGCCGAAGGGTCCGGGTTGGCCGGATTCCGATCTGAGTTATCGAATTCCGCATCGACCCGAATTATTGTACCGGCCGGCAGCATTTTCGGCTGTTGGAATTGATAAGTCGTCTGCCAGTTAAAATCGTAACGCGGCACCGAGAGAAGCAACTCCTGGGTGCCATCGGGGTATTGCGCCTGAAAACGCATGGCCTTACCCCGATAATGCATATGCGGATATAGGGTATGTAGTTCGCCGTCTTCCGTCAGCGTCGTGCTTGCTGATTCCTTGTGCGCAGAGGCATGGGGAGGAATATTGATACCCATGTTGACTGCCGAGATCATTTTATATTCCATCTTGGGCGGTTGTTTATGGAAATACAATGCGAGCTGAAGATTATCTTCGGTCTCATAGCCCAAAGTCAGGTAATGGCGCTGAAAACTCAAAACCGATCCCTTGGGCAGAAACTGTCCGGAATCACGCGGCAAGGGTTGCACGGATACGCCTGGGACGTAGGCAGCGAAAAACCCGTTAGCGCCATTACTCCACTTCGGCTCACGGCTCTTGGCCTGCTCGGGATATTCCACGAATGCGAAGACATGATGCGTGGCCGCGGTATTACTGGGTTTCATATGTGCTGCTCTTACCCAAGTATCTTCGCTAATCGGAACCGGTATTTTTATAAACTGCCAAGCTAGAATACCCTCGGCTGGAATTTTCAGCGTAGGCAGCTTAATAACCAGGTCGGGTTCCCCCAGCGGCCATTCTTTAACTGATTTAACAGGCACCTCGACCAGCGGATCACTGCCTTCCCCGCGCGGCGCACCCTGATCAATCCAGTGAATCAATGCGCGTTGGTCTTCGATTGACAACGAGCGGTCATAGGTAAATTGCCCGACAGCGGAATCCGCATGCCAGGGCGGCATGCTTTTATTCATAATAACCTCGCGAACCTTTGGCGCCCAAGCCTTGAGGCTTGCGTAGCTGTCCATGGACCACGGGCCTATAGCACCCTCGCGGTGACAGCTAACACACCTTTTACGCAGAATCGGCACGATTTCGTTGGCGTATGAAATCATTTTTTGATGGCTGGCAGGCCCTTTTATGAAATCGATTAGGCATCCGTTGCTCGGACGGCTCGCAACACTGACAGGTTTATCTTGGGTTACCGCTGCCAGGGCATCTGCCAGATAGTTATGGCTTGGCCGGGAATTGGCGCCGTCTTCGACAGGGCCGCGATATCCTACCGTCCAGGATTTGGTATCCACTACGATAGCCTCTCCAGCTCGCATAACGCCGAGCTGCTCCACAACCAACTGATTCTCGTCAATCAAAATTGGAATATTGCTTTCTAGACGTATTGATTCATTCAGCAACGCTTTATGATCATCGTTAGGGTTGGCGTTGATCAATAAAAATACAACATTTTGCTCACGGAACTGATTCCTGAGTTTCTCAATCGCCGCAATATTATTATCCACAACAGGACAATCAATACCATGAATATAGAGCACTATTGCTTTAGCATGGGCGTAATCGAAAAGCCGATGAAAGCGTCCGTTCTGATCCAACAATGCAAAGTCCGCGACCGGCCGACCCACGTTTATAGCATCAGTTCTGTTTTGCAGATAGAACATCAAACCCGCTGTTAAGGCCGCGCCCAACAATGCACTGACTAGATAAAAGGTAAATCGTAACGACATGACTGCTAAAAACTGAGAAAGGGGGATGAATCAGTCCTGATCTGGGACTGAATATGAAAGAATTAGAGTTCGCGGGTAGAAAACGGCCACTACATAAAATGGTTTATTCAAGTCGCGATGCTTCAAGCTTCTTAACCCTCAGGTTGCTGCGACTCACAAACCACTTGCCAACCAACAAACTAGACGTTTATATTAACAATCACAATTGTCGAGTACAACCCAACGTTCTTATAAGAAAAACCGGGAATCTCCGCGCTTTAAACAAACTGATAACTGGCATTAAGCCGACGCGCAGGCAGCTGCGTCATCCTCACCGGACAACTTTTTTCATGAAAACCAACTTGGAACCCTCTGTCGCGGATCAAGACGAGCGGGTTAGTATTACCAACGTTTCGGCGCTGCTCTTGCGCAATCTTTTTCTGCATCACGACGGAATTGTCGTCGGTGCGACTATCGCTGCCCTGAATAATGGAGGGGTTCTACAAAGACTTTTCCAAGAAAAACAACTTTCCATGGCAGAGCTTCACGACGGGATACCGTGTAATTCCGGTTACCTTCATGTAGCACTCAGGTGTTTAGCACTTCAAGGCTGGATTACACGTACAGGCACCTGCGCTACCGATACGATGATATTCGAAGTAACGCCGAAAGGCTCGATTGCTTCTAAAGCCTTTAACTTGTATAGCGAAGCGGCGAAATTTATTTATTCGGGTGTGGCAATGGACAGTTATCTGTTCGACGCACCACATCCGTACCGTGATGACTTTGCGCCTTATCGCAAGTTGGTCGGAAATTGCCTGCGTGACTGGTCGCTTCCAAGCCGTGCCACATCTCCAACTGAGGCCAAAGTATTCGAAATCATTTGCCGCCATTTGGAC
>CAZVFR010000294.1:0-3578 GCA_964626505.1 uncultured Methylococcaceae bacterium
TTTGTAACCTCTCCAGTCTGATATTCAATTCGGCAAAGAATGTCACTCATGTGGAACCCGGTAAAGAAGAAGTCCATGTCGACCGGTCATCAATGTGCTTGCCAGCGGCGTAGCTCACCGACGCTATTTTGAGGATTCAGAGAAGATTATCATTGATATCTTCAACAGCCTACCGTTGCAGGAACAACCCCGGTTTGTCGCGGATATGGGTTGCGGTGACGGCGCATGGTTGAAGCAGATCTATAAAGTTGTGGAAACTAAAACTGAACGCGGGCGCCATTTGGATCAGTTCCCACTGGTGATGATTGGCGCGGATTATAATGTCCAAGCTCAAACAGTCGTGCGCACAACGCTTGACGAAGCGGGTATCCCAAATATTGTTTTGTTTGGCGATGTCGGTGACCCGGAACAATTCGCGGCTTCACTTCAGGAAAGGGATATCGATATCCGTGACGGACTGCATATCCGCGCATTTATTGATCACAATCGTCCCTACCGTGAACCCATCGATATAGAATACATTGATCGGCAATTAACACTTTCAACGGGTGCCTACGCCGATGAAAATGGGAATCCTATCCCGAATGCTGAATTGGAACAAAGCCTTTTCGAGCATCTTAAAAGCTGGGTGCCTTATATTCAAAAACACGGTCTCATTATTCTGGAAGCTCACAATGTCGATCCAGGTATCGCTTCATGCCACATTGGCAAAACACACGCCACAGCGTTTGATACTTACCATGGCTATTCCAACCAGTATCCGGTGGATTTTGAAGCCTTTATGCGTCAAGCGGAAACCGCGGGCTTGCGCTCGGTCATTTATCGACAAATGCTCTATCCGTCACGCTTACCCTTTGTTGCGATCAGTCTGAATCACTTCAAAACCGACGGTTTGATGCCGGCCGGGGCTAAACCCAGTCAAATTACCCGCCAAGACAACGAGTGGCTCCCCGATGGATCAGAGGATTTAGTCGACGGCAATGCACTGCATCAATTGCTGTACCAAGGCGGAGATATCGGCTTGCCGCAACGCTGGTGTTGTTACAGTACAGGACTATTCGTGGCGGCAATCCTGCGTGAACTGGAACACAGATGCAACCGACATGCCGCAGCGCAATCCACCGAAGATTCAATCGCGGTTGTTGATTATGGCGTCGGTACAGGCTTTGCCACACTCGAATTGATAAAAGGGCTGGAGGAAAAAGGATTATTGAAACGATTGCAACAATCCGGGATTGATTTTAGGCTTTTGGTCGTTGATTTTCCATCCGGCTGGTTTGCTAAAGCCTACGAATTATTACAAAGCTATCCTTTTATTTCTTTTTATTCGCTGAAGGACCTGGAAACTGGACGAGTTCGTATGATTTCCGATCTTGTGCCCGAAGGATCAGTGGATATTGTTTACGCAAGCATGGTGTTTCACCTCGTACCACCAGATGTCCTGCCGGGTTTGATGGAAAGCTTTGCGTCTGTTTTAAAGAACAGCGGTACCTTGCTATGGAATACCCCGGATACGGCTCCGACGCTACCCTATTCCGAAGTCATCCACGTTGCCAACCGGGCCTTGCGTCAGTCTATGGTGGCACTGCTTGATAACCAGCAAAAGCTCGATGAGCTGCTATCGAAAGTAGCGCATGAGGAGCATCCACACTATGAGAATTTACCCGCGGAATTGGCCCGAGTCAGACAAAGCCTGGATCCCGTGAAACGGGCTGAAGCTGAATCGCGTGCTCGGAAACAGATTCTGCCCGAACCCACGGATGTGCAGATTATTGAGAAGGCCTTATGTAAAAATTTTACCGGAGAAACCTGGGTGAAATTATCGGTCATGACGGATGCGGAATTGTTGGCGCTGGCCCTTCTACCCGCCAATCAACGCAATGTGGGTATTATCGAAGACAAACCGCTCAGAGAAAAACTGATTAAGCTGGTATTGATCTACGAAGTGCTTCCCAAACTTCGAGCAAGTTCTGGAGGCATTCCGGCGGGAATGGTCCTGCACTGGACTTTCGGTAAATATGTTGTGCGCGGTTAATTGACCAATAAAATATTGCCAATATGGGCACTACAATATCTCCAATAAGCTATTGCGCTTCTCATCACCTCAGCTCAAGCCCCCACAACGCTCCGCTGTTTGATATGCTCTGCGGCCTCTGCCGAACCCAGGTGTTTTAATATTCTATAATGCGAAACCATTGCAGCGGAAAATGTAGGAAAACTGTGGTAAGGCACACTGTGACGGCGTGCGGCATCCTCGACGATAGCGCGAATCGCCGGATAGTGAATGCTACAGATTTTGGGGAAAAGGTGATGCTCGATCTGATAGTTCAATCCTCCCACGTACCAGGTCAAAAAGCGGTTGTCCGTACCAAAGTTCGCGGTAGTCTTCATCTGGTGCAGCAACCACTCATCTTCGATGCGGCCATTTTTATCAGCTTGCACGAAATCGGTTAGTTCAACCACGTGAGCGCCCTGAAAAACCACACCCAATATGAATCCTGCAACCATATTCATCACGATATATCCGAACACGATCTGCTGCCAGGGCAAGTCGATCATCAGTATTGGAATGACTAAGGTCCATAGAAGATTAAATGCCTTAAAGCCAAATAGTTGCACAATCTCCGATTTAGGCCGTCTGGGGCTTTGATAAGGTCCCAACGCAGGTAAAAACATATAGCGATAGTCCTTTATGAAGACCCAATTGATCGTCGCCAATGTGTACAGAAACCACGCGTAAATGTGCTGATAGCGGTGATGCCAATAGCGCCTGGACCCAGGTGATAATCGAACCATGGGGTCGATCACGCGGATATCTTCATCCAATTCAGTGACGTTGGTAAAGGTATGGTGAATGCCGTTGTGGGTAATTTTCCAAAGATAACTATTTGCGCCCAGAATATCGTAAGACTTGCCGAGGAGCTTGTTAATACGTGGATTTGACGAATAGGCGCCATGCGATGCATCGTGCCCAATGCAAAACCCCGTTCCGGCAAAGCCGATACCCATGACTACGGCCAGCATAAGCATCGTGGCCGGCTCAAAACGATTACTCAGAATAAGCGCGTAGGGACCGAGGGTAAAAGCAACCATGATCACAGACTTCACGACCATCTGGATATTTGCCTTATCCGAAAGGTCTCGATCACAAAAATACGCTGCTACACCGGCCTTGACCTCACGCGTAAAAGCCGAAGCCGGGACCTTCGCGAATACCACTCTTTTGTGCTCACTCACTCCGGCCACCCAAGGAGCGGAGGAACGGTCAGCGGTACAACAGCCTCGCCACCGACTCGATCCCCACACGCACTTTCTGCTGAACGATTCTGTCGCATGTGTCTACGATTCACCGCACTGACGCTAACTGCATTGTTCATTCGTGTAGTCTCACTATTAACAAAATCTGTATACTCTAAACATATCGATCAACGCACTTAAAAAGGTCCACCGTCTGATGAGAACTTCGGGCTAACAACCTACCGAGTTGATGCCCCGAAAACAATATTCTCTTTTACATGCTAAAGTCTCGCACTGTCAACTTTGTTTGTAACACTTCAACTTTCCCTCGAATTTATCCG
>CAZVFR010000295.1:0-3571 GCA_964626505.1 uncultured Methylococcaceae bacterium
CGCCGCGTCAACGCGGGGTCCTTCTCGATGTGTTTCTTGTATTCCGCCCAGGTAGTCGCGGCGACGGTACGCAGTTCACCCCGAGCCAAAGCGGGTTTTAAAAGGTTTGCTGCATCTCCTGTCCCGGCGGCACCGCCAGCACCGATTAAGGTATGGGCTTCATCGATAAATAGAATGATTGGCGTTTCGGATGCCTGAACTTCGTCGATCACCTGGCGCAGGCGATTCTCAAATTCGCCTTTCATGCTGGCACCCGCTTGTAATAGGCCAATATCCAACGTTCTCAAGCTAACATCTTGTAACGGAGGGGGTACGTCTCCACGTACAATGCGCTGCGCGAAGCCTTCAACCACCGCGGTTTTACCCACACCCGCCTCTCCTGTAAGGATTGGGTTGTTTTGACGTCGACGCATCAGAATATCGACGATTTGACGGATCTCGTCGTCGCGGCCACTAATCGGGTCCAGTTTGCCGCTACGCGCTTGCTCGGTTAGATCGATCGAGAACTGTTTCAAGGCTTCTTGTTTACCCATCTGCGCCGGAGCCATTGCGCCGCTGGCTTCACCGGGCACCGCGCCACCACCCATTTGAAATCCGTCGGTAGCATGCAATGTTGCTTCGATCGAGCCCTCAACCACTTCATTGAATCGATCGGTTAGTGTATCCAGTGAAATTTTTTCGAATTCCTTAGAGATCGCAACCAACTCACGGTTTAAGCCTCGGGTTTTGACGATGCCAACCATAAGATGGCCGGTCCTCAGTTGAGATTCGCCGAACATCAATGTGCCATAAACCCAGCCCCGCTCTACGGCTTCTTCCACATGCGAGGATAAATCGGAAATCGACGTTGATCCTCGCGGAAGTTTATCCAGCGCTGTCGTGAAATCGCTGGCCAGGCGAGATACATCCATATTGAACTGACGAATAATGCATTGCAGATCCGAATTTTGTAGTTGCAAAATTTGGTGAAGCCAATGCACCAATTCCACGTAGGGATTGCCACGCATCTTGCAAAATACCGTGGCGCTTTCTATCGCTTTGTAACCTACGTTATTAAGCTTGCCGAATAGGGCCGCTCGACTGATTTCAGTCATCGTTACACTCCAATATCATTCGTCACTGGAAAAGGGTTCAACGTTAAATCATCAGCATCCTGATTACTTAGCCTATCCCCCAGCCAACAAGTCCATCCCAACCGAGCATTGCCGTCCAAACATAAGGACGGCACCTCTTGTTTCCGCAAAACAAGACTGAGATCCCAGACCAATTCGTCTCCTGCATAATTTCGCACCAATACCACAAGATCATTCACATGGTCACCACCCGGCAGAAAAGCGCTATAGTTCTCCAAGCTCAGCGGACCAATAACAATTCTAAACTTATACTGCCCGCTCCAAACCCGGTCTCCCAAAATTATTGAATCACCCAAGATTCCGGTGCTTCCTCTTGCTCCCAGACGCCACAAACTATCGTTTGGCAAGCTCATCCATTCACCGATAAATTCACGGATTTCGGCCTGAATCTTAAAATAGTGACGCAATAGTGTTCCTAAACCATCGGGATGCCGTGTTTGTGCGGAAAACAACCCAGCGAAATACAGTTTGTGAGTATCGGCAACACCGTCCAAACCGTGCAGTGTTTCCATACCAAAACCAAATAGTGAACCGACATAAGTGGCAAATCGATCCGCATCAGGACGATCGTAGCTGACAGTCGGTTGGGCATCCGCCCAAGCCCGGTAAAACAGGCACAACATCCGGTGGTGAAAAATATCAGCGAATCGGGCGAAGGTCGGATCCTTTTGGTGGCGAATCCTATCCCGCGCGTATTCGGTCAAATGCAAGGGCAACGGGCCATTCGGTCCGAACAAGCCGAAAAATCGGGTAAAAATCCGCGGTGCTTTGCTACCGGATGCCGGTTCGAATGAGGCGAGCGTTGATGTTTCAAAAGCGAGTGAAGCTTCTTGCCCCAAACGTACCGGGTCTTCGCTGGTTAACTGTGATGTTCCTAAGCGAGGACGGTCAGCATGCTCGCATTCAATACGGCGCAATGCATTGAAAAACGAAACAGCGTAAAAATTGTCGCGCAGTTTGTTTTCTACAGTAAGTGGCGTTTGCCGATCCGTATCGGCCATCGCATCACCTCGCCCCGGTCAACCGTAGAAATAACCGTTTCCGTGAAAGAATTAATCGACGCATACCTGGCAAAAAAACGCTCCATAACCGCGCCGAATAAAAACACACCGCTTCCTTCAAACGCCGATTCGTCGCAATCGATCGTAATCGACAAACCGCGCCCAAAGCTGATCGGTCCGGGTATATTCATGCGCCGTACAACCCGCTTCGAATTAACCGACAAGAGCCCATCGATCTGCTTTCGAACTGTATCGTCGCTATTTTCTCCGTACAAACAAAGTAATTCACGCAAAGCGGCAGCACCTTGTTGTTGATTCCTATCTATGATTGACAAGTAGTTCAGCGATAGGTGGCTGATCAGCTTCCAGGAGGTATCGCCAATCGCAACTGAGCCACGTGGTTTGGTTGGACCCGCTATACAACGTATCGACTGGATTGGTGCGCCGGATTGTATGGAAAAATCCATTTTTCCGCTTCCAATGGGCATGTGCAACGGCAGATCGCGGTTGGTACACAGCGTTTTTAACGCGAGCTGTTTCAAGGTATTTTTATAGGGCGCCTCATAACGATCATCCAGCGATATAAAGACTTCATTGCCTATATAACTCGACCGTGGTCGTAAACGTTTTTGTTTGCTGGAAAGTACTCTCTGCTCACGATGTAAGGCGTAGTAGGCATGGTACCCACTTTTCCCGACAAAATCTTTAGCCCCATAAAACGGTAGAAATTCTTGTTGCTCGTCCGCCGCCGTACCAAAGCCCTTGACTTCAGATACCGAATAAATCTCATAATCCATGGGCCGCGCTCGATCAGGAACGAAATGAAACTCCGGGGTACGGTCATTGAGGTGTATCCTTTCCGCCCGTTTCGGAAAAAGGTTGATGACCGGCGTGCAATATAACGCGAACCTACTGGCGTCAATCGAGTCCTTAAGCTTCTTGTTGATACGATCCAACAAAAATACCAGTTCGATCTCTTTGTCGTCGCAGCGACTCATCGGTGTGCGTAAACCCCGCACCTCAACAAACAAGAATCGCTCGGGAAATGCAAAATATTCTTTCAACAAGCGATAACCTTGAAACGAACGGTCGGTGAAAGGTAATAATGCCTGTTCATCATCAAAACCAAGCTGAACAACAGAGGATTTGTCTAAATGGTGACTCCATTGGAGCGAAGCACCTACCGGCAGCACCGACACCCCAACGGTATTCGCAATCAATTGTTCGTATAGCTGTGCTGCGAGTTCGCCGCTACCTCTAAGATATAGCGGTAGCCGATCCAAGTTCAACTGGTTAAATTTTAAGCCGGCACAGGCACGCAGACGTAGCCGAATCCCAGCTTTAAACTCGGCATTACATGCGACCCCCAATTGTGAAACCGCACCCTTACCGGCCAGATATTCAGCTTCAATCAACTCAATGGGCCACAAAGTTGTA
>CAZVFR010000296.1:0-3561 GCA_964626505.1 uncultured Methylococcaceae bacterium
CGAAGTTACGTTGACCGAAGGCTATTGGCTGGGTGAAACCACGGTTACGCAGGCTTTGTGGGAAGCGGTGTTGGGTGAGAATCCAAGCAGCTTCAAGGGCTCTGAACGGCCGGTAGAGATGGTTTCGTGGTCGGATGCCGCTGGATTTATGCAACGATTAAACTCGCTGCAGCCGGGTTTGGGCCTGCGCTTTCCGACCGAAGTCGAATGGGAGCATGCCTGCCGCGCCGGGACGTTAACGGCATTCAGCTTTGGCCAGCAGATTACACCGGCGCAGGTGAATTACCATGGTGAGTATCCTTACGCCGGAGGCGCAGCCGGCGAGTATCGCGGAAAAACTGTCGAGGTAACTGCGTTACCCAGAAATAGCTGGGGCCTTTATCAGATGCACGGTAATGTTTGGGAGTGGTGTGGGACTGGTACGGTAGATATACAGCAGATGCTGCAGTGGACCCTAAGGGGCCTACTGCGGGCGGTGACCGTGCCCTGCGTGGCGGCGGCTGGTGCTCCTACGGTCGCCACGTGCGCTCCGCGTACCGCAACACCTGGCGCGAGCTGTCGTACCGCTACGGCATCACTGGCTTTCGTCTTGCCCGAGGTCCAAGAGGAGCAAGGCCGGCAGGCGAGTGAGGTCACCTCGCCGGACAGACGCCGCGGAGCAAGTCGGTCAGGTGGGGTGTTGCGAACGGCTGTGGTAGACTCGGTATTGTGGTTTTGTGATTATATGGGGCGGATAAGCGCAGCGCCACCCGCCGCAAACCATCAACTTGTTATGCGAGAAAGGATATAGGTAAAGACACTTGCCACCGAAAATAAGAGAACTCATCTCAAACCTAAAAAAGGCGGGTTTCGTAAACAAAGGCGGTAAGGGAAGTCATAGTAACTTTGTCCATCCCAAAGTATCAAAACCAATTACGATATCGGGGAAATTCGGTGAAGATGCTAGGGAGTATCAGATCAAGGCGGTACAAAAGGCAATCGAGGAATCAAAGAAATGAAAGATAGTGATCGCTATGTAAAGATTATTGAATGGTCCGAGAAGGATCAATGCTATGTCGGAAGTTGTCCTGGGTTGTTATATGGCGGATGCCATGGAAACGTTGAAAACGAAGTATTCGAAGAGCTGTGCCGCGTTGTTGACGAAGCGGTTGAACTCTACAAAAAAGATGCAAAGCCGCTACCTCCACCTACATCGGGTAAAGACTACGCAAACACAATGCAACATGTCGCATAACTAGGCAAATGAATTCAGAAGTCAAACAGCGCCGCTCCTTTGTCGCTTTGCTGTTTGCCTCCGGTAATTTGCGTCCAGCACTGTGCCCCAAGAAGCCAAACTAAAACACCTGGAAATGATCCAGGTGGTAATCAACCGCATGGCGAATAACTCCTTTTTGCTTAAAGGTTGGAGCGTAACGTTGACGGCTGCATTATTTGCGCTGGCGGCTAAAGGTAGCAACCCGGTATTTATATTGCTAGCCTGGGTTCCAGCGTTGATGTTCTGGGGTTTGGACGGCTATTACCTCAGGCAAGAGCGCTTGTTCCGAAAAATTTACGACAAAGTACGCAAAATAAAGGATGACTCAGGGATAGATTTCTCAATGGATACAAGGCCTCATAATGCGGAAGTGGTCTCTTGATTCAGAGTGGCTTCCTCGCCGACCTTGGTGTGGTTTCATGGTGTAATCTGTATTGCGATTGGTGTTGTATTTGTATTGATGTTTTTGTACTTATAAGCACAGGACCATGTCTGACGAAAAGCCAAACTCATCAGAACGGCGCTTTCGAATTGGGCTGTCGTTTCCGGGAGAATACAGGGAAGATGTTATCGAACCAGTAGCAAACTTGTTGGCGGTAAAATTCACCGAGAAGAATGTACTATATGACAAATTTCATCAAGCCGAGTTAAATGATCTCGATCTGGATGTAAATTTGCCCCGTTTATATCGTAATGAATGTGACTTGGTTGTGGTTTTTCTGTGTAGCGAATACAAAAAAGCGTGGTGTGGATTGGAGTGGGGCGCAGTTAGAGCCATGAGAAAGGATGGTGCAGCAAGTCAGATTATGCTGTTCACTTTAGATGATATCGATATCAAAACAATTGACGGGCTGTGGGGAACTGAGGGGTATACGCCAGTTTCGGATTTAGAAGCTAAGAGTATTGTCGATTTGATTTTAAAAAAGCTAAGTATCTTGCAGCTAAAAAAAAAGCAACAAGACGGACTTCCCAAGCAAGAATTGAACTCTAGCAATAATTCGGGAAATTCTTCTAAGCCAGTTATAACCGAACAAGATAAAACTGCTGAGTTACGAGCGATTTATACTCTGGTAAATGATGGATTAAAATCAGTATTGAATGATGGAGGAGCAATTACTGAACAGCTTCGGTCAATATTAGGATTGAGTGCCGAATCTAACGTTTCGCAAAAGCTTTGTAGCTTAGCCCAACGCGATGTTTCGGAAATTATGACCAAAACATGTTTGGCGACCCGCAAAGCGCTGGAAAATTCTAGATTAAGCCCGCAAAAGGATAAGGTAGGAATTTTGTCTTGTGGTCAAGAATTATTGTATTGGTTGCTATTGTTTGCAGTTGATACTGAGTGGTTATATCGGCACCGCGACGTATTCTCAGACAATGCTGAATCTAGCGCTGCTGTTTTATCCGCGACTTCAGCTTTTGGTGTCAATGCCGGAAAATCCGCGGTACAAAAAAAACGGCCAGCGCGGATGGAACTGGTCGCACCTTTTGAGTTCAAGATTCCTGAAGCTACAGAAATCAACGAAATGTTGGAGACAGGGCCGGGGCTTTTGTCTCGTCTTGATGAAATAAAAACAGCATTATGGACGACCGTATTCCCTATACCCGTAAACGTGAAGCCAGAAAACCACTCTCGATATTTGCCACCAGTTTCTTTCGGTCGGGGTAAAGACAATCGGAATAACAACCGATTAAACAAACTTATTTTTGAAAAACGCAAAGCTGGTGGACAAGATCACTATTGCATTACTTCTCTGGATATCAACAAGACCGAATTTGCTGAACATGTGGTGGCCAATTTATTGACTGATTTACCCGATTTGAACGTCGTCGTTTACGGCGGTGTTAAAGATAAGACAGTATTGGCTTTTGTCGAAGACGATATCATATCCAAATTTCACACTATGGAAGATATTATCAGCGAATTTGAATAACTATGATCATTCCCGAAATCGATATAACTTAGCCAGTCGAACTCCCTGAGACAAAAACCTGGCCCAAATCGGTCCATTTATTCGACCGGGAAAGCGAGCTCGCGGTTCGTACGGCGCTGGCTTCGCGCAGGCCTTTGCTGATTCGAGGCGAGCCAGGAACCGGCAAAAGCCAGATGGCGCGTGCGGTAGCGAAAGTTTGGGGGCGTTTATTCGTCTCTGTCGTGGTAAATGCGCGAACAGAAAGCCAAGATTTGATGTGGAATTTTGATGCGGTTGCGCGTTTGGGTGAGGCGCAGGCAGGTCATGACCAAAACCAGCTGGAACCGAAACACTACTTGAGCCCGGGTCCGTTGTGGTGGGCATTCGACTATG
>CAZVFR010000297.1:0-3528 GCA_964626505.1 uncultured Methylococcaceae bacterium
AGACACTGGCGCGTGAGCGGATCGAATTGGATGTCCAAGAAAAGGATAAGGTTTGTCCCTGCTGTGATGGGACGCGCCGCCGGATCGGTGAAGCGATCACCGAAGAACTCGCCTTTCAGCCCGCCAAGTTCTGGGTTCGGCAATACATCCGTCTCAAATATGCGTGTTCGCAATGCGAGGAAGGCGGTGTAGTTACAGCACCGGTACCGCCACGGCCAATCCCGAAAGGAATTTTTGGCCCGGAAGTTCTGGCGCACTTACTGGTCAATAAATATGAAGACCATCTGCCGCTGCACCGCCAATTAAAAATCTTCCGTCGCCAAGGCATCGAGTTGAGTGAATCGACGGTGAATAACGGGGTATTGCAAAGCGCGAAGTTGCTGACCCCGCTCACTGAAGCCTTGAAAACTCATATTTTGGGCGCCAAACGAATCTTCACCGACGACACGCCGGTGACCTTAAAAAGTAATGCCCCGAACGAAAGCCGCCAGGCCCGCTTGTGGGTCTATATTCGCCAAGGCGAAGAAGGTCCCCCTGCCACGCTGTTTGATTTTACCGAGAATCGCAGCCGCGCGGGTCCGCAGAGCGTTCTGTGCGGATTTGAAGGCTATCTACAAGCGGATGCCTATGGCGGCTATGATGCGCTGTATGCGACCGGGCGCATTGTCGAAGTGGGCTGTTGGAGCCATGCCCGGCGGTATTTTGATAAGGCGGCCAAGTTGCACAAAAAGTCCGCTCGTGCGCATCAGGCATTGGGTTACATCCGCAAGCTGTTTATGATCGAACGCGAAATCAAAACGCTTTCGCAGGCGCAACGCTTTTGGACCCGTCGTCAGCGGGCCTTACCGGTTCTGCGGACATTCAAGGATTGGCTGGACCAACAGCACATTGACGTCTCGACCAAAAGCACCTTCGGTGTAGCAGTGACTTATACGCTGAACCAATGGGATGCCTTGGTCGAATATGTAAATCATGGCATGCTGGAGATTAGCAACAACACCGCCGAGAATGCCATCAGACCCATCGCCGTGGGTCGGAAAAACTGGATGTATTTTGGGTCGCCGCGAGGGGGGCACGCTGCCGCGGTCATTTTCAGCTTGATGGCCACCTGCAAGCAAAACAGTGTCAATCCTTTCGACTGGTTGGCCTACGTGCTGGAGCAGCTGCCCACCACCAATACAGCCGATTATCCAGCTCTGCTGCCGTTTCATTTCAAAGACAAATTTCCGTTGTAATTCCCCGCTCCAGTTTATCCCTTGCCGATCCTCGGCGATAGATGCCGTTTACCGGAGTTTTACGATAATAGGGTGATAGTCACTAGAATTGGGCACATGGATAACCTTTTATAGTTATTTATTGACCATATAAAAGCTTACTCGGCCCCATGCCATGTAACCAACTCAGATTCAATTTATCACACATGGCTTTTAATCGATCTATTTTTCCTGCAATGCGAGGAAAACTACGGTCAAAATATTTAACCGTCGTAACCCACTGGCGCGGATTCACCTGAAGACGGGCTAGAATAGGCGGTAAGTTCTCAGGAATCGCCCCCCCGCTTGCCATCGATGATCGCTCGACCCGTCCAGTCGACGAGTTGTAGATAATCATCTAATGAATAAGAAATTCCTTTCGGTTGGTCGATTCGCTCATCACCCACAAAGTCCAGTAATAATGCGGGCCTAATACCAATTTCTACAACCGCATCCATTTTATGGGCAGCTGGGTGATCTTCACGTATTACCGAAGATGTTGCCAACGGATGGTCAGATACCGAATTATGTGTCCGATGGGCACGGTGATTTCGAATGCGTTCCTGAATCGCGGTATATGCAGAAGATTCAGGTGTTTTCGCCAAACCCGCTCGGATCGGATTCAGATCAACATAGGTCATACACGCCAGTACCGCCACATCATCCAGCAATGCTTGCGACTTGAACCGTCCCTCCCAGAAGCGGCCTTTACACCCATCTTCCTTGTTAGCTATCCGCGTAATGAATTCATTGAGACAACGCATAAACCAACTAATGTCAGCCAAACGACTGCGCCAATCTTCCGCGATCTCGCGGACCTTTTCAATCTCCGCTTCCGACATCTCGGAACGTGCCGCAGACTGATAGCGATTAGCCAAAAAATTTCCGGAAAATAACGCGCTCCAGCGTACCAATATTTCATCAAGAGACAAGGCCTTGGCTTCGTCTTCAGCGATTCGGAGTACCACATGATAATGATTACCCATCACCGCATAGGCACAAATATCCATACAAAATACCGAAGCCAATTGTTTCATCCGATCAACGGTCCATTGTTTGCGATGCTCAAAATTCTCCCCAGTTTCTCGATCCTTACCGCAAAGAAAAGCCCGCCTTACACAGCGAGAACAGCAATGGTAAAACGGTGTATCAGCTAGGCTAATGTGTTCGGAGCGGGCTTTGGTCATGGGTAAGTGGAATTGGGTAGGATAGTCAGACGTAGATTAGCAGAGAGAGGTGTCTTTATGCATATATCAATTATATGGGTGTCCTTTTTATTCTTTTTTATTCTTTTACTCTTTAGCGACTTGAACCCTTTTCGCTTTTTTTGGTTTCCGTAAAGATTGCGACTCATTAAATCTTACGTTAACCTTCTTACGTAAGAAATTATTGAGGCATTCACAATGGATAAAATATTTTCTGCTCGAGTTGATGAGGCAACCATTCAACGGATTGGCCTATTGGCCAGGCAACTTCAAACAAGCAAAAAAAATGTGATCGAACGTGCAATTGTCGCGTACTCTGAAAAGGTAGCTAAAGAACAGAATTTTGATGTTTTAGAACACACATTGGGTGCATGGGAAAGGGATGATACCCCCCAAGAAACCGTTGATAAAGCTCGAAACGCTTTCCGTGAATCGATGCAAAAGCACCAACAGTGAGAGCCTATGTCGACGCTGATATTCTGATCTGGCACCTGCGTGGCGAAAGAAAAGCGATGGCGTTTATTAAATCGCTTCTGAATAATAGCGAATATGCACTTTGGATTGGCGCAATGCAAAGAGCTGAGCTGGTGTTTTTTATGCGAGAGAACGAAAAGGAAAAAACCGAACTCCTTCTCTCTTTGATCAAAACAGCAAGCATTGACGCGGATATTATCGACACTGCAGGTAAATTGTACCGAAAATGGCATCCAAGCCAGGTGTTGACACAAATGATGTGATTTTAGCTGCCACCGCGATACAAACCGGCGGGAAGATATTTACCATGAATTTGAAGCATTACCCTATGCCCGAGATAATAGTGGCACGCGGGTGGTAAATAAATCAAATATATTGAGTGTCCTTTTTGTGTAAAAAAATAAATCTGTCCCGTTTTTTCCTATAATAGTCGACACAGTATCCATTTCACTAGCAGATTTAATGGTAAAGCCAACTAGAATACTGGAAGGTTGATCATTCGAGGCTGAGCCTTTTGGTCGTAAGTATGCGCTACTAAAGACCTGACCCTTAAAAGCCATTAAAAGCTCTTAAGATTCCTTCTACTTGATCAAAGC
>CAZVFR010000298.1:0-2968 GCA_964626505.1 uncultured Methylococcaceae bacterium
ACGGCCATTAAATCGGAACGTCGCTAAAAAGCGCGCCGTCCGTTTATGGCGACGTTGTCCTTGTTCAATGTAAGCACACACCTTCGGTCGAGTAGAGACCTTCACAAAGCACTCAAATATAATGTCAAAAGGGTTCCCTTTTGACATGTTGGTAACCGCCTATAATCGACCCTAGTATGAAAACGCGGAAATTTCGTAAGCGACTCGGCCAGAACCACCCATTTTCACCATTATCCTGGATTCAGGTATGCTCAAGCATTGACGGCAATGCCGCGCGAATGTACCGAGTCATGGACCAGAGCGTTAGAATAACCGCAATGTACAGCAACACTAATCCAACCGTTCGCATGGGAATACCGACAAGTTCTTCGCCGAACAAAAGGCTGGTAATTGCGACCATCTGCGCAGTGGTTTTCATTTTCCCTACCCACGATACTTCCACTTTTTTTCTCAAACCCAACTCCGCCATCCACTCTCTAAGCGAAGCAATGGTAATTTCTCGTCCGATTATGACCGCGGCCGGAATCGCAAGATAAGCCGTGGGCTCGGCTTGAACGATCAAAACCAACACAACTGCAACCATTAGTTTATCCGCAACCGGATCCAGAAATGCCCCAAATTTGGTTGTTTGTCCCATGCGGCGGGCCAAATAGCCGTCCAACCAATCGGTCAAAGCCGCAATGAGAAATATCAATGCAGACACCATATGCGCGGCTTCCCAGGGCAGATAAAATATAACCACCAGAACTGGGATGAGTCCAATCCTCAACAGGGTTAAAATTGTCGGTAAATTAAAATCCATACGTCGCTGTCCAAAAAGCCATCCGAATTATATTCGGGTACGCCGCACATCACAATTTGGGATGCGGTTTCTACGCCAGTCGATTATCGACCGGACATAAATTCATTCATAAAACGCACCAATATTCTATAAAGAACCATAGCACAGACGTCTTACTCTACCGGCCTGCTTTTTTTCATTCATGGAACGTATCGTAAATCCTCTGGGCCAGCTGACGGCTAATACCGTTAACGCCGCACAAAGAATCGACCCCGGCTTTGCTAATCTCGCGCAGTCCACCAAATTGCTTCAGAAGCGTTTGGCGCCGTTTCGGGCCCAGTCCTTCGACAGATTCGAGTGCAGACCGGCGTTTAGCGCGTCGCGCTCGCTGCCGATGGCCGGTAATCGCAAAACGGTGCGCTTCGTCGCGAATATGCTGTATCAATAGTCGCGCGGGTGCATCGCTTGAAATAGTGATGGCATGGGTATCGCCGGCGCAATAGAACTCTTCCATACCGGCTTTACGATCAGGACCCTTGGACACGCCAATCAGCAAAATGTCATCCACGCCCAATTCTTCCACAACTTTGGCTACAGCGCTAATCTGGCCTTTACCGCCATCGATAAATAGAATGTCGGGTTTCTCGTGTTCGCCTTTGTTTAATCTTTTAAATCTACGCGTCACGGCTTGGGCCAAGGCCGCATAATCGTCTCCGGGTGTGATGCCGGAAATATTGAAACGTCTGTAGTCGGATTTGATCGGCCCGTTAGAGTCAAAAACCACGCACGATGCGACCGTTTGATCACCTTGCATGTGGCTGATATCAAAGCATTCGAGGCGTTTGGGCGGGTCCGCCAATCCGAGTTCTTCTTTCAGACTGAAAAACCGCCCGTACAGACTTTGCTTATGCGATAAGCGGCTGTTAAGCGCATTTGCGGCATTGTTCGTTGCCAATTCCAGCCACTTCAACCGCTCACCGCGCAAGCGGATTGCTATCGATACCTTATGTCCCGACCGGCTACTCAAAAACTCTTCCAGCAAATCTACGTTGTTCAAGTCATGACTGAGCAGAATCTCGTGTGGAACCATTCGATCCAAATAATATTGCGGTATAAAAGCATCTAAAACACTACCGGGCTCGTCCTCATTGGGTAACTTCGGAAAAAAAGTTTTCTCGCCAATGTGCTGTCCTTTACGTATATAAAACACTTGTACACAGGCCATTCCTACCCGCGATGCACAGGCAATAATATCCAGATCGCCACGTTCGCCGTGAACATATTGCTTTTCCAGTACCTGCCGCAAAGTCGCGATTTGATCTCTATAACGGGCTGCATTTTCGAACAGCAACTTACTAGCGGCCAGCTCCATAGCCTTAACCAACACATTAATCAGCCGATCCCCGTCACCTTGCAAAAACATCAGCGTAAAATCAACGTCCTCTTGGTAGGCTTTGTCATCAATCAAACCCACACAAGGTGCCGTGCAACGATCAATCTGGTATTGCAAACACGGCCTGGATCGGTTCTTGAATACCGAATCTTCACATTGGCGTACCGGAAATATCTTTTGCAGTAATTTAAGACTTTCGCGAACCGCGCCTGCGCTTGGATAAGGTCCGAAATAACGACCTTGTTTCTTCTTGGCGCCGCGATGAAAGCCAACCCGTGGGAATTTCTGGTGGGTCGTCACGTAAATATACGGATAACTTTTATCGTCGCGTAAGCAAATATTGTAACGCGGTTTGTAGCGCTTAATGAATTGGCTTTCCAGAAGTAGCGCCTCGCCTTCCGTGCGGGTCATAGTGATTTCGATGGATCGAATATGACCCATCATTACCCGTTGTTTGGGACTCGCTTCCTTGGTCCGAAAATAACTTGAGACGCGCTTTTTTAGATTTTTGGCTTTACCAATATAGATGACTTCGGCATTAGCGTTCAGCATTCTATAGATGCCGGGTTTTTGAGTCAGCGACGCAAGAAAACCGCTAAACTCAAAATCAAACTCTTGCTGGTTATCTTGCGTCATTTGTCTATCAAGCGGGCAACACTATGAAACACATCCCTAAACATCGCCTCCGTCAATCTACCGGTATTCATGTTATATCGACTGCAGTGGTAAGAATCAACCAAATGCCGGTTCTCGGACAAAGCATGAACATTATTATGTCCAAACTTAAAGGTCTT
>CAZVFR010000298.1:2978-3466 GCA_964626505.1 uncultured Methylococcaceae bacterium
GGGGAACCTCAAGTCCGCGCAATACTGCGTTATGTGCGATATGGCCCAAAGCCAAAATCACTTTTTGAACTTGAGCAAGCTCAACTTGGAGATATTTATTACAAGTAGCCACCTCAGCACCCAGAGGCTTATTCTTAGGCGGCAAACACTTGACCGTATTGGTGATCGCACATTCGTGCAATTCCAAGCCGTCATCTCGTGCTATTGACTCCGGTTTGTTGCTAAAACCAAAGTCGAACAAATTTTTATACAACAACAAACCCGCATAATCTCCCGTAAAAGGACGGCCCGTCGCATTGGCACCGTGCAAACCTGGCGCGAGCCCGACAACGAGCAGATTAGAACCGGCCGCACCGAAGGGCGCCACCGGCGCCGCATGATACGCTGGGTAAGCCGCTTTTACCTCACGACGCAAAGCCACCAACCGCGGGCATTTGCTGCAGTTTGGGTCAAAAATTGTTTTTTTCATAGGGCCAGTTTACAACGTA
>CAZVFR010000299.1:0-3444 GCA_964626505.1 uncultured Methylococcaceae bacterium
AAATTTGAGGGCAATCTGAGCAGTTACAGGGAATTTTAAGTTCGCTGAGTATACAAAATAACAACCTGTCGGTTACTTGTGGAACATTGCGCCCGGTGCCTCCCTGCAGCCTTTAAAACCCGCGCTCAAGATCTTTCTCAACATCTTCGATGTTTTCCAAGCCCACCGAAATTCGAACCAAGCCATCCTTTATTCCAGCCGCGGCGCGCTCTTCGTCAGTCAGGCGACCGTGGGTTGTGGTTGCGGGATGGGTAATGGTTGTTTTAACATCACCCAAATTCGCCGTAATCGACAACATTCGGGTATTGTCGATTAGATTCCACGCCGCTGCCTTGCCGCCCTCGATCTCAAAACTTAATACACCGCCAGCGCCGTGTTGCTGCTCGCACGCCAGAGAATATTGAGGGTGAGAATGAAGGCCTGGATAATAAACTTGCAATACTTCAGGCCGGTTCTCCAACCAGTGGGCTAATCGGTTCGCATTCTCGCAATGCGCCTTGATACGTACAGCTAAGGTTTCCAGGCCGCTTAAAAAAACCCAGGCATTAAACGGACTCATCGATGGACCGCCAGTCCTAAGATACGGATAAATATGTTCTTCGATTAGCGCATCCGGGCCAATGATCGCACCGCCAACACAACGCCCCTGGCCGTCTAAATATTTGGTTGCCGAATGCACAACCAAATCAGCGCCCAAAGCCAGAGGTTTTTGCAATACCGGTGTGCAGAATACATTATCGACAATCAACAAACAGCCATGGTCGTGCGCCATTTCAGCGAGCTGTACAATATCCACAATTTCGGTCAACGGATTCGAGGGCGTTTCAACGAATAAAAATTGTGTTTCCTCCTTGATCGCAGCTTCCCAGGCACCCAGATCGGTTAAATCCACGAATGTCGTATCAACGCCAAATTTGCTGAAAAACTTCTGGAACAATAAAACCGTATTACCGAAAACACTGCGGGAACAAACAACATGATCGCCAGCCTTCAACAACCCCATACCCAGGGTTGTAATTGCCGCCATACCCGACGCGACGGCCATACAACGTTCGCCCTCTTCCATCGCGGCCAGTCGTTTCTCGAAGGTTCGAACCGTTGGATTGGTAAATCGCGAATAAATATTCCCGGGTTGTTGTCCCGCGAAGCGCGCCGCCGCTTCGGCAGCGTTTTTGAAGACGTAACTCGAAGTCACGAACATCGGGTCGCTGTGTTCACCTTCTTGCGTGCGACTTTGACCGGTTCTAATCGCGTGCGTCTCTAAAGCAGTGGGTGAAGCGTTTTTGTCAGTCAATAGCCTTCTCTTTTGTTCACATTAAATAGCCGGGAAGTTGGAAGGTGGCGGTGTTCATGCCGTTTACCAATCCAGGTCATTCCAGAATAATCCAACGCAACCCCGCTTAAGCGGTATTATTGAGTTCCATTATCGCATCTTCGGACTGGCTGTCAGTTTTAGCTTTATCGTTTCTTTTGTTTTCCAGGGATTCCAGGTATTTCTTGGTTATATCACCGGTAATATATTCGTTATTAAAACAAGACGTATCAAAGCGCTCAATTGCGGATTGCTTGCGCTTCACCGCATCAATAAGGTCATCAAGGTCCTGGTAAATTATCCAATCGGCGCCGATAACGCTTTGAATTTCATCTTCATCGCGATTGTGCGCGATCAACTCTTCAACCGAGGGCATATCAATTCCATATACATTCGGGTATCGCACCGGCGGTGACGCTGAAGCCAGGTATACTTTGTTAGCCCCCGCATCGCGGGCCATTTGGACAATCTGTTTAGAAGTTGTTCCACGTACGATAGAATCGTCTACCAACAATACGTTTTTCCCTTTAAATTCTAAATCGATTGCATTCAACTTCCGCTTCACTGATCGAGTACGCATTTGCTGTCCCGGCATGATGAAAGTACGTCCAATATAGCGATTTTTAATGAACCCTTCGCGATATTTGACGCCCAATACATAAGCCAATTGCAGCGCAGCCGTGCGACTCGTATCAGGTATCGGAATAACCACATCAATATCGTGATCAGGCCGAATTCCGAGGATTTTTTCAGCCAGTTTTTCGCCCATACGAAGCCTTGCTTTGTAAACCGATACATTATCTATGATCGAATCGGGACGCGCGAAATAAACATATTCGAAAATACAGGGACTATGCTCAATCTTGTCCGCACATTGCCGCGTATGCAAGGTACCATTACTCTCGATGAACACGGCTTCACCGGGTTTAATATCACGAACCAAGTCAAACCCAAGCACATCAAGGGCTACACTTTCCGACGCAATCATGTACTCGGGCTCCTGTTCGGAACCCCGTTTTCCAAACACAATAGGCCGTATTCCATGCGGATCTCGAAACCCGAGTATGCCAAAGCCGGTAATCATCAATACGACTGCATAAGCCCCACGGCATCTTTTGTGCACCACCGACACCGCACGAAAAAGATCTTCGACATCCAGACGAAGCTTACCCAAACTTTGGAGTTCGTGTGCAAAGACATTCAGCAAAACCTCGGAGTCCGAATCCGTATTGATGTGTCGCTGTTCTTCGACAAACAAGTCGCGCTTTAAGGATTCCGCATTGGTCAGATTGCCGTTATGCGCCAACGAAATTCCGTAGGGTGAATTCACATAAAACGGCTGTGCTTCAGCAGAGTTATCGCAACCGGCGGTTGGGTAGCGCACATGCCCAATGCCCATAGTACCCTTCAGTCGCGGCATATGATGGGGTAGAAATACATCACGCACGAGTCCATTATTCTTCCGCAAGTGCAAACGTCCACCTTCGTAGGTAACCATGCCCGCGGCATCCTGCCCACGATGCTGAAGAACAGTCAAGGCCTCGTACAGTTCAAAATTTACTTCTTTATGGGAAACAATTCCCGCAATACCGCACATGATTCTATTTCCGAAAAAATACTGAAAAAAATTAATCAAGTTCGCCTGTAGTCAATCTTCCCAGCCATACTCGTCGGTAGCTGATCGCGCAGCCAAAGCGCGATAGACTGAAAGGGCTCGATAAGCGTAGATTCCTGCCACCAGGGATCGGAGGGCATCGGCGTAAGCCCAGCCAACAAAACCAACACCGCTATCACAACGATACCCCGACCAATACCGAATAACAGGCCCATAAATCTGTCAGATCCAGTTAAACCGGTTTTGGTCACCAATTGAGCCAACAAATAGCCAAGCAAACTTCCCAGTATTAATGTTAGCAAAAACAAAATAACAAATGCGGCCGCCGTACGAGCAGACGGTAAACTAATTACAGATAGCAAGTATTCGGAAAACGCACTGCTAAAAGTCAGTCCCACCCAAAACGCGACCGCCCAAGTCGCCAATGAGAAGGCCTCACGAACAAAGCCTCGAAATAATCCAATCGTAGCGGAGATGCCGATCAGGCCCAATATCGCGTAGTCAATCCAAATCAATT
>CAZVFR010000300.1:0-3304 GCA_964626505.1 uncultured Methylococcaceae bacterium
TCACCAATTTGGCCTATGGTTAGTTCTACTTTGTCACATTTAACGGAGACTATCACTGTAGGGTGCGTTGTACGCACCAATCAGCGTTATTTTGCTCTTCGGATGTCGCTATGGTGCGTACAACACACCCTACATTAGTAATTTGACAAAGTAGAATTAGCTAACAGTAGCTAGACTTGATTCGGAGGAAAAATGCTCAAACGAATTTTACACCGTTTATTGACTCTGCTTTACAAGGTTGAAGTAACCGGTTTGGAGAACTATCACGATGCTGGGAAACGCGTGCTGATCGTTGCCAACCATTCGTCGTTTTTGGATGCTCTGCTTTTGGGTGTGTTTTTGCCCGATAGAGTTACTTTCGCGATTAATACTTATATCGCTCGAGCACTTTGGATCAAGCCGTTTTTGATGTTGTGTGGCGTATTTCCAATGGACCCGACCAACCCGCTTTCATCCAAGTCGCTGATCGCGTATCTGAAAAAGGACCAAAAGGCGATTATCTTTCCGGAGGGCCGAATTACGGTAACCGGCTCGCTGATGAAAATCTACGATGGTACCGGGCTCGCCGCGGTTAAGTCTGAAGCGGCGATATTACCGATATGCATTGAAGGGACACAATATACGCCGTTTTCGCGCATGCGCGGTTTGGTGCGGTTGCGTTGGTTTCCGAAAATAAAACTCAATATTTTGCCCGCTGTAAAAATTAGCCCACCGCCGGGCATACCGGCACGCGAACGCCGCAAGTTTGCAGGCCGCGTCCTGGCCGATTTGATGACTGAGATGATGTTTCAAACCAGTGACTATCATCGCACGATCTTTTCCGCATTGCTGGATGCCAGGCGTATACACGGCGGACGGCATGTAGTTCTGGAAGATATCAAGCGCAAACCACTACATTACAATGCGCTCATAACCAAGGCTTTAGCGTTGGCGGATGCGTTCGATAAATTCACCTCAGATGGAGAATTCGTCGGTGTTTTGTTACCCAACAGCACGGTTACCGTTGCGGTTATGCTGGGATTGCAGGCAACGGGGCGTGTACCTGCGATGCTGAATTACACGGCGGGTAGTAAGGGCATGCTATCAGCGTGTAATACAGCCAAAATAAAAACCGTACTGACGTCAAGGCAGTTTGTGGAACTAGCGGATTTGGACGAGCCGGTGGAGCTTTTGAGCCGCAATATTGAGGTGAAATATTAAGAGGAAATCTCCGCGGGGATTTCGAAATTCGCGGCGCTAAACGCTTGGTTGCGGTGCCGCACAGCGAACTACTGGTATCAACGCGTGGATCAGCAGTCCAATAAACCCGCCGTGGTGCTATTTACATCGGGCTCTGAAGGATTGCCTAAGGGCGTTGTCCTTTCGCACAGTAATTTATTGGCCAACCGCGCGCAGCTTGCGGCCCGAGTGGATTTCAGCGCTCAAGATATCATTCTGAATATTTTGCCGCTGTTCCATTCTTTCGGTCTTACGGCCGGGATGCTGTTGCCTTTGCTTTCCGGAATGCGTGCGTTTTTATACCCGTCTCCTTTGCGCTATCGAGTGGTTCCGGAAATATCCTACGAGATCAACGCGACCATATTATTCGGCACCAACACCTTTCTGTCGGGCTACGCCAAGCATGCCCACCCCTATGATTTTTACAGTATTCGCTATGTGTTCGCAGGTGCCGAGAAGCTACAAGAGGATACCCGGCAGGTGTGGTCTACGAAATTCGGTATTCGCATTTTCGAGGGTTACGGCGCTACCGAGACCAGTCCCGTGCTCGCGGCTAATACACCCATGGATAATCAAGCTGGCGCGGTGGGCCGGCTTTTACCTGGCATTTCTTATCAGCTGGAACCGGTCCCAGGTGTCAAAACGGGCGCTAAGCTACACGTTTCAGGGCCGAATATTATGCTGGGTTATCTGCTGTCCGAAAAGCCAGGAGAGCTGGCGCCGCCTGCCTCTAAATTTGGAGAAGGTTGGTACGATACCGGGGATATTGTCGATGTGGATGAGTCCGGCTTCGTAACTATCCAGGGGCGAGCCAAGCGATTCGCCAAAGTCGGCGGTGAAATGGTCTCGCTTGCGGCCGCCGAGGATTTCGCCGTGTGTGTGTGGCCGCAAGGACAACATGCGGTTGTGGCGGTACCTGATCCGAAAAAAGGCGAGCAGTTGGTTTTGGTCACCGATGTCGCTGGCGCGAATCGTAAAGAATTGCTTGAGAATGCTCAAGGAATCGGAGAAATTAATCTACCGAAACAAATTATTGCAATTGATGTGATCCCGCTTATGGGTAGCGGGAAGATCGATTATCCGGCTGTTACCGAATTGGTGATAAAGTCTCTAAGTATAAGAAACTAAACTATTTAACGCGTTAGCCAATGGCCGACCTATCAGTGTAGTTTTCAAGCCTAGGCCGCTGTATTTACCTGCCTGAGGTTACCTAGCTTATCGTAGATTTGTTTTTATTCAGAATGTGTTCATCTTTCTGGCATACTATCAGGCTATAAAGCTGAATAATTAGTTCGATTTACAATAGTTTCGTAGATTGGGAGGGATTCCTAATGGTTGGCACTCAAAAAAAATGTTGCATAACAGATATGGCTCTACCGGCAAACTCTTCGGCGTAGTAAGGCTAAACCAGGGGCGCAACAAAATTGTGCTATTGGACGAAAGTAACCAGATTGTTGATCAGGTGGATATTGATCAAGGGAAAGACACAGTCCTGCAGCGACTAGCGCCGCATAAATCCATGCTTCAAGGTATAGTTGTTATCACTGTTGTCGATTACGCTTGGTTAATAGACGCGTTGATTGATGCGGGTTTTCAGATCCATCTGATTGCTTTGAAAAGCGGTGAAGACTCTAGCTTGGAAATTGCAAGTGATTTGGTATTCGCTCGGAATCTTGTCAAAAGACTAAGCAGTAAAATCCACAATCGTAAACGCAAGCAAATAGCATTCGATTGGCCGGTGCATTTGCGCCTTGGTCATTACCTGCAGTGACACCGAATTGGGTTCTTCGTAGCATAGGCTAAGAATGCCTTAACCGCGGGTCTGAATCCAGCCGGTTAAAAAGTTTTCAATCAAGAGGTCGCAGGTTTTTTCGATGTCTTCGATGCCCACGATATCCAGTTTTTCGGTAAGTGCTAAAACGCAGTTGCCGTGTACACCGCTCCACAATGCGCGAGCCGCCAACGCGTTTTCCGACGCAAGCGTAGTAGCCGGAATCAAGTTGGCAAATTGCTGTTCAATTCTTTCGAATAAGCTGTTAATGCGTTCCTGGTACCAGTCGGGAATATCCTTGTTATCGGACTGCTG
>CAZVFR010000301.1:0-3202 GCA_964626505.1 uncultured Methylococcaceae bacterium
TCAATGTCAGAAACCTGCAAAATGGCCGCGAGATTGTCGTCCGCGTCAACGACCGTGGGCCTTTCCATGCGGGTAGGATTATCGATCTATCCTACGCGGCAGCCAAGAAGCTGGACATTATTCGTAAAGGAACCGGCCGGGTTGAAATTCGCGACGTAAGCATATCCAAACTGGGTCGCTTAGAAGTTGATCAACCCACAACCGACCACCAGTTGTTCGTACAAATAGGCGCGTTTTCAGAACGCAATAATGCAGACAAGCTATCCGACACTATTGGACACCCAAATCTACCCACCGTACGCGTAACAGCCGATAATGAGACAACCAATCCTGTCTATCGGGTACAACTAGGGCCCTTGGACTCGTTCAGCGAAGCTGAGAAGGTCATTGAACACTTAAACCAACAAGGCTATACGACCAGCCGATTAGTCTTCGAATCCCCGGATCAAACCGCCGCCATGATACAATAATGCCTATTCAGCTCACCTCTGTTTAGTCCCATTGCCGGGTTGGCCTGACCGACTTCAAAGCGCAAGCTGAATAGCACATTGCTTTTATATCCAGAGATGGAACCCTCAGAAACCATGAAATCCCCGTTCTCACGCTTATTACTCATCCTGCTTTTTCTGTCAGCAACCGGCTACGCCCACGCGGAAGCAAAAATCCCAATTCCCAGCGCACCCAAGCTTGCGGCCAGCGCCTATATTCTGCAAGATTTCAACAGCGGCAGAGTGCTGGTTGAAAACCACCCGGATGAACATCTAGACCCCGCGAGTCTAACTAAAATAATGACGGTATACGTGGCATTCCGCGAGCTGGCCAACGCCAACCTGGCGCTGACGGATCAAGTCACCGTGAGTAAAAAAGCCTGGCAAATGGGCGGTTCTCGCATGTATATCGAGGTTGACCGTCAGGTCTCGGTCGAAGACTTGCTGAAAGGCATCATCATTCAATCCGGTAACGATGCCAGTGTCGCGCTGGCCGAACACATCGCCGGCGACGAAGCAACCTTTGCTGAGCTGATGAATCAACAAGCCGAACGCCTCGGCATGACCCATAAGCATTACACGAACAGCACCGGCTGGCCAAGCCCGGACCACTATACTACCGCCAAGGACCTCGCAACGCTGACCCGTGTGCTGATCAAAGAATTCCCCGACCACTATGCCTGGCACGCGGTCAAAGAGTATACCTATAACAACATCACTCAACACAACAGAAACAAACTGCTGTGGCGCGATTCAACCGTTGACGGTGTCAAAACCGGACATACAGAAGCCGCCGGTTACTGTTTGGTAACCTCGGCCAAACGCAATGATATGCGTATGATCTCCGTCGTAATGGGCACACAAAGCGAAAACGCCAGAGCCAACCAAAACCAAACCCTACTGAATTATGGATTTCGCTTTTTCGAAACCCACCGCCTCTACCAGGCCCAACAGAAACTCACCGAGATCCGCGTCTGGAAAGGTGAGACAAAAACATTAGCCTTGGGTTTGACCGACGATTTTTACGTTACTATACCGAGACACCACTATGACGATCTCGAAGCCACCATGGAGATCGACAAACAGGTCATTGCGCCCTTGGATGCGGGAGCGGAACTCGGAGCCCTAAACATAACGCTGGTTGGTGAGCAAATTGCCAGCCAAGCGCTGGTTGCACTGAACGCCATGCCTGAAGGTGGTATATTCCGTAAGCTTTACGACAAGGCACTGATGTACTGGAATGAATAAAACGCCCTATAACTACTCAACGTTTAATCTACGACGTGATCTAAGTCATCGAAATCACCCACAACGTCATTCCGGCATGGACTGCCGGAATCCAAGTTACAGGGATGTAATCACTTGCCGTCCATGGCAATTTGGATGCCCGCTTCCCTGCGAGCATGACGAACTGATTGCTTGGTTTAGGATAGTTATGCTACGTTTCTGGCTTTACGCCGAGTAGTTAAAACTTCCTATAGACCAATCGACATGAGCGCGAATGAATCATTGCTGCAATTTCCTTGCGACTTTCCGATCAAAGCCATGGGACGCAACGCTGAAAAATTCGACCTGCTAATCATCGAGCTGGTTCGAAAACACGCACCCGATTTCCCGGAAACCGCGGTCAGCAGTAAATTGAGCAAAGGCGAAAAATATTTATCCGTGACCATCACCATACTGGCGCAAAGCCAGCAACAACTCGACGCGATATATCAGGATTTGACGGACTGCGAATCTGTGTTAATCGCACTTTGACCGAGACAAACCTAAACTAGCCTCAACTTTACCCGATTACAGCGTCACAAAAACGCCTAAAGCGTTACTGTGAAGCAGTTATGCTGCCAAGGCTTTGATCACATCACTGTAATCATTAAAACACTTTTGATAAAAAGCCTGTTGTTTTAAGCCGCTACGCCAAACGCTGAGTTTACTGTAGCCACTCAGATCAATATCGCTCAACTCCGCCGGGTCCAAGTTAGCCAAAAGATTAATATCGGCCAGCGTCATGGTCTCGCCCGCGATATAAGTGTTTGCGGCTAATTGCTGCTCCGCCACCGGTAAAAAATTATTCAAAAAATTTCCACCATCTTGCATCGACCGCTCGTCCACATCAAGGCCCATCGCCGGTGCGATAATTTTATTGAAGAAAACCTTGATCATCGCCGCACCAATGTGCATCGAACCAAAATCAATCCATTGATCCACCAAGGCAGTTTGCTTCAATTCTTCAGGATAAAGCGGTGAGTTGTGCTTACGCACCAGATAACGGCAAATCGCGTTACTTTCGAACAGTGCAAAACCATCATCAACAATCGCCGGAACCTTACCGGCCGGATGCACCTTCAACTGTGCTTCGCTCTTATGCTCGCCAGCGGCAAGATCCAACCGCGTATAGTCGTATTCCAACTCCAAAGCATTCGCCACGTAGCGAACTTTATTAGACGGAATCGATAAATCACTGCCTCTAATTTCCAACATGGATTACCCCCTTAAAATATAATATGGTCAACCTAAGACCATTCACGCGGCCCATGGTTCGCAAATCTTAAAAATTACGAAATAACCCAATACTGCACTCGCCCTTTCAGTCTGAAGCGTTAACGAATCATACTGGCCAAACTGTAAAAATTAGTGGAGAATAAAAAGCGCCAATAACAAAAAAAGGATAAATTCACTCTGGGTGAATTTATTAAGGGAGCAAGGAATGATTC
>CAZVFR010000302.1:0-2876 GCA_964626505.1 uncultured Methylococcaceae bacterium
TGCGAAGACTCGTTGCCAACGCGGCTTTGAGCGAGGATTTTCTCAGCCTTTGGCCTGCTTCACCCAAACCCCGACACAATTCTTTTGTCTCGGTTCTTTTGCGTATGGTAGCTTAAATGCTAGCACGACCGATAGGAGTAATTTCGGTGAAACTTTAGAATATCTACACAAGGCGTATTTATTGGGTACCAACAACAAACGCGAACAGAGCCTAAAAGAAACGCTGTCTCAGATTGTGCCCACCTTGTTGAAGGCTGGTCAGGGGGTGACTTCTTGATATTGGAGTACTCGGTCACCAGGACCTTCTCATGCGCCCCTCTTCAATTGAAAGAAATCGAATTATAGATCGAGTAAATGGCTCACTTAACAAGCCAAAGCAACCCATTATAAAAACCTCATGTTTATTAAAAAGAGACGCATCCCTCCCATAGCTGAGATCTTTCGCGCCTGAAGCAGGCTTGTCAAAATGGGGAAACAATCTCCCTAGCATTGTGATTGGTTCTTCATGGCGCTATTATGGCCCGACCGCGCTGGACTTGATGATTCCTCCAGAGCCGCGTTTCACATGCAACTAATCGTTCTTTCAGACGGTGACTATGCATAGCATGGACGTACAAAATGGAACTTAAACTGACCTGTATTGTGTTGGTGTTGGCGGGCATTGGCTTACTTTCTTATTCGTTGAGACCGTCCCTGGCTCTTGGCAAACATCCCCAGCAGGATTTTGGTTGGAAGCTGTTATCTTCCCTGATTGTATTCTTTTTAGTCGGTTATAGTTTGTTCGCCTGGCACTTACTGGACCACCCGACATCATACATAGAATTGGTTATATCACTGGTATTGATTTTCGGCAGCTGCTTTGTTGTATTGGTCATAAAATTATGTAGTCGAAGCATTGAAAATGCCGACCACCTTACCGCGCTGGCCCGACACCATGCCCTACACGATGATCTAACGGGCCTGCCGAATCGCAAATTCTTGCGTAATCGGATCAGCGACGCGCTAAAAACGGCCGAAAATAAAAATATCACCGGGGCTGTGTTGCTGATGGATCTGGATCGATTCAAAGACGTTAACGACTCCTTGGGTCATCACGTAGGCGATCAGCTTTTGCAGCAAATTACACCGCGCCTGCATCACTCGGTCCGTGACCGTGATACGGTGGCGCGGCTTGGCGGCGATGAATTTGCGGTGTTATTGCCGGATACGACCTGCGATATGGCCGTTGCCGTAGCCAAGCGAGTTCTTAAGGTGATGGAACCACCGTTCGAAGTCGAACAGCACACCCTTAGAATCGGCCTTAGCATCGGAATCTGTATGTACCCCCAACACGGCAAAAACCAGGAAACACTCCTGCGCCGCGCGGACGTCGCCATGTACGTGGCTAAACGTAACGCTGCCGGTTTTACGATTTATAATAAAACCCAGGATAAGTATACTCTGAGCCGGTTGGAGCAAAGCATTAAACTCAAGGAAACCATTAGCTGCGACGGACTGGAATTGTTTTATCAACCGGTAATCGACGTTCAGAATAGACGTTTCTGCGGACTGGAAGCGCTCTCCCGCTGGCGCGTGAATAACGATGAATTTATTCCGGCGACAGATTTTATTCCCCTGGCTGAAAGCACGGGTTTGATCCAAAAATTAACCCTATGGTGCCTTAGGACAGCAATTTCACAATTGGCAAATTGGCGACGCCTGGGTATCGATTGCGTCATGGCGGTTAACCTGTCGATCAAAGATCTGCAAGATACCGGGTTCGCCCGCAAAGTTGAGATTACACTCGCCGAATGGGCAGTTCCACCCGCGAGCCTAATGCTTGAAATCACCGAAAGCAGCGTCATGACGGATCTACAACAGGTCGAAAAGACCCTTATGCATTTAGATAAGTTAGGCGTGTTAATGGCCATCGACGATTTCGGCACGGGTTATTCGTCGCTCTACCGCTTAAAAAAAATGCCCATCTCAGTGATAAAAATTGATCGATCGTTCATCTTGGATTTATTGGAGGATGAAAACGATGCGGTAATCGTGCATTCCACCATCGATCTTGCACACAACATGGGGAAAAAGGTCATCGCGGAAGGTGTCGAAAACCCAGAAGTATTAACGATTCTACGAGAACTCAATTGTGACTTTGCACAAGGTTTTAACATCGGGCTACCTTTGCCGGCCAGACAAATACCTTCGTGGTTAGAACAATACTGTACGGCAAACAACAGGCTACGCCCCACCATAGAAAAGCGACTGCATAGTTGATGTGAATTCACATTCAGGGGACAAAGCCGGGCGGCGTTAATCTGCACGGCCGTTAGCAAAGCGTTGCACATCAGCATCACCGGCATGATCGTATGCAGTGCGATCGCGTTCTGGTTACCCGTGTGACGAAGGCATGCGGGAAACGACAAATTCATTCAAAGGAGTAATGCGCTCTGATGGCAAAAGCAAACAGCAAAGGTATTCATGTCAGGCGCATCGCAAGCAGTACGACTCCCGCAAGAATTTCGTTTTGATTGCGATGAGGTGACGATCCGTCGTGAGGGCCGTCATGTCATCCTCAGCCCGCGCTTTGAGAATTGGGACGACTACTGGGCGAATGCCGCCCGACCGAGCGACGACTTTGTCGAAGCCGTTCTCAATCGACGTGAACACGAACCGCCGCTTGAACAGCGCGCGGAATTTGACTGATGCCCTATATGCTCGATGCGGACACTTGCATCTACATAATTAATCGGCACGAACGTATGAAACCCCAAGCAGATGAGCACTAGAACAGCTACGCTTAGGAATATAGCTGCGCCTTGGGCGCTTACTTAAGCCCTTAGAGGTCGTCAGCTAACAAGCCTCCGGCTATGCCGGAGGTGATTTAACTTTCG
>CAZVFR010000303.1:0-2662 GCA_964626505.1 uncultured Methylococcaceae bacterium
CCAACGATTATCGAAGTTGTGGTCAGAGCGCCACGGCAGGCATTGCAATTCTATCCCGGGCAGTTTTACCGGGTGCAAAATTTTGAAGCCCACGCACCGGTCATCAAGGATACAGTGTTGGCGACCGAAGGCATCGCATTGACTGGGGCTTGGGTAGACAAAGAAAAAGGGTTGATTTCTTTGATCGCACTGGAGATGGGAAGCTCCTCGCGGCTATGTGCTTTGTGGAAGCCCGGTGATCCGGTTGTGGTTATGGGGGTCACAGGGGCCGCGACCGAGATTCCGTCGGGTAAGACGGTTTTGTTGGCCGGTGGCGGGTTGGGTAACGCGGTATTGTTTTCTATAGGTAAGGCCATGCGAGCGGCTGGAAATCGAGTGATCTATTTCGCCGGCTATAAGAACCCCCAAGACTTGTTTAAAGTAGCCGATATCGAAGCTGCGGCGGATGTGATTATTTGGTCCGTGGACCCAGCGCCTGGTGTAGAGGCCATACCAATAACCCGATCACAGGATAAATCTAATGTCGGCAATATTCTGCAAAGCATGGAGCGATACGCCAAAGGCGAATTGGGTGAGATCTCCATTAAGCTGAACGAAGTAGACGAAATGATCGTTATCGGTTCGGATCGCATGATGGCTGCAGTCAAAGATGCCCGATACGGGATGTTAAAGCCTTATCTCAAGCAACATAAAGCCATTGGTTCAATAAACTCTCCAATGCAATGCATGATGAAGGGCGTTTGCGCGCAATGCCTGTGTAAGCACATCGATCCCGATACCGGTGAAGAGTATTTTGTGTATTCCTGCTATAACCAGGATCAGGACCTGGATCGCGTTGATTTTCCGAACCTGAACGCAAGGCTGCGGCAGAATACAGTTCAGGAGAAACTATCGAGTTTATGGTTGGATTATTTGCTTGAAGGGTCGTAACTGCTCGGCTTACCCTCAAATTTATCCGATTACGGCGTCACAAAAACGTCTGGAGCGTTTTCTCCTTGTACTCGAATAAATTTGAGGCCAATCTGAACAGTTACTCTACGTCTTAAGGCCACAGCCTACGTTCGCTTGCGGCATTGTTTCCACTTATAACGTAGCCCAAGTATATCCACGTTTGTTGCCACTTTGATTTTGGCATTCGCTTCGATCACTATCCGCGCCGTCTTCCAGGCATAATCTGCGGCGCATATGCGGTACGATAAGCGGCTTGGTTTGTTGCTCCGGTTTTTTTACGATAGTGGATTTTTGTTCCGACATATCGCTCATAGTGTAATGCGCCCGGGTAGGCAAATTGTTGATATTGATGCCCCAATACACCGCGACGATTATGATCACACCACTAATGATTGCGGTGTGAATGGCCGGGCGCCACACCAAAATCGAAAGTGCAAGGCACCCAGTCATCATAACGATTATGACGTCTGAGGGTACACCAAAGTCAATGCGAGTAAGTTTAGGGTAGAGCTCCCAAACATTTCCGGCGATAAATCCCATCAGGCCGATTACCAGCAGAACAAGGGTTAGCCCCGATAATTTGAGTAAGGTCCACAGCGTAGCCTCGATTGATTTTCGTTGCCCAATGTCCGAGTATTCTATGCTTGCGGGACATTTTACTTTCGATGTTTTAAATCGGGTTGCAACTCGGGCGCCTACATTATTACTATGATCTTGGTTCATTGTCGTGCCTCGTTAGAACTAGCCCAGATTCCTCGCCAGAATGACAGTCCCTCGCGGGTTGATTTTCTATGATTCATTGTTGTCATTCGGCGGACTCATTGTTGCAAAAAGAATCGCCTTTTAACACGATAAACTTGCAGGTAGACAAATGAGCGCCTTTAAGTATTAAATAACGATACGTATGGAGGGTATATAGAGTGGGACAAACGACGCAGCTGCTCCAAGCACTAAAAACCGCGCTCAAAGGCAAAGGTGTAACCTACGCGGATATAGCCGTCGAACTTGGTTTGAGCGAAGCTAGCGTAAAGCGGTTATTTTCTACCGAAAGTTTTTCATTGAAGCGGTTGGACCAAGTTTGCGAATTCATAGGTTTCGAAGTCAGCGATCTGACCAATTTAATGAAGCAGGAACTTGCCATTAGTAGGTTGACGCAAGAGCAGGAAATGGAGTTGGTTTCGGATCGAGTATTGGTCCTGGTGACTGAATTAGTGATCAATCATTGGAAGTTTGACGAGATACTGTCCTATTTCAAATTCGACGAACCTGAGCTGATTCAGATATTGGTCCGTCTGGATAAACTTAGCCTTGTCGAATTGTTGCCCGGAAATAAGGTTAAGCTGTTGACAACCCGCAACTTCACATGGATTGAGGGCGGTCCGGTGCAGCGCTTTTTCCAGGAAAATATTCAATCAGAATTTTTTAAGGGGAGCTTTAATCAAAAAGGTGAGGCGCTGACCTTCGTGACAGGAATGCTTTCAGATAATTCGCACGCAATGTTTATCAAAAGGCTGGGGAAATTGGTTCAGGACTTCGACGAAATGTGCCACGTTGATTCCAGCCTTCCGTTAGAAGACCGCTTTGGGTATAACGTCGTACTGGCTATTCGTCCTTGGGAATTATCGATATTCAACAAATTTCGAAGGATTTAACGGTTAGCTTTACGACTCTCCACCGGTCGAGTTTTTCTTCTTTGGTCAAGCTGGCCATC
>CAZVFR010000304.1:0-2597 GCA_964626505.1 uncultured Methylococcaceae bacterium
GACACTGGATGAACACCGACAATATATCGAGAAAGATGCAGCCCTGGAGCGTCGCTTCCAAAAAATCATGGTTGACGAGCCCAGCGTTGAAGATACTGTAGCCATTCTGCGTGGATTGAATGAACGTTATGAGGTTCACCATGGCGTTGATATTACCGATCCGGCGATCGTGGCGGCTGCGACTTTATCCCATCGTTATATCAGCGACCGGCAATTACCGGACAAAGCTATCGATTTGATCGACGAAGCCGGGAGTCGGATTCGTATGGAAATCGATTCGAAGCCCGAGAGTATGGATAAGTTGGATCGGCGCTTGATACAACTCAAAATTGAGCGCGAAGCCCTGAATAAAGAGACTGATGAGGCGTCGCAAAAACGTCTGCGGATGTTGCAGGATGAAATCAATGATCTGGAACGTGAACTTGCCGATTTAAACGAAATTTGGAAGGCTGAAAAATCGTCCTTGCAAGGCGCAACCCACATCAAGGAGCGTCTGGAACAGGCTCGGCTCGAGTTGGATACCGCCAGACGTGCGGGTGATTTGACGCGTATGTCTGAGTTGCAATACGGCGAAATTCCGAAACTGGAGAAGGAATTGGATCAGGCCTCGCGGGCTGAATCGCAGGACATGCAGTTGCTGCGGAACAAAGTCACCGACGAAGAAATTGCCGAAGTGGTTGCACATTGGACCGGAATTCCGGTCGCCAAAATGTTGGAAGGTGAGCGCGATAAGTTGCTGCGCATGGAAGAGGAACTGTCCAAGCGCGTAGTCGGGCAGCAGGAAGCGATAACGGCCGTGAGCAACGCGATTCGTCGTTCGCGTGCGGGGCTTTCCGATCCCGACCGGCCGAATGGCTCGTTTTTATTTTTGGGGCCAACCGGTGTGGGCAAAACTGAGCTATGCAAAGCTTTGGCGGAGTTTTTATTTGACACCGACGAGGCCATGGTCCGCGTCGATATGTCCGAATTTATGGAAAAGCACTCAGTCGCGCGCTTGATCGGCGCGCCGCCGGGCTACGTAGGCTACGAAGAGGGCGGTTATCTGACCGAAGCGGTGCGGCGTAAACCTTACTCAGTGATTTTGATGGATGAAGTCGAAAAAGCCCATCCAGACGTGTTTAACATCCTACTCCAAGTTCTGGATGATGGGCGGCTGACCGATGGCCATGGTCGCACCGTTGATTTTAGAAATACGGTCATCGTGATGACCTCCAATCTGGGTTCGGACCGGATTCAAGAGTTAGCCGGTGAGGAAAATTATGCGGCCATGAAGGCTGCGGTAATGGAAATCGTCGCCATGCAGTTTCGTCCGGAATTTATCAATCGATTGGATGAGTCTGTAGTATTCCACCCGCTGGGACGCGACCAGTTGCATGCGATCACACGCATACAGGTTCGCTACCTGCAGCAACGCTTGTTGGAACGCGATATGTTTTTGGAAATCAGCGATGCAGCCTTGGATAAACTCGGTGAAGCCGGGTTCGACCCGACCTACGGTGCTCGCCCGCTCAAAAGAGCGATCCAGCAGCAGTTGGAGAACCCGTTGGCCCAGGATATTCTATCTGGCAAATTCGCGCCTGGCGATACGATTTATATTGATTTTGGTGGGGAAGATATTACTTTTCAGAAAGCTGCGTAGACTAGAAGTGGGTTGCGATTTTATCGATGCTAGAAGTAGAGGCCTATTTCAATAGTTGGTATTTGATTTGACAGGCAGTGTCAGCGGTGATTCAGCCAGCTACGCTGGGAGCGGATGTTAAATCGATCGATAAGTAGAGTTTTGACAGGCTCTAATGTGCCATAAGCGGACGTTTATACGTACTGTGCGGTATCCTTGACAAAAAAGGACGTTTATTTTTTCTATTCTTCTAATCCAAACAGTTGCTGGAAATATTCTCCTACAGTCTCGTTTACCATATCTTGAGGGTGTAGTCCTCCCAATGTCCACCAGGTTCCCACTAAATCCAAAACAGAATTATCAATTGTGCTGTCTGTTTCAATGTCGACAAGTTCCAGCTTGATTTTTGCGCTATCTCGTAAACCACTCCATTCCGTTGCACGGTCTTCCCAGTGTAAAATAGTTAGAAAAATTAGCACATCAAACCCTTTTTGCTTTGCGTTAACAAGTGATGCTTCCTTTCCTAGTATATTTTTGTCTTTTCCAACCTTAATGCCTAACCTTGTTAATTCATTATAAAAGGCATCCCTAGTCATTTTACCGGAATTAACGTAATTATTTGTTTCGTATTTCCCATCTTTTGGGTTTGAAACAAAATAACTATCAGACGTTGATAAATGATTATTTTCATGTCTCACTACGTCATACTTGGCGGTGCATGCAGATAAAGAAATCGATAAGAATAATAGCCCGGATTTTGTCATTCTTAACCCCTATTTGATCTGGTTGTTTATAAAATGATCGTAGATTTGATTAATGAGAAGGATAAGACGTTAGTTGTAGTATATCGAGCCAATCTTCATGTTGCTACAAACCGATTCAGCGACAATGTGGTCCCGACTAAAATATATACGAGCGTACGCGAATGAAGTCAATGGGTCGCTTTCCACCAGTGACATTCAACGCAAGCGAATGTCCG